>JAWLHT010000081.1:0-17825 GCA_041690195.1 Candidatus Latescibacterota bacterium
TCCGTCAAGGTCCATCAGGTAGCAGATGGAATCATGGGAGTGGCCGATGACATTGATCGCCTTGACTTGTACTCCGGCAATCTCAAACTCTTCGCCGTCTTCTATTCCGTGGTCCACCGGGCAGTGAATGTAGACGTAATCCTGTGCGTACATCCCGTGTGCTTTTGCAAAAATCACACCGAGTTCTTCATCGGTTCCCTTTTCCAGGAGGTGCTTGCCGGTGTTTGAACTGATCCAGACCTTGCACCCGAGTGCATCGCGAAGTGCTTTCGCACCCCTGGCATGGTCGGTATGATGGTGGGTAATGAGAACATGGCTGATATCCGAGGGGGAGAATCCCTCCTCTTCAATGTTTCTCAGCAGACCGGCCGTATCATACCCGTTGCCGGCATCGATGAGAAAAATACCGGATGGTCCCTTGATAAGATAGATGTGACAGTCGTATCCGTCGGTGAGCCCCTCCGGGGTTCCGCCGACCAGATATATGGACGGAGTCAGACGCATTTCCCCTCTCCCTATGGTTGCCGTGAAGTGTATACGTCCGGAGGGGGTGTAACAGTAAGTCGTGAAGGAATCACTTTTTTTTCCCTCCGTCAACGCTATCCCAAAGATCAATCTGGAGCCAGCGTTCGAGCGCTTGTTTCAGGTCATCACCGAGAAGGCTGATATTCAGCGAAGTGGCCAGGAGTTCCATGGTATTGCCGGGCTTGATGCCTCGTTTGAGGCTCTCCATGCTGAACAGGAGTTCTTCCTTGAATTCCTTGACCGTCAGATCCTCGATTTCAGCGATACGATCCCTCTGGCTCATGGCCCACCTTTCCGAAAAGTGAGTGTTGAACCTAATTTATTGCCTCCGGTAAGGCTGGGCAATCATATTTTGGAAAAAATGCATGCGTATACCCATTGCTCATACGCTGTTCATGTCTTGCGCCAGAAAAAACGCGGGATGTCGGTTACTGTGCGCGGACGACGAAAGAACCCACCGCGCTGACGGAATTGATTTCCCGGCGTGAGATGGCGCCGACCTTCCAGTAATACGTGTTGCCGCTGATGAGTTTAGTTTTACCGGTGTAGGTTGTTTGACTCACCGCGCCATCCACTTCGGCGTTCCAGATTTCTCCTCCGATACGTGATGTGGTTACAACCACGTTGTACTTTTTTGCTCCAGGAGTTATCTGCCATCGAAATGTGGGGGTTGCCCCAACGTATTCGAAATTAACTGGTGTTTCAAGTGTCGGCTTTGGCAGCACGGCGTCACCGACGATTGCAGAAGGCGCACTTTCTTTCCCGCCCTTGTCCATGGCGGTCAGCCAGTAGTAATAGGTTTGTCCCACTTCGATCTCAGTATCCGCACAGTGTGTCTGCTGGGTTACAACTGCTATCGGGTCAAGGTTGCCGTCCATTCCGTTCGAGGAGAGTGAACGGTAAATGTTGTAATGAGCGATGTCCGGCTCACTATTCTCAGACCAGTAGAGGGTAATTTTGGGATACTCGATGTTTTCGGCTACAAGATCGATGTTGATGGGAGGAAGCGGAGGGGTCGTGTTATACGGAGTGCCGCTGCGGAGTACGGAAAGACGGCTTTCGTTCCCACTCAGATCGATGGATGAAACCGAGAAAGCATATGTGGTTTCATAATCGAGATCTGTAATGACCACATTGCTTGTTGCAACAAACATGCGATTGGCTTTGAGTGTATCGATCGCCGACCCACCCTGCCAGTAAACATTGTATCCTTTCAATTCAGAATCGGAAACGGGCTGCCATGTAAGCGTAACCGCGCCGTTTCCAATCTGGGAAATGGTAAACCCGGCTGGTATCGGCGGCGGTACAAGATCAACCTTGGTGTTCCCCGTGGAAGAATCGCATCCCGCAATGGAAAGGACAACCCCGGTCCACATGACCAGGCTGGCAATACTATGTTGTTTCATGACTGACCTCTGAGCAATTTCATGGATTTCGTTAGGGAATTTCGGAATAATATACACATTCCATCCAGGAATACAAGGTTTCACATCCTGTAATCGTGTACACGGGCGGTTATCGTGCAGAATCGGCAGGGATGATCCTTTCCGCAAGTCCCTCTCCGCCATGATGCATTCGTCTGACATTTTCTTGTGAAGAGGTGACCATGCATGGGTTGTATATATAGGTGACATGCTGAGACGAGCAAACCGCCCGCATGGATTCGTGAAGCAAGAAGGAGTCTGGAGCCGGAAGGACGGATTCAGGAGAAAAGAACCGGCCGCCACTGCCGGAGTGTCCCGATCAGACCGGTCGAGACATGTCTACCCCTGCGGTCATTCCTTTGTGCCTTGGTGTCTTTCACTCCTCACTTTGCACCGTTCACCCGAAAGTACCCATAGAATCCAATGAAGAACCAAAAAGTATTTTCCGAAGAGAAAGCAGGAATCTATATTATCATTGTGAGCAACCCAAAACCTGTTCGACAGGAATGAAATCGATGACCCGCAAAGAGCGTTTTTTTACAGCACTAAACCACGAAATCCCGGATCGGGTTCCGCTTTTCGATTTCCTTTTTCAGCAGCCCTTGTATGAGCGCCTTACCGGAAGCCGTCCTGAATCATACAACGGACCGGATGCCGTACGTCTCGCGCTGGCGCTCGACCACGACGCGATATGGCTCCCCTTCGGAGGATTTCAGGGATACCACCGGGAATTCCTGTCATCCGATACATACCGTGATGAATGGGGAACGGTGTTTCGGACAAGCGCTTCATCCTGGCCCATCGACGCGCCTGTCCGATACCCCGTATGCACCCGGTCCGATCTTTCCGGATACCGTCCACCTGACCCCACCCTTCCCGGGCGGACTTCTGAAATCGAGGCGGCTCGCTCTATGGACCATGATGATCTGGCCATTACCGCCGGAGTTCAGGGTCCCCTGACCACTGCATGGCTGCTCATGGGATATGAAAACATCTGTTACGCCCTGTACGATGATCCCGGATTGCTTACAGACATCTTCAATCTTTCCAACGCCTTTTTCAAGGAAGCGGCCCGAAGATCGGTGATGGCGGGATGTGACGCTATCTGGGTGAGCGAAGACCTCGGTTCGAGCAACGGAGGTTTTTTCAGCCTGGAGCACTATCGCCGATACATACTGCCCCCTTTCGCCGAACTGGTTGAATATACTGCGGGTCTGGGTGTTCCCGTTCTCCTCCATGCCTGCGGACACATCACGGAATACCTGCCGGATCTGGCGGAAACTCCGATTGCCTCCATTCACCCCCTGCAAAGGACCGCCGGAATGGATCTGCGTTTTGTCAAGGAGCACTACGGCGACCGATTCTGCATTATCGGAAACATTGACTCCTCCGGCGTGCTCCCATATGGCTCACCGGAGGAGGTGGCCGAACAGGTGCGCGCAGCCATTGATATCGCCGCGAAGGGAGGCGGGTTTATTCTCGCCTCGGATCATTCGCTCCACGACGGTATTCCGGTGGAAAACATTGTCGAAATGTTCAGGGTAGGCGCCCGGTATGGCAGAGAATTTTATAATTCCGGACAGCAGTGAAGGTATTGTCGTGGATTTCACCCCCGGCCTTTCAGAGGCGGGTAATCCGGTACACTCCTGTGTCCGATACGATCGAAGAGCAGAATACATTTTGCATTTGGTGACGGCAGTGCCTAATTTACCAATATGACAACCTCATATCGGAAAAGAGGAGGGTGGATGAAAGCGGTCATTCTGGCGGCGGGGAAAGGTACCCGCATGAAAGAGATCACCAGGGAAATTCCCAAGCCCATGATCCCGATCAAGGGGAAGCCCATGCTCGACCATATCATCAGCTTCATCCGGGAAGCGGGCATTACCGAATTCGGCGTTGTGGTTGGATACAAACAGTCCGTGGTCCAGGAGTACTTCGGAGACGGTTCCTCGCAGGGAATCTCGATAACCTATATCGAACAGACGGTTCAAAACGGAACCGGTGCGGCGCTCCATCTTGCCAGGGAATATGTTGCGGGTGAACCGTTTTTTTTCAGTTTCGGCGATGTCATTACTCCGCGAGAGAACTACACCGGGATGGTCAACTACTACGCCGCTCACCCCAGCGAAGCCCTTCTCGGTCTGAATGTGGTTGATGACCCGTACCGGGGCGCCGCTGTGTATATGGACGACGATAACAATATAACAAAGATGGTGGAAAAGCCTCCCCAGGGAACTTCGACCACCAATCTGAACAACGCCGGCCTCATGATTCTTGCCGGTGATGTATTCAGGTACACGGAACGCCTGACGCTTTCGCCCCGGGGCGAATACGAGCTTACCGATATATTCGGCATGATTCGCGATGAAGAACGCGCGTTGAAAGGGTACGTGCTCTCCGGGTACTGGAAAGATGTGGGTACTCCGCAGGATCTCGAAACAGCGCACATCCTCCTTTAATCAACAGGGATATCGGGCTCGGTCGGCAAACGCTTCTGTGGTGCGGCGGATTTTCTCGTGTATCTCCCTTGGCACGGGAGATGATAATACAGAAGTTTTGTAAGCGGTGGCTTCGTTTGTTTCCATCCACCAACGTTGCTGCCTCTCCTGTCCCTCCGACATACCCCGATAACTGTCTTAACCAATTGGCCATCAATGCTAATGAACGAACTCAGTGACTCTTTCCGCTCGGAATTTGCAGAAGAACCAACCCATTGCATTTCCGCTCCGGGACGGGTGAACCTTATTGGGGAGCATACAGATTATAACGGGTATCCCGTTCTCCCCATGTCCATACCATACGCGGTGTATGCCTGTGCGTCTCTGCGCCCGGACAGGACCGTTTCGATCAGAAATATGCAGCCCCAGTTTCCGCCCCGGGAGTTTGAGACGGATGCATCCATCCCCCCTTCCGCTCCGGGGGACTGGTCAAACTATGTCAAAGCCGCAGTCGCACGCCTTGCGGAACGATACGGGACCGGGCTGAAGGGAATGAATGTAATGTTCGGCGGC
The DNA here is from genome assembly GCA_041690195.1 of Candidatus Latescibacterota bacterium. Classification (GTDB taxonomy): domain Bacteria; phylum Latescibacterota; class Latescibacteria; order Latescibacterales; family Latescibacteraceae; genus JAWLHT01. The sequence goes on from JAWLHT010000081.1 coordinate 4,964, forward strand.
GATATTCCCTCCTCCGCGGGACTTTCTTCTTCCTCCGCTCTTGTGGTGGCGTCGGCGCTGGCGCTTCTGGCGGTCAACGGCGTGGAATGCCATCCTGTGGAACTCGCGGAAATGATGGCGGAAGGCGAACGCTATGTCGGTACGCAAGGAGGCGGCATGGATCAGGCCGTGTGTCTGCTGGGGGAAGCCGGAAAAGCGGTCCGGCTTGACTTCTTCACTCTCCGGCACATGCATGTTCCATTTCCGGAGGGATATTCCGTTCTGGTCACCCACTCACTTATCCGGGCGGCTAAAACGGAAAATGCCCTTATACTCTATAACCGCCGCCCGGCGGAATGCCGCCTGGCTGTCGCCATCATCAATCACTCGTTTCCCGATATCATTCCTCTGGCGCGTCTTGGTGATATGCCGGACCGGAGAATTCTCGACCGCTTCGATTCGCTGGAGTCGTTCGCTGACAGACTGTTTCCGGAAGAATCCTATTCCCTGGAAACGGCTGCTCTGCTGGCGGGAGAGACTCCGGAACACCTGGTGAAAAAATATCTCATGACTCGTCAGGGCGTTCCTATGCCTGAGCCAGATGACGGCTTCCGGATACGGTCCCGGGTTTTGCACGTCCTCACCGAGGCGGGACGGGTTGACAGAAGCTGCCGGGCGATAGAACGCGGAGATGCCGTTGAATTCGGTCGACTCATGAACGAGTCTCACCGGAGTTGTGATATCGAGTACGGGATCTCGACCCCGGAACTGAATACGCTCGTCTCCATTCTCCGGGATGCCGGGGCGCTTGGAGCCCGGCTCACCGGAGCGGGATTCGGCGGGTGCGCCGTTGCACTCGTTCGGGACGATATGGCTGACTCGATCCTCCGTACGGTCAAGCGGGAATACTATGAAACCTACATTCCCCGAAATCACCCGGAACTTGACCGAAACGGAGCGCTGTTCGTCGCGAAACCGTCACCCGGCGCCACTGTTGCCTCTTTGCTCTAAACTCGCCCATGATTCGGGGTGAAATGAAAGCAGGAGAGACGGGATTATCTCTCCTGCTTTCATTTCCCGGCCAGCCGAATCATGCGGCAGGCCTATGAATTCCCTCTTCATTCGCTTCACATCAAATGACTGACTTCGCGCAGGCGCTGACCGCGCAGCCCTTTCGCTTGCTGACTCGCGTTTGTGAAACAGCCGGTTCACGGCTTTACACCACAATCGGGTTATTCATGGAACTGGTGATTTTCATTGGCATTCAAGGGTCCGGGAAATCCACGTTTTACCGGGAACGGTTTTTCTCAACCCATCTCCGGATTAACCTCGACATGTTTCGGACCCGGCGCCGTGAATCAGCCATATTTCAAACCTGTCTAGATGTGAAGCAGCGTATGGTGATCGACAACACCAACCCGTCCCCGGAAGAACGCAGACGATACATCGAACCGGCACGCGCCGCCGGATACCGAGTGGTCGGCTACTATTTTCGATCCAGAATCAGCGATGCACTGGCCCGCAATCGCCTGCGTACCGGCCGCGAATACATTCCGGAAAAAGGCATTCGGGCCACTCGATCCCGCTTAACCGTCCCATCTCTATCGGAAGGTTTTGATGTGCTCCATTATGTTTTTTTTGACGAAGACGGAGAATTTCAGGTACAGGATTGGCGGGTTAATTTTCCGGATTCATCCCAAACACATTGACGAGAGCGATCCGCTACCGTATACTTTTCCGGTACTTGACAAGATCATAGAACGTTCCGGCGATCTCCAGATGACGGTCCAGTTCCGCGAGCGGGACATACCCTGAGCGTTTCAGAAGGTCGTGTTTATTCTGTTCTCCCTTCTCGACGAATACGGACAGATGATCAAGTTCGCAATTTTCCTCCAACCGCTCCAACAACTCGCCCGCTTTCCTCCAATAACTTTGGTGCAGAAGAAAATCAAGAGTTCCGGCATGCCCTTCATGACGGCGGGAAGATGGGATTATCGTTCCGAAGCCGAGGATCGTCTCTTCCCCATCGAGCACCAAGGCCCGGAAGCCTTTCTTTTCCTTCTTTTCCTCGGCGACAATTCCTGTAACGGTCTGATTCTGAAGTGTGTAATATTCTCCCTCAAAGTGTGAACCGAGAAAACAACCCAGATCATAGTGCTTTACCACCACCGGATGAGCGGCGTTGAACAGCGCGGTCAGATCTCCCTGATCACCTTTGCCCATCGGACGAAACGCGGTGCGTTGGCCGGAACGGAACAGAACATCATCCCGGCCGGTATCATGGAGTGTCAGCTTGAATGCATGCCGCTCACCCATCATTCCAACGCGAACGAATCCCGCATTGCAGTAGATATTGCGAATCCAGTCGGACCATGCCGCCAGATAGACCGCCCGGGCTCCGCAGTCCCGGAAAACATAGATTGCGGCGTTCACCGTGGCTTTACAGATGCCCCTGTTCCGATACTCGGGATCGGTGTATACCTGTGAAAGAATCCCCTGGCCTCGTGCCGAAACAGTGCAGGATGCCGTGCCGACGCAGCGCTCGCCGTCAAACATTGCCGCAAAACAGTATCGTTCGCCATCCCAGGGAGACTCCAGCCTTGACCTGGTCATGGCAAGATAGCTGGAGTCCCAGAATCGGCAAACCTGTTCCTTTTCCTGACCGGATGACCGGTGGTCAACCCGGATAATTCGCAATGATGACATTGTTCCTCCACTGACGGATTATGGGCAACCGTTGATGTTGCAAGCGGCCACGGCTGTACATGACGGGTATGCCCTTGAGAACGAAACAGTTTGAGACAGGAAGTCCCGTATTGATACAATTTCATTGCAGGGAATGAAGGTCCTGCTCCGCGCTCATGCGGATAATGTATTGTTTGACAACGAATACGATTCGGTAGTATTTTCTGGCACGATATTCCCAATTATTTTCAGAGGGTAGCTGCGTATTGATTGACTATGCCGACCACTGGAAACACACTTCACAAGGTGAAGGCAGGACCATGATCTGCCCTTGTTGCGGCAAGCTGAACCATACAGGGTGCTCCAATTGTCTATTCTGCGGAGCTCCGGCTTTATCCGGAAGAACGCCCTACCAGGGGCGGGCGCTTGTCGAGCTTTCCTCTCAGGAAGGCCCGGAGGAATGCGTTTACGACATGGGGGAAACCACCGGATATGAATGGTGCTGCGAAATACACGAACGGACGGGCGCCTCTCCCGCAGGTGCATCTGATTCCCTCGACCGGAGGATACTGGCGGTCGGAGACGTGGATGCATCTGCGTGGCGTGATGAAAGCGTCCCCAAACGAACGCCGGAAGTACTTTCCGGCTCCTGTGCCGTATCCGGAGTCACTCTTCCCGCAGGGAAAGTTGGTCCCGAGCCGTCGGGGACTGAGCATTCACCGCTGGATTCGCATGATATCTGCTCCGCAGAAAAGAAAATTTCACCCCGTAATACTGACCATTCCCTTTCGGATGAAGACATACTGCGGAGCGAACTGCGGGAGACCCATGAGATTGTGCGGAAAATCGGAACGGGAGGAATGGCCAGCGTCTATCTGGCCCGGGAAACCGCACTTGACCGTGAAGTCGCGATCAAGCTGCTTCCGCGGCACCTCCTCCGGGATGAACAGTTCATCGTTCGTTTCCGGAGGGAAGCAGTGCTCTCAGCCATGCTGGAACATCCCAATATTGTTCGTATCTATCGTGTATTCGAAGAGCCGGGTATTTTCTTTTTCATTATGAACTACATTCCCGGCGGCACACTGTCCGAACGCTTGAAAAGCGGGCGGGTACAATCCATACGTGATATCGTCCGCTGGAGCCGCGATATCTGCTCTGCTTTGTCATATGCCCACGAGCATGGCGTCGTTCACCGTGATCTCAAACCGGACAACATCCTCCTGGACAGTAACGGACGGGCCATTGTCACTGATTTCGGGATTGCTCACGCTGCCGAGAATACCGGACTCACCCGTACCGGCGCGGTTATCGGCACGCCTCAGTACATGAGTCCGGACCAGGCGTGTGGAAAAATCTCCGACGCGCGAAGCGACATTTATTCTCTGGGTATGGTGCTATACCAGCTGACCACGGGAACCCTTCCGTTCAAGGCTGATGACCCGGTCTCCCTCATGTACATGCACGTACACAAGATTCCCGTTTCTCCGGAACGATGCAATCCTGCAATCCCCCGGTGGCTTTCCGAAATAATCATGCGGTGTCTTGCCAAAAAGCCGGATGACCGCTTCCGGTCCACCCGTGACCTGCAAGCCGCTCTGCTGGAAGGGTACAGTCCCCGTGTTCGTGCTGACCGTGAGTCGTCCCGAGTCGAAGTGGGCAAAAAAGTCAAAAGCTCCCTTCTCGAAGCGGCCTTGAGCGCCTTTACTTCCGCGCTCTCCTCAAACCGCGGTTCATGCGACAGCAGCGCACACCGTCCCCCGCTTCCTTCCTCCAATACGAAACATGCGCTCAAGCTGCCCCGCGACCTCGCCTTGTCGTCACCCGAGAATTTGTCGATTCATGGTTCAAGCCGGTTACCGTGAACCGCAGTTTCCACGGGCGGCAGATACGGAGCGAAGTTGCAGCAGGCGCATATACAGTTGCAGAAGGCATCGTATCTCCCGATGGGCTTTCGGTCGTTACAAATCAAGAGCTACTCCCCGTTCGGCGGATTCTCGAGCCATGAGTGACACCCGTGTCATTTCGAAAGGTTCCTCGGGACTGATGAGATGGTTTCCCTCGCCTCGCAGTTCCGAAATGAAATCCTGAAAAAAAAGTTTCCGCCTGGGGAGTTCAATGTCGTGAATGCCGGAAGTTGAGATGCATTCGACCCTTGAGCCGCCGTCCAGAATTTCAAGAGATCCCTCTGAACCAATGACTCTGAGCCGGTCATCGCCATGGGTTGGAGCGCTTTCAGGACGGAGATAGTCCAGATTGAGCATCGCCGTCCCCCCATTGGACAACCTGAAAAGGATGCCGGCATGGTCCTCCACGCCCGGATATTCCGGGTGGCACATGTTTCCATGCATGGCGGCGACTCGGGTATAACCGAGCCGCGTGGTGTAGTGGATGTAGTCGATGGCATGAATGCCGACCCAGGGAATCGTTCCTCCGAATTGTTCCCTGACCCGGTAGAAGTCCGGACGTGTTCTCCCGAACTTGTATGATTTCTGGGCTGTGGCGAGTATCGGCTCTCCGATATCACCGGCGCTTATCCGCTCCCGGACCGCCTGATACGGCGGTTCGAACCGCATTCCCAGAAGAGCGGTCAGGCGAACTCTCTTCCGGATAACCGTATCCTTGAGCACACTGAGGTCATTCAGCGTCGTTGCAACCGGTTTTTCCATAACCACATGGAGCCCCCGCTCCGCTGCTGCTGTCGCGGCCCCTGCATTCCGGAAATACGGTAGGCATATCCCTGCCAAATCGAGTTCTTCGCGTTCCAGCATTTCCTCGTATTCGCGGTATACCCGCACACCCGGTGCAACCGGTCCGTCGCTTGAACGATTCGAGTACGCGGTCAGATGCACGTTCGGCACGGATGACAGGTCCCGGAGAATCATGTCGGTATGGCCGATGTCTCCGATCATGCCGAGGCGGATGGTTCGGCCGCCAGGAATTGCATTGACGGGAAACGAGAACTCCTCGCGTGTGCATCTCGGAAACGATATTTCGGCGTAAGCGCCGGAAGCCCCTGTCAATGCGGCGGTTCCGGTTGCAGCCAGTACGGAAAAGCATTCTCTCCGCCTCATATGTCCTCTGTCTTCGCTTGTATTATGCATATGCGTAATATCACGGCATATATTCTGATTTTCGATGGTTGTGCAGATGTTGAATTGTTCTGCGGGGCCAATTCATTATGCAAGCCATGCACCGAGATTTTGCGCAATGAATGCGTCGTCAAACAGGTGTGGGTACGCGCGGTGGACCCGATCGATTTCTTCGGCCTGCCCGGGGGATAGCCGCTCATCCGGATCAAGCGTCCATGTTCCTTCGAGCAATCCCTGGCGCCGCAGGACTTCGTGTACTCCCGGTATAACTCCCGCGAATCCATTTGCCGCGTCGAACAACGCGGCGTTGGTATCGGTGAGTTCAATGTTTCGTTGCAGCAGTTCCCCGGGAATCGGTTTTCCGCTTTCAACTATCTCGTGTATCTCGTTCAGAAGCTCAGACGCACATTTCGTTCCCACCGCCCATTGACCGAGGAGCCCGCCCCGGATGGTGACGACTACCGGCCGTCCTTCGACAGTGAACCGGTACGGAGTCAAAAGGTCCGCGATAATATTGTCATCGTTCCCGGTATACAGGGTAATTTCACCGGCGCGTCCCTCCTCCGCTACAGCACGGACTACATCGATGGTCTGGTAACGGTTGAACGGGGCAACTTTTATGGCGACAACACCGGAAATCCGTACAAACCGTCTCCAGAATTCCAGGGGGAGCACTCTTCCGCCCACCGATGGCTGAAGATAGAAGCCGAAGACCGGAATGACCTGTGCAACCGCGCGCGCGTGAGCTATCATTGTCTCTATCGAATCGTTCCGGAATGCGGAAAGGGACAAGAGCCCGGCGTGGTATCCAAGTGAGACCGCAAGTTCTGCTTCACGGATCGCCTGGTCGGTTTTACCGACAACACCGGCGATTTTGACGATGGTCCGACCGTTGCGAATGGACCAGTCGTCTACGGTTTTTGCGCAAACACGGAGAACCGGTTCGAGAAGATTGAACTTTTCGTTTCTGATCTGAAACTGTGTGGTATGCACTCCCGCGGCAATTCCTCCGGCCCCGGACTCGCAGTAGTATCGCATCAAAACGGACTGGCGGAGCGGATTGAACTGACGGTTGACAGTGAGCGCCAGCGGAACAGCGGGAATTACCGTGCCGGCGCGAATGATCTCAAGTACCTGAGCGGGAAGCGCTGGAAATGACATGGGTATTCCTCCAGGTAAAGTTATTCATCGAGAAAGTGGCCGTCACGGGTCTGAAAATGAGTGGGCTTCCCCAGTGTAGCTCCCCCGCGTTCAATCCAGTTCGCGATCCATCGTATCATGGTGTCAACTGGGGTGGGCGGTTCACCGAAAAGGTTTTTGAGGAGGGCCGCATTTGAGAGAAGCGCCGTATTCGATTCTTCTCCCCTGAAAAGCGGTTTCTTTCCGTAGAGTTCACCAAACCTGGACGCTATGTCGCGTATACGAATTTTCCCGCCGGTTACATTGAGAATGGCCGGAGGCGCTGAAGTCTTTTCAAGACAGCGGATCGCGATGTTGTTGGCATCGCCCTGCCAGATTACGTTGGCGCACCCCATTTCGAGCGAAATGGGCTGGTCTTCGAATACCTGCCTTCCGATTTCGTAGAGAACCCCGTACCGTAAATCAATGGCGTAATTAAGCCGATACTGAAGAATTTTCGTGCCCTCGGTTCTGGAATAGTATTCGAATATCCGCTCTCTCGCCAGACAGGAATTGGCGTACTCGCCGAGTGACCGAAATGTGTCATTTTCCGTCGGTCCTTCTGATTCCGAGGGCCAGAGATCGTAAATACTTCCGGTGGAAAAAACCACGATGCGGGAGTCCCGGAAATGACGGGCGACTATTCCCGGCGCGACCGCGTTCACCGCCCAGTAAAGGTAGTCTGTTCCAATCTGCCCGAATTTTCTTCCGGCCATGTATATCACATTCCCCACCCGTGGCAGACCGGCGACCTGTTCCGGATTGAGCAAGTCGCACGAGATGCAGGATATCCCCCATGATTCGAGTTTGGCGGCTGTTGACGGATCGGAAAAACGGGAAACACCATACACTTTTCTTTTTACACCGGCCTCCTGTGCTGCTCTGACAATCATTTTCCCCAGGGTGGGCCCCATCTTTCCCCCGATGCCCAGGATCATGAAATCGTCGTCGGCTCGCGCAACCATATCCACGGTTGCAGGCTGGGGAATACTGAGCACGGTATCCAGCTCGTCTTCCGTTCTGATGACATACTTTTCATCCATGTCTTCAAATTCTCCTTATATGGATAATCATTCATGTCTACCGCTCGCCTTCTCGCCATATAGTATCAGAAGGCATGACTGCGCGGGCAACTGAAATTTTCATCATGTTTCTAGAATGGCAAAGATTTCAACCGAGGCGAATATTTTTTGTTGTAACAATGCATGCAATCGGGTACACACCACGGCACACCCTATATGCGCCTGCCAGAAAAAAACTGGCACTGCAGTGTGTCCTGCGGTTGACCAGAATTCGAAACAGCACATCTTTGATTCATGAGAGAACGTTGTGGTCTGCCGAATACGGCCTCTGGTTTTTTATACGACCAATCTTTCGTGATTGTATGATGACATAAAATACATTATATAACTATTATGATGATATGATCGTGTCATGAATGAACCACCTCCATATTGCGGGGCGCTTCATGAGAAAAATCGCTGTTCCCCTGGTTGATGGGAAACTGGCCCGGCAGTTCATCCACGCGGACACTCTTCTGGTGGCAGAAGTAGATGACCATGGAACAATACACTCCCGTCAATATACCAATCCGCCAAAAAACGACCCGGGTATTCTTCCCGACTGGCTGCTTTCGCGCGGCATCATGTACATAATCCTTAACCTGACGGAAGAGGAGTCGTTGCACGTCTTCGAGAGAAAAAGCATCGTAGTACTGGAGGGATACACGGACAGAACACCAGAAGACCTAATTCGAATGTATGCCGCCGGGTATCGTCATGTTCATCATGAACATGATAAACGGTGACATACATAATACTGGATGTAGCTCACTGCGTAAAAGAATGCGGGGGAAACTGCCTCATGGCTGTTTTTCGTTCAGGAGCGACAAAAAAATGAACGGGTGTGGAAAGACATGTCGTTAACTCCTTCATTATTAAGTAAATGAACGAAGGAAGAGCATATGCTCAATTACGAAATTGTTCAAATAGATATGGAATGGGACAATCTTCTGCTCAGAATGCCGAACTGGAATCTGTTTCAAACTTCACGATGGATAAATACTTACACGGATGTCTATAATCCCCTCGGAAAGGTATACGGTCTGGTATTCCATGAAAACGGAAATGTTCATGGGGTATTGCCGGTTACCGAGTTTGTTCGGTATGGCATACGGGTTGTCGGTTCACCGTTATGGAAATGGCTGGTTCCTTTTGTTGGATTTGCCTGGACCGACCGGTTACAGGAAAGCATGGAAGCTTTTGGACAATTCTGCCGTCGAGCGAAAGTAAACTATTGTTCCATAACCGTTTCCGATTCGTATTATGAACCTTCACCAACGGGAAATGGTCATGCGGTTACAGAGCTATCCAAAGCGATTATCAAACTGGACACCGATTTTCAAAGATTATGGCAGAATGTGCACAGAAACCAGAGAAATCGGATTCGAAAAGGCCAACGGAACAATATTGCCATTGTTGAACAAAACGGGTGCGAGTATCTCGAAGATTATTTGCATGTACGCCGGAATATGTACCAGCGGCAAGGCATTTATCATCCGAACAACGGGAACTTCCTCTCCGCAATATTGAGGGTGGCCGACCCATCGGATTATAAAACTTTTTTGGTAGTCGATGGTGAACGCGTGATAGCCGGATTCATTGTTGTTCTGTACCGGGGTATATGTCAGGCTTTCGATACCGCCTCTATCGAGAGCTACAGAAAAGGGTGTCATAACTGCGCTCTGAACTGGCACGTTATTGAATGGGCGAAGCGGAGTGGGTATTCACTTTATGATATGGGTGGAGCAAACACACCGTCCATTGCTTTTTTTAAATACAGTTTCGGAAGTGTCGAACAGAAATATTCCATGATTGAATCTTTCAGTCCGGCGATACTATCCCGTTTAGTTGAAGGATTCCGGGTATATAAAAGAAGAAAAAACCCCAAGTTTGGAAAAGAAGTACCTCGGTCGGCACGGATGCCAACATGATCATGATGCAGCAATAGCCAACGTTCCGCCGGAGAAGGCTGGATCATGAAAAATAATCCGGGAAAACTGTGCATAAACGTAAGCAGCACGTTCCGATTATGACAGGAATCCCGGGAGCGGGATTCAAAGAGAGCGAGCTTGCCATGAATGTAGAGAGAAAGATCGCATATTTTTCCATGGAAATCGGTATTCGTTCAGATATTCCGACATATAGCGGCGGACTCGGTGTACTCGCCGGTGATACGGTCAGATCCTGCGCGGATCTCGAAATTCCAATGGTTGCGGTGTCTCTCCTCTACCGTAAAGGGTACTTTCACCAGGAAATTGACGAAGAAGGGAATCAGATAGAGTATCCAGATGAATGGAATCCGCGGGATTTATTACATCTGCTCCACCATCGGACTGAGATAACTATTGAGGGAAGAAGCGTTATCGTTGAGTCTTGGGAATATCGCATCACCGGTTCAGGTGGCTTCGAGATACCGGTTATTTTTCTCGATACCGATACAGGAGATAATGATTCGTATGACCGGAGCCTGAGTTGGTGGCTGTACGGGGGGGATGAACGGTATCGTCTCTCCCAGGAGGCCATTCTGGGTATTGGTGGAATACGTATACTGAAAGAGCTCGGGTATACTGGGATCGATCGTTATCACATGAATGAGGGACACCCGGGACTCCTTGTTCTGGAACTGCTTCGCACCACTGCGGAGCGAATGGATTTTGATTCAGCGGTTGAGGATGTGAAAAGAAAGTGTGTGTTCACAACACACACACCGGTACCGGCCGGACATGACCAGTTTCCCTATGATCTGGTGGAAAAGGTAATCGGGAGTATCCTCCCGGTTGAGCGATTGCGGGAAATCGGCGGAGATACCCGGCTGAACATGACCCGTCTCGCTCTGAACAGCAGTCACTACGTTAATGGTGTCGCCAAACGCCACGGAGCGGTTTCCCGTGAAATGTTTCCGGGATATCATATCGATTATATTACAAACGGGGTACACTCGCCCACATGGGCCAGCGAGGGCATACGGAAACTGTTTGATCGGTACATCCCAGACTGGATCCGTGATCCTTCCGCTATCCGTTCCGCCTTAAGCATTCCGGAAAATGAAGTATGGACTGCTCATCAATCGGACAAAATGCGAATGACCGAAATGGTTAACGAGAAGTCCGGCATGGGTATGGATTCAGAAACATTCACGATCGGTTTTGCCAGACGGGCCACCACGTATAAACGAGCGGACCTCATTTTTCACGATACGGAACGATTGATTTCACTTTGCCGTGCTCAGGGGAATGTTCAGATAGTATTCGCCGGAAAGGCGCATCCAAAGGATGCCACGGGACAAGAAATCATCCGTCAGATATTCTCAATTTCGCAAAAACTTCGGGAAAACATAAAGATTGCCTATCTTGAGAACTACAATATGAGACTTGCGAAAATTCTGGTTGCGGGTGTCGATCTCTGGCTCAACACCCCTCGCAAGCCCAATGAAGCTTCGGGAACATCCGGGATGAAAGCGGCACTGAATGGCGTTCCAAGTTTGAGTATTCTTGACGGCTGGTGGATAGAGGGATGCATTGAAGATGTCACCGGCTGGGCAATCGGTTCAGCTCAGGAGGCGGAAAGCGATGACGCGGGGAACGCACATTCACTCTATGGAAAGCTGGAACACATTATTCCATTGTACTATAGTGACAGATCAAAGTGGATAAGCATCATGAAACACTCCATCGCGATCAATGGCTCCTATTTCAATTCACACCGCATGATCCGTCAGTATGTTCTGGACGCATATTACTGACCGGTTTGATTTCGCCGCGGCAGTGCCGACACTTCGTTTTGCCTTGAGTGTCGGGAATTCCCTCCTGTCAGTTTCCGCTTATTGAATGGGGTCAACCACCCGGTTCTTTCCGCTGACAAATGCCGGATAGCATAGCAGATCTCCGCGCTCCACGCCTGCAAGCTCTTTGTTTGGATACAGCGCGTTTCTTTGTGAAACCTTAAGGTGTGGAGGTCGTAGTTGAAATGCGGCACGGTATCATACGGAATTCTTCCATGACCACACTATTATGGATACTCGGAAGTACATTCGCCATGAGTTTACTCGCCTGGGTCGGCCTGATAACGCTCGCGCTCCAGGAACGGGTGCTCAATCGTCTCATCCCGTATCTGGTTGCCTTTGCCGCCGGCACTCTGATCGGAGGCGCTGTTTTCCATTTGCTTCCGGAAGGATTGGAGGGAGGCAGATACCGTTTGCAGATGTACGTCTGGGTTGCTATCGGGTTCACCGTTCTGTTTCTGACGGAGATTATGGTTAACTGGCATCACTGTCACCAGTATGGCGGAGCACACAGGGACGAATCACGAAAAAGACCGGTCACATATCTTTTGCTGATCGCCGACGGTATACACAACTTCATTGGGGGGCTGGCGATTGGCGCTTCTTTTCTTGCAGGTGTTCCCGTTGGGATCATAACCTGGCTGGTTGCGGCTGCTCATGAAATTCCACAGGAACTGGGCGATTTCGGCGTGCTGGTGTATGGGGGATGGACGGCTCGCAATGCACTCGTCTGGAATTTCATTTCCGCGCTGGTCATCATTCCCGGCGGACTCCTGGCATATTGGGGTGCGAGCGCTATGGATACCACCTTTTTACTTCCTTTTGCCGCCGGAAATTTTATTTATATAGGCGCTTCAGACCTGATCCCGGAAATCAAACACAACACTTCAATCCTCACCGGGCTCTTCCATTTTTCCGCTTTTCTGCTCGGTCTTCTGCTCATTCTGGCGGTAAAGCTGATGGTGTGACCATCAAGAGATCAACAGGCGGAATGCTTATGTAAAAAAAAGCCCGTGATAGAAACTTCACGGGCCATACGTATTGAGCGCCTCGATACCGACTGAGGAATCTGCCCTTAACATTTATAC
>JAWLHT010000082.1:0-17658 GCA_041690195.1 Candidatus Latescibacterota bacterium
CTGCATTCCACGAAGTACGAAGGTATTGATGATATGGCGGACCTGCTCGTGCTCCGCCCCGAGGAGATCGTCAATATCCCTCCAGGAAACGTTGTCCTCCGGGACGAGAAATCGGTCGGTCTTCTCTTTGGTCAGACGGTTTTCGCTCTGGTGGATTTTGAAATACGTGAACCGCCGGTCGTCCGGAGGCAGCGCCTGCTCCGCTTTGATGATCTCCCGCTTCCACCAGTTGACATCCTTCCCCCGGACCTCGATGACCTGCTTGAACCGCCAGATCACCACGTTGGAAAACACGGTCAGGCTTACCAGAAGGACCTCGAAAAAGTACAGGGTTCGCATGGACTGGGTTTCCAGAATCCGGGTTACCAGGAATGTTCCCAGAACAAGAAACACGGACTGGATGGTGAGATTGATCTGACGGTAGGTCTGGAGCAAGGCTTCGAGATTACGCAGGTGAGCGGCAAGATAGGCGAGGGCTACCGGCACGGCGCAACTCCTCACAGGACGAGGATTTCGGGTACATGGTTGAAAGGAAATATGTGACAGTTTTCACGGGCGGGCAAGGGAAAACCCGCCCGGGGGCCATCCCGGGTGGATATCGGTCAGAGCGCGGTCCAGACAGTGGGTTCGAGGTTGGTCTGGAATGTCCAGACCACGGCGGAACAATTCCCCACTTTGAACACCCCCATGGAGTCCATTCCGATCGCATCGATCAACGGCTTCAGCCAGGGACGAGCTTCCACGATCTCCTGTTTCAGATCCGGGTCCTCGAGCAGGGAAACAGTGCCGCTGACCCGTACCTGGGTCTGTTCTTCCGGTATGAAGAAGCACAGTTCCACAGCGGGATTGGTTGTGATCTGACGGTAGAGGGCTTTCATTTTGCCGGTGTGGAAAATGATGCCGTCATCATCCACACGGTAGGGCGCCATTCCCCGCACCCGGGGTCTGCCGTCTTCCACTGTGGCAAGATGACAGAACTGGGCACGCCTGATGAATGCGATGATCTCGTCTCTGGTCATGGTAAGCCTCCTTATTGCATACCGGAACACGCGGCAGGGAAACTCGGCTATGGAAAGTCAAACGCAAAGAAACGATGCGGGATCAGCTGCCCGCTGCGTTTTTGGTGGTTGCAAACGGAAACGGCGGCCGGATGAACCGGCCGCCGAATTCTCTGTTACCCATGATGCACCAGTTTATCGGGACATGGTTTTGATCTTGGAGAAATCACCGCTGAACGCCGCTTCAAGGACCGGGCGCATGTAGGTGTCCACATCGCCTTTCGCGGGGTCCATGGGGGTGGGCATGTTTTTTAGCTTGGACTCGAGCTGCGGGTTTTTGGCCGCGGCGATCATGCGCTCGATGTGTTCCGGAGTTGCTCCGGCCTCCTGAAGCGTGACCGGGAAGTCAATGCTCTTCGAGAAGGCGATCATACCCCGGGCCACCGCTTCACCCAGTTCGCGGCCTTCCAGGGAATCCAGGTCCTCGGTGATGAAACCCGCTTCCTTGAAGATCGCACCGGCCGTCCGGAGCTGGTCCTGGATGGCGGGCGCGAAGAGAACGGTGTAATAGGGGTTCAGCACGGCGCAGGCCCGTCCATGCGTGAGAACATCCACCAGCGAGAAGGAGCCGAGATGGCCGCCGTTGGTGCCGCCGATCATGATGGCATACCCGCCGAGGTCGGTGCCGAGGCCGAGTTTCAGTCGGGCGTCCGCGTCGTTGGGATCCTTCATCGCCGCCGGGAGGCTTTCCACGATGAGGGAAATGCCCTCCACCGTGATTTCCTTTATCCGGTCATACCAGTCCTGACCGGTGGAGCCCATGAACACTTCCCATATATGCGCGATGCCGTCCAGTGCGCCGTCCAGGGTCAGCCCGCGGGGAGCGCCGAGGGTGACGCTGTAATCGAAAACGGACTTGGGCGGAACCACGGCCATGTCCACGATGAGTTTTTTCTGGCCGCTCATGGGGTCGGTGATGTTGGAGTACTTGGTAAGGTGTGCGCCGGAGGAAGCGATGGTCTGCACCGCAATCACCGGAGTGGGCTCGAGATCCAGCCCCTCCTTGATCTTGGTGACATTTCCCACGCCGAAGTAGGGCTCGATGGTGGAAGCTATCGCCTCGGACGCCCCGAGCTGCTCCATGACTTCCTCCGGAAGGAAAGTGGACAGCACGCTGGCGGCCTTGACCGCGTCGATGGTGCTCCCGCCGCCCACTGCGATAATGCAGTCGGGATACACCTTGGCGATCTCGTTGGCGATGCGGTATACATCCTCGCGGGGGGCGTTCGGCCCTGCTCCGACGATGGAGGCGAACGCGATCCCTTTCTCGTCCAGCGCATCCATGATCCGCTGGTGCAGGGGCTCGATCCATTCCTGGCCGAGGTCGGCCACTACGAGAAGGGCGCTATCCCCGAATGTGGCGGAAAACTCGCCGACCTTTTCAAGCACATTCATCCCGAACGCGTAATCGTTGCCCTTCCAGGAGCGGATGATCTCCTCCGCGCGCGCTGTGTTCCGTGCCATGATGCAACTCCCTTCGGTATGGTCAATTACAGTATACTGGTGGCTGATGAACTGGAGGATGGATGTGGAATACAGCTTGTCCTGACTTCACCCGATAAGTATACCACATCCTGAATCGCAAGTCAAGGAACGGGGTGGATTTGAAGGAGAATTGTCTCGTGCAGAAGGTGTGTCCGGAAATGGACGGAGGGGTGTCCGAAAATGGACAGGTATTGCTGCTTCCACGAAGAACGTCAAAAATAATTGGCTGTGCGGAAATGAATTGCATATACTGGCGAGGGAATTGCTATTCTCTTGAGTAACAGATCTGTGGAAACTCGGTATCCCGGAGCAAAGCATGAAATGTGCACTCATGTTTCTTCTCGTTACACTGATATCAGCGGCAAACGTCTTTCCCCAGAGCATGGGAAAATGGACGTATTACACTGACAGCAATTCTTCTTTGGCTGTCGCATGCGACGGGGATTATGTCTGGAACGCCACCTTCGGCGGTATGGTGCGGTGGAATACCGTGGACAGCACTTATGTGAAATATATAACCCCTGATTTGGTGTTTATGGATAATGTCTGGTACATTCTTTCCGTTCTTGTTGACAGCAGAAAAAGAATCTGGGAGTGTTCTGTGGGAGGTTTGTCCTGTTTCGATGGAGTCAGATGGAATAGTTATCCGCGACCGAATGCGGTGGGCGGCGTGTACGGCGGTTTGACCTGTATGACGATAGACCGGGAAGACGTGGTATGGTGTGGTCTTCCGGATGGACTGGCGCGTTTCAACGGGACTGATTGGTCGTACTATCCGGTGGATGTGACTTATGAACACTTTTTTATTGGCTCAATCGCCATTGATTTCAATGGAGTGGTCTGGTGTGCAACGCTTGAGAACGGGTTATTCAGTTTCGACGGGAAGAACTGGAAGCGCCATTCAACAGAAGATGGCTTGCTTGACGATAATCTCCGGAGGGTGGCGGTCGACAACGAAGGAATTCTCTGGGTGCTGTGCAGCAACGGAGTCCAGTGCCTCGACAATGGCGAGTGGCAAACTTTCTCAGGCAAATCTTTTTTTAATGTGTTTGTCGATACGTATAATGTCAAATGGTTTACCGGTCCTGCTGAGAACAGTCTGAGTGGAGAGCTGATAAGCTATGATGGGGAACTATGGTTGTCACATCCGGTGCCGGAGAATTCGAGATGCCTGTATCAACCGTTCAGTTTTGCTGTCGACCGCCGTGGCATTCTCTGGCACACAATGGAGTTGTGCAGTGTTGACGGAAACGTGGAGAAAGCGTATAAAACCTTTGACGGTCCGGCTGACAACAATATTCACAGTATTGCGGTGGACCATGACAATGTGAAATGGTTCGGTACAAGACTGGGTATTTCCCGTTTTGACGGAAGAACATGGCGATCGTGGAATTCGCATCAGTTTGGGGGAACCATGCCGGATAATGGCGACGTGTGCGAAATCGTGGTCGATCATAGAAATCGAAAATGGTCTCGATCCTTATCCGGTACGGGTGTGACCAGCTTTGATGACTATGAGTTCATGCAGTATACTGTTGCTGACGGTCTTGCGGATAACCGTGTCTCTGCTCTTGCGGTGGACAGCACCGACGTGAAATGGTTCGGGCATGAGCGGAAAGTATCTGCTTTTGACGGGAGTTCATGGACTGTTTGTACCGTGCCTGATAGTCTGGACCGTATCGAGTCCATTGCGGTTGACCGGGACAATGTCAAATGGTTTGGAGCTCGGAACGGCTGGGCCGCCAGTTTTGACGGCAACGCCTGGAAAATCTGGAAGGTGGGCAATTACCCATGTTACCTGGCGATACACGGGAACACCAAATGGTTCTCTTGCGGTGATAAGCTTGTCAGGAATGAAGGGAATTCCTGGTTGTCATTTCCTGTCCAGTACGATGACATGCCGGTATTGGCGGGAAGAGCTACTGTAGACCGCAACGGGTGGATATGGTGTATCTGCGGGAGTTCCGGTGTGATTTGCTTTGACGGGACTTCCTGGCGGCAGTACCGTGAGAAAGATGGTCTTCTGGACTACTATGTCTGCTGCGGTGCGGTTGACCGGGAAAATATCAAATGGTTCGGTACGCACTGCGGAATCTGCAGTCTCGAATCAGATTTTCCAACCCAGGTTACAACCGGTTCGACATCATCGGGTGTTTCCGCCCTCTCCTTTCACCCCAACCCCTTCAACCCCTCTACGACCATCACCTTCACCCTCCCCGCGTCGGGACGGGCGGAAGTGGCCGTCTACGATATCACCGGTCGGAACGTGCGCGATCTTGTCACGGGGCATCTCCCCGCCGGAGAGCATTCCGTGGTGTGGGACGGCCGCGACGGTATTGGAAGGGCCGTCGCCACGGGAGTGTACTTCTCCCGGCTCCGTTTCTTGGGAAGAACGGTCACCGGCAAGATGCTGCTGGTGCGCTGAAACAGTGCTCGCCACCCACATGGAAAAGGCGCTTCACCCGGATCGCCTTTTCCGTCTTCCCGGTGAGTCTTGCTTTCTCAATACCCTTTTTCCTTGTACATCTCGTTCATCCGGTTCATGTGCTCCACTCCGCCCTTGATTGCGGCGGAGTAAAAGACGCCGGGGACATTGCCGTTGGTGCGGCGGATCATCTCTTCCACAATTTCCATGCAGGTTGTCCAGAATATCTGGTTCTGGAGTACGCCGGATGTGGGGCAGATCCTTCGTTCGAAACCGGGGAAGGCAAAGAGGCCGTAGGTATCCGACATGCGGCCCGCGTGAACGTCAGTTTCCTTATAGACGGCGCGGCCGTTGGGGGGACGCGTGTCCCGGGTGACCGGACCGATGGAGGCGACCTTCGTTCCGGCCTTGCGGAAAATGGCGAGGTTGGCCAGATCGCGTTCGTCGTCCGGCTGGAGCGTGCCCATGATGACCAGGTCTTTCGGGCTTCCAGTGAAATCGCCCTCGAAGGTGACCAGTTTGCCGTTCTGCTCGTCCACGCCGCGGGTGAGCCCGAGGCCGCCGCGGCGGGTCTGGGCTTCGATGGAGAGGCCGTCCCGATGCCGGCTGTAGCACCAGACCTTTCCGCCGGATAGTACGGCGTCCGCGGCCAGGGAGGCGATATTTCGGATATTGCCCATCTCCATGCCGATCATTTCGAGCTGGCGCATAACCTCGTCGAAATAGTCGTCCATGAGCGGCGCATCCAGACTTGCTTTCGGGCTGTTCGGAGCGAGTTTCGGTTCGTCTCCCCGGACCGGAACGCTCTTTCCCTCGCGGGCGAGAATCCGGCAGGTGTCGGCCATCATCATCCAGTAGGTCACCATGCCGATGACGCCGGAAACCGGACCCACTGGCGCGGGCATTCCGGGAATCCGCATGACCGCTCCGTGCGTGGTGAGCCCGGTTTCTATCCAGATTTTGGAATAGGGGCGTATCCGGACTTTGGCCGAGGGATAGACGATGAGTTCCGCGCCTTGGGCGTCCTGGCTCCAGGGAACCGGGCTGCCGATGACGAAAATGTCCTTTTGGGCCAGGTCATCGTGGGGGCCGCCGAAGATGTTGGCGAGGAAGAGGTCGCCCCGCCTGGAATGGGCGGGATCGTAGCCGACCGTGAAGATTTCGGGGACGCCGTTGCGGCCCGGCAGGATATCGGCGGTCAGGCTGTGCCCCATATCCCAGGAATACCAGCAGGTATTCCCCCGTATGACCGTACGGGCGATGGCATACGCGGCTTCGAGGATGTTATCGGCCTGGGTGCGGCGGATACCGGAGAGCATCTCCCGGACTTTCTCCAGGTACCGGATGGAGAGGGGTTTCTGCCCCTCTCCGGTTTCGGGGCGCCGGGAGCCGGGATACGGTATGGGCGTCTCCTGGCCGGACAGCCGTTCCGCCAGGCCGGAAATCCCCGCCATCGAAAGGGGAATGAGTCGAACGGCGTCTCGACGTTTCATGGAGAACTCCTTGAGACAAGAAAGGGCGAGCGAGCCATAAATCCAAAGGTCCGGAGTGAAAAGATGGTCTGGACCTCCGGCCCGCATGATTTCGGGATATGCGGTGAGTGAAGGCAGCTTCCGAAAAGCGCACCGGTTATTCCTTGACAATTCCCCAGCCGGTCTCGATGACCGGGCGTGTGTTTCCGGTTTCGGTCAGACGGCCGTACAGCTCTGGACGGCGGGCTCGGAGATAGCGGCATCCCGAGGATTCAATGATCTTTTTCCCCGTGCAAAGGGCGACCGCAACATCATCTTCAAATGAGCTGCACTCGGCAAGAATCTCGCCGTGCGGATCGAGGATCATGGAGTTGCCATTGCGCACCTGATCGTCATCCATGCCGACAGGGTTGGTGAAAACGGCGTAAACTCCGTTCTCCCAGGCGCGGGCGGGCAGCCAGCGCATCAGCCATCCCCGCCCCTTGGGACCGGAGAACTCCTGGCGCAGCCGGACGGGGTCGCGATCCCGGTTGTGCCACAGTTCCGGGTCCACGAAGCCGCGCCCGGGCATGGATGAGGGCAGGCAGCCGGTAACATGGGGCATGAAGACGACTTCCGCGCCGAGGAGCGTGGTTATCCGTACATTCTCCGGCAAATTGTTGTCATAGCAGATCAGGATGCCGCACCGGACGCCATTCAGGTCGAACACCGTGTATTCGCTACCGCTGGAAATATGCGGGTTGATGAAGGCGTGAAGTTTGCGGTGACGCGCAACCAGGCCGTCGCCGGTCACGCAGATATAGGTGTTGAACACGGAGCCGCCTTCCCGCTCGAACAGCCCGGCCAGGATCGGGACCTTCAATTCCCGCGACAAGGCAATGAGCGCCCCCGTACTCGGTCCGTCCGGGACCGGTTCCGCCAGTTCGAAGAACTGCTCGCGGCTCAGGTGACGGGCGAACGTGTAGGCCGGAATGCATGCCTCATGGAAGCTGACCACTTCCGCGCCGCGCTCGACCGCCCGGACCGCAAGCCGCCGCATGACCGAGAGATTGTACTCCTTGTCGCCATTCCGGTGCTCGAACTGGACGGCTGCGATGCGGATATCGCGCATTACTGTTCTCCTGAATCTCCGGTGATAAATCACGGGCATACATGGTATCCGGCTGCTTATGCCGGCATGGATGCCCCGCTCATCGTTACATCCTTTTTTCCTGCCTGTCCTTCTGCGATTCTGGGCGGAACGCTGGTTACTTTTCGAACAGTCCGTCCGGGAGCGCGCCCGATTTCGATTCGGTTTCAAAAAGGGTCTTGTCTCCGCGGGTGACCGTGAGCTTCAGCGGATTCTTCGATTTTACCGTGAATTTCGCGAAGGTGGTCGGCTTGGAAACTTTGTCCAGGTCGATACTCACCGCGCTCGCGTTCTCGGCACGGACGGAGAGGGCGTCGTTCCGGAGGTCGGCATGGACACGGGCGAAAGCGTTTTCCCGTGCCGGGGTGATGCCGAGCCAATAGAAGGACTTTGCTTCATCCGTGGTGATGTTCAGCTCCGGATAGAACCGGGTCGGGGTTTCGAACCCGGCTTCGCAGGCGTTCTGGTAGTAGACCATCTGGTCCAGCTCCCACTTGACGTCGAAATTCAGCGGGCAGTGGGCGGCGCACCGCAGCCAGTGCGGCTCCGGCTGGAAACGGTCATAACGGCGGATAGCCGCGGTGAGCAGTTCGGATTGTTCCGGCGGCACCCAGGTATCGATGGTCCCGTGCCAGAGGATGAGGGGGACATACTGGAGATTGGAAGCGTAGGTAACGGCTGACCTCCGCTCGTAATCGAACTTTGTGGCCTCCGAGTAGGGGAGGCATTCCTTTTCCGAGTTGGCCCGGAGTGAAGGGATGGTGGTTTCGGTCCAGCGTTTGAGGTCGTAGATGCCCTGACCGGCCACCGCCACGGCGAACAGGTCGGGGTACTTGGCGGCCATGAGTGCGCCGAGCATGCCGCCCATGGAGCGGCCCACCAGGTAGATGCGGGAAGTGTCCACCTTGTAGTTTATCTTCATGTACTCGATGGAGTCGATGAGGTCATGCTGCGCTCCAATATATGCCATGGATGTCTCGCCGCCGGTGCGTTGGCCGTGGAGTTGGGGACAGACGATCATCCATCCGCGGGCGTCGCACTCGGGATAGTAGCCCTGATTCCGCGCGGTGTACCGGTTGCCCGACATGTAGTGGGCGACAACGACGAGGGGGGACTTATCCTTGCCCTGCGCACTTTCGGGAATGTAGGCCACCGCTTTCTGCTCGGTGCCGTCGAAGCTGCTCGTGAACGTGAATTCGACTTCCCCGGCTGCCGGAAGAGATGCGGAAAACGCCAGAAGCAGGAAGAACATGACTGCGACAACAGCGCACGGGGAAACCTTTCGGATTGAATGCATGACCGGAAACAACTCCTTTGAAAAACGGTGAATGGGGGGTGCAACCCCGCATATGTCCGCACTCCGGAAGGCGGCGCGGACTGTTTGCTTATCGAGGGACCTTGATCCCGTGAATCTCCGCGATGGTGAGGCCATAGCACAGCGCGCGGGTGGTTTCATCCACCCCGCAGGCATCGAGCATCAGATTGAAGCGGCGTATGTTCTCTTCCAGCGCCTCCGGGGCTTCGTCAGTGGCGAAGAGGATTTTCCGGAAGGCGGGAACGGCATCTGCAGGCATGTGGGCTTTCCCAATATGGGGAGTCCACCAGAGGTACTCGTTCCAGCATTCGGGATTCTTCTCCTTCTTGATCAGTGATGAGCCGGAGAAGTCGAAGTAGAGGTTGGTATTCCTGCGGGTGCTTTCCCCCGCTTCGTCATACCAGGGATTACCGAAGTGCGCGGCGTGGATGACCAGATCGGGATAGTTTGACGCCACGGAGGCGAGAAAAGAAGGCCGCATGCGGGCCAGTTTGCCGCTGGCGTGAATGCCGGTGTGCGGAGCGGTCGGCATTTTGAGTTCCTGGGCGAGTTCCCACATGCGATTGTACTTCGGATCGTCGTATCCCCAGTCCCTGGTGGCGAAAAGTTCCCCCAATCCCTTGAATCCCATGCCGTGGACCCTGCGGATTTCTTCCAGCACGGAGGGACTGTCGATATCGATGGCCGCATAGGGAATGACCCGGTCCGGATGGGCCCGGGCGAAGGAGATTCCCCGGTCCAGGTCCTTCATTCCCACAAGCACACAGGCCATGGCATTGTGACGGGAGTAGATGTCGAGAAAGGACTTCTCCCACGCGTCCGTGGCCCGGTAGTGGATGTGCGAATCGATGATGAACGGCGGTGTGGACAGGTTCGGCTTCGCTTCGGCGGATTTCGATCCGAACAGGAGCGGAGAACCGAGGATCGTGGCGAGAAACCCTTTGCGCTTCATGGGGAAACTCCGTGGTGTGTGTTAAATGAATCCGAATCGCCGAATGCTATCCGGGATTTGTGATACGGTGTATTGCTCAGTAGGTTACTGTCACCTCGCTCGTGATCCCTTCGTGTCCCCACTTGTTCATGGGTCTGGCCTCGATACGGTTCTGTCCCTTCCGGAGAGGCCAGACCCAGTCCCCGCCCACCGGCTGCCACTCGCCGCCGTCCACCCGCACCATGATTTTGTCGAGATTGGGAGTGACCGTGTCGAACTGCACCCGCAGTTCACCGGGAGTTTCCGCGCGGGAGAGATGGAGTTCCACCTGGTTCAGGCTCCAGTACAGATCGCGGTAATGGGAAGTATGCAACGTGTATTCCTCGTACTCCGGAATCGAAGACTTCTTCCACCAGAGATAGCCGTCATAGCTGTATGCGTTGAAGCCGTGCTGGAGTTCGCCGGGGAGCCAGCTTTCGAGGAAGTTGTTCCGGGTGGGAATTCCGACCCGCGCCTTCCACTGGATGGGGTCCATGAAGGCCGCCTCTTTGGCCTGGTCGCCCTTCCAGGTCTTCCGCCAGATTTTCGGGGGAACAAGGTCCAGTTCGGCCTGCTTTCCGTCGTTCACTGCCTGGAGAACCTCCACCGCGCTGAGCGGGATGCCGTTGTGCTCCATGTGGAAGGTTCGGATGGACTGGTTATTGAACCCGATATCGATGCAGATCCATTTTTCGAATTCATTGGACCAGACCTCCGAGACGAAGTGGTGGTCCAGGACCACGCCCCGGGCGTTCAGGCCCACCGCCAGGGCGCACTGGACAAAGGTGTTGGCGTAGATGGTGCACATGCCGGAAGCCTTGAAATCCCCGTTCATGTTGAGGGCGATCCATGCATCCCACGGGGTTTTCAGTCCTTTCGTCCGAACCCCCAGCCAACCGTCCCGCCACTGGCTCCGCACCCAGGTGGCGAGCACCTCGAACTTTTCGAATTCGCTCGAACACATGCCCACCACCTCGTCCAGCCGGAAGTACTCCCGGAGGTAGTCGAGACGTTCATGCCCGAACTGCTGGTATGCGTAATTGTAGTAACCGCGGGTGATTTTCCGGTTTTTCGAGACATCGGCGGAGAGGCTTTTGCCCGAGGCATTCGGGACATCGATCACCGCGGTGGCCGTAATCCGGAACAGCGCGGGAGTCCGGAGCCCGGTTTTTGTGGAGAGTGCCGCCTTCCACTGGAAATATTTCCAGTCCCGGCCGACGGTTCCGGGGGTGCGGTACGCCTCGGCGGGCTTCCAGGGATCCCAGTTCGACGGGTCATAGGCGGGGGTGGCGCCGCCCCGGAGATAGAGGGTGATTCCGGTATCTTGCGGGAAATCACCCTCGGCTTTGAGCTGAATGGACTTGAGGGAGAGCAGGGGTTTCACCGGATCATTCGTGACCAGATCGCCCACGCTCAGGAAGTCGGAAAGAATTTCGCCGCTCTTCGGGTAGTGGACCAGTCGGAGCCGCATGAGGTATTCGCCGTCGCAGAATCCCTGGACGCCGAGATGGTCGTAATCCCAGGTCGCGCCGCCGTCGACGCTCCGTGCCGAGCGGTTGGGGAACCGGCTGTTATCGATCCAGAGGTTGAGGGCGCCGTCCCCGGCGGGATAGAGGACGAAGGTGTTCAGGCCTTTTCTCAGTTGCTTCGGGTCAACGTCGATGCGGCTCCATCCGCCGCCGAGCATCCGTTTGGCGTCGAACTGCACCTCGTTTTTCACCCCGTTCACCTCAAGGATCACCTTTGCGGCGCCCGCCTGGGTGTAGACGACGAGAACAGCGGAATCGGCCGCGGGATCCTCAATGACGATATCCTTGCGGGCCCGGGTGTTTTGGGTGGTTCGCTCCAGGGTGGCGTCGGTGACATTGCCCATCTCGTCCGCGAAAAGCTCGGTCTTGAGGAGACGGGCGCTGCCGGGCGCGGAGTCCACGTCGATGTTACGGTCATAGAGGACATCGTCCCACTCTTTTGCGCCGTCGAAAACCGCGGTGTACGTCGCCTCGCGGGCGAGCGCGGGCAGGGTAATCACCGCGGCTGCGAGTATGACGGGGAGGATTGCGCGCAGGTACATGGTGCCGTCCTTTCCTGACGGTGCATATTGATCCGGCCGGGGAAGGCGCCGGGAGTATGGAGAAAAACAATGAATAGGAAAAAAATAGGAATGGCGGAGAGCCCTGTCAATGCCCATTTCTCCATCCCGTCACAAAGGACTGGTATTTGGCAACAGCGCGGGATATATTTCTTCGAAATGCAAGAAAAGAGTAGTGAAAAAACACAGCGGGGATGGGTGGTCTGAATACCTGAGTTCGTGTGAAAATTTTTTTCCCTCTCTTTTCCCGCTGCGTTTCGGCGAGAAACGTTTTCCCCCGAGGATGCCATGAAGCCCCGTGAAATTTTCCTGAACGCCCTCGAACGCAAGCCGACGCCCCGTCCGGCCACCGGCAGCGCCACCTCCATCGCCACGATGGACCTTATGAAGGAGACCGGGTGCTCCTTCCCGGAGGCACACCTTGATCCCGAGGTCATGGCCGGGCTGGCTGAAGCGGGGCATACCCTGCTCGGCTTTGACAATGTCATGCCCCTCTTCAGCGTCTGCCACGAGTCCGCCGCCATCGGCTGCCACACGGACTGGGGCGCCCCGGACCGCATGCCCGACTGCCGGGGCGGAATGACTGATATCGAAGGGGAAATCTCCATTCCAAAGGATTTTCTTTCCCGTGAGGAATGCCGGGTTCCCCTCCGGGCGCTCGAAATCCTGAAAACGAGGGTCGGGGACGATGCCGCCGTGGTGGGGAAGGTATTCGGCCCCTGGACGCTCGGATATCATGTTTTCGGAGTCGAGGAGTTTCTTATCAATACCATTCTCAATCCGGATGCGGTCAAGCGGGCCATGGAGACGCTCAAGAATGTCACCGTCGCCTTCGCCCGGGCCCAGATCGAGGCCGGGGCCGACGCGCTCTGCTATGCCGACCACGCCACCCGGGATCTCTGTTCTCCGGACACCTACCGTGAGTTCCTGATGGACCTTCACCGGGAAATGAACGACCGGATCGAATGCCCCCTGATTCTGCACATCTGCGGCAACACCGCCGACCGTATCGGCTATATCCTTGAGACCGGAATGGCCTGTTTCCACTTCGATTCCAAGGTTCCCGCCAGGGAGGCCCGTGCGCTGGCGGGGGATCGCCTGGCCCTTATGGGGGGAACGAGCAATTTTGACATCGTGTTCCACGGTACACCGGAAACCATCGCCGCCGATGTCCGGGAGAAGAAAGCCGTCGGAATCGACATCATCGGGCCGGAATGTGCGGTTCCGTTGAATGCGCCGTGGAAGAATCTGCGGATGATCGCGGATGAGGTGAAAAACACGGTATAGACCGGTCGCGTCCGGGGGATACCGTCAGCCCGGAGGAGCAACGCGGATGGAGTAAGTCGATCAGGAGTGTATACGCTGTGACGGACCTTGTCAGAATCCGGCCTTCCGGTGTTTCCGGTCCCGCCGGAGCGCCTGAATGCCGCTTTTCGTCTTGCGCGCCCGCGTGAAGCTTGTATATTGTGGCAGGCTGTCTTATGACCGGTCAAACTACTCAATCCACAAGGAGATGCAGCATGTTCCCGACCCTCTGCAAAGGCATGATGGTGTTCGGCTCCGCCCTGCTGGTATTTGGCATGATGTCCTGCGGTAACAATGCTTCCGAGCAGTCCGAAACTCCGCCTCCGGCCGGGAGCAGTCTCGCCATGGTCAACGCGCTCGGAGACGGTATCGAAAAGATCACGCTCGGCGCTTCCGACGGGCCCCAGGTGGTCATCGTTCCCTCCCTGGCCGGACGGGTCATGGGCGCCTCCATCGAGGGAGACGCCGGTGAAAACCTCATGTGGGTGGATTCGACCATCCTCGACGGCACCTATTTCTCCCAGAATCCGCCCAAGTGGAACGCCGGCGGACTGCGGACCTGGCTCGCCCCGGAAGACCTTTTCTTCCTACCGCCGGACAAGGACGCCGCCAAGTGGTTCGTCCCGGCCGAACTGGACCCGGCCCCCTATACGGTGACCGCACAGTCGGCCACCGAGGTCGCCATGGAACTCACCACCAGCTTGCCCGCCAACGTCGGAAAGAATTATGACGTGAAGCTCACCCGGCGCATCACGTTGCTGCCCTCCTTCTCCGATCCCGCGGCCGGGCCGCTTCCGGAAGGGGTGAGCTACATGGGCATCAAACAGTATCATTCCGTGGAGAATCTCTCCGACCTGGTCATCGGCAAGGACCTGCCCTTGGTGTGTCTCTGGAGCCTGCTCCAGACCCATCCGTCAGGAACCATGCTCATCCCGACCGCGCCGGGAACCGATCCCGCCAAGGCGTACCGCGAGTATTTCAATCCACTGGGCCCGGACCGCATCGCGGTTGAGAACGGCATCATCTCGGTTAAGATCGACGGCCTCTATCGGAGCAAAATCGGCGTGAACGGTCCTGCCGCGGGCAAGGGCATCGCATTTCTGCGAGACGACGGCGAAGGACGGGGCGTGCTCTTCGTTCAGATCTTCTCCGTGGACCCCAACGGCGTCTATGTGGACAAACCCTGGGGCAAGCCGAGCGATTACGGCGACGCTATAGAGATGTACAATGACGACGGCAAGATGGGCGGCTTCTGCGAACTGGAATGCCACGGCCCGGCGAAGGTGCTCGCCAAGGGCGAGGTCCAGGATCACGAGATGGTGCTCCACGTCTTCAAAGGCCAGATCACGGACCTGCGGATAATCGGTTCGGCGCTCCTCGGTGCGGACCTCTCCACGGCGAAGTACTTTGCCCTGTAATCTGCCGTTATGGCATCGCGGTTCCTGTTGCGGACGGGGTCAATCCTCTCCGCAACAGCCGTTTTTGAGGGGATTGCCGGAGGACGGGGGCAGTCCTGAACAGAATGGATGATGGCATTTTCGGAGGATGGCATGGCGATGGACAGCGAACAGGTTGCCCTGCGGGCCCGTCAACTCTACGAATCGAAATACTGTTGTGCGGAAAGTGTGCTCCTGGCGCTCGTGGAAAGCCGGGGGATTCCATCCGGTCTGGTTCCGCGTATTGCCACCGGGTTCTGCGGAGGGGTGTCCCGGACCTCCGGGATGTGCGGTGCGGCAACCGGTGCGATCATGGGGATCGGGATCGTCACCGGGAGGAGCGGCCCGGAAGAGTCCGCCGAGCGAACGTACGCTCTGGTGCGTGAGTTTCTGCGGTCCTTTCAAGAGCGATTCGGCTCCGATAATTGTACGGAACTGATGGGGTGCGATCTGGGAACGGCGGAGGGACGGGCCTACGCCGGTGAACATAACTTACGGGTACGCTGTGCGGAATTCGTCGGTGCGGCGGCTGCCCTCGCCCACCGGCTGGCCGGGAACAGTGGAACCGTGGAGAAGTGACTCGCCTCGCATTAGTCCCCCTTTCGTGAGCTTGTCATTACCCAAATTTTCGAAGATGGGAGAAAGAGCATCTGGACTTGGTTCGGATTGCTGTATACCTTTTGCGCATGGCGTAACATCAAGTCTCCCCGTGAGTCATCCCCTCTCTGGAGAGAGGTGGCCGAGGGGTGAGTTAGCTTTCCGGGAAGCGCGGCGGCTCCGGCCGGTATTTGTCCACTTGCTCCCCTTCTTACATTCCAACCGCTCTGTCCCCAAAACTTGGGGAATGACAAGTCTTTCACCCGAGGGGATGGACCAGTTTCTTGTCTGATATCCGAACCGGAAGTTAATCGTTTGTGTGTACATGACCTACAGCAAGGAGCATGCAGCCCATGAAATCAGCGTGCATATCCGGTTTTCTCGCCGCGGTTGTCCTCGTGTCAGGGGCTGTTTCCCCGGTACGTGGACAGGGAGGAGCGATGCCCGATTACAAAAATCCGAATCTGCTGGTGGAACGGCGGGTGACCGATCTGCTCGGCCGCATGACTCTGGAGGAGAAGGTCGCTCAGACCCTGTGCATATGGATGCAGGAGGATATCATTTCCGGGGATGGGGCCGAGGTACGGGTGACCCCGAAGGGCGCGGAAGTTCTCCGGCACGGCCTCGGCGAGTACGCCCGTGTGGTCCAGGCCTGGGACCCGAAGACC
Organism: Candidatus Latescibacterota bacterium; assembly: GCA_041690195.1. Taxonomy (GTDB): domain Bacteria; phylum Latescibacterota; class Latescibacteria; order Latescibacterales; family Latescibacteraceae; genus JAWLHT01. The sequence goes on from JAWLHT010000082.1 coordinate 15,950, forward strand.
GGAACGGAACGCGCCAACGCCATCCAGAAGCACATCATGGAGAACACCCGGCTTGGCATTCCGGTGATGTTTCACGAAGAGAGCCTGCACGGTCTCATGGCGAAGGGCGCGACACATTTTCCCCAGGCCATTGCGCTGGCCGGAACCTGGGACCCGGAACTTCACCATCGTATCTTTTCCGCGGCGGCTCTGGAAGCTCGGGCCCGCGGGGTAAGCCATGTGCTCACCCCGGTGCTGGACTTGGCGCGCGATCCACGGTGGGGGAGGGTGGAGGAGACTTACGGTGAGGACCCGTTCCTCGCTGCCCGGATGGGAGTCGCTGCGGTCCGGGGGTTCCAGGGAAGCGGACCGTCCATTGACGACAATCATGTTGCCGCCACGGCCAAGCATTTCGCGGTGCACGGCCAGCCCGAGCGGGGAGTCAATCTTAGCCCGGCCAATTTTTCGGAGCGGGTGGTGCGCGGAGAGTTTTTGATGCCGTTCGAAGCGGTGGTCACCGAGGGTGGCGTCATGAGTGTCATGGCTTCCTATAACGAGGTGGACGGTATTCCCTCCCATGCCAACCGCTGGTTGCTGCAGAATGTCCTCCGCGAGGAATGGGGCTTCCGGGGATTTGTGGTTTCCGACTATTCCGGAATCGATCATCTCCACTCCATCAATTTCGTGGCTCGCGACAAGCATGAAGCCGCCCGTCAGGCCCTCGATGCCGGGGTGGACATGGAACTCCCCGATATCAACTGCTACGGAACCCTGTTGGAGCAGGTGCGGGACGGCCGTATTTCCGAGGCGGCGGTGGACCGCGCGGTGGAGCGCATTCTCCGCGCCAAGTTCCTGCTCGGGCTTTTCGAGCGGCCCTACGCCGACCCGGAACGCGCCGTCCGGGTGACCAACTCTCCCGAACACCGGGCGCTTGCCCTCGAAGCCGCCCGCAAGTCCATTACCCTCCTGAAAAACGACGGCGGCGTGCTCCCGCTCGACCGCGGGAAGATCAAACGTCTGGCGGTGATCGGCCCCAACGCCGCCGGGGTGCACCTCGGCGGGTACAGTTGGGAGCCGCGCGAGGGGGTGAGCGTGCTGGATGGCATCCGGAAGATTGCGGGGGGAGCGTTCGAGGTGCGCTATGCCGAGGGCTGCCGCATCACCGAAAACGTCCCCTCCTGGTTCCGGGACGAGGTTATTCCCGGCGACCCGGCGCGGGGACTTATCGCTAAGGGGTTGCAGGTTAATGCCCAGGCCGCGTTCTTCCAGTTCATCCAGAGACCAAATCACCGCATCCAGCTCATCGGCTGCCAGTTTCTCCAGAGACTGGACATAAGGCGCCTGCACAAACTCCACCAGCTTGCCCTCACACTCATAACTGGTGAGAATGGTCTGGTCGATGGATACGGGATCCAGGGCCACCCGCATGCCCGAAACAATTTCCCTGACAGCGGGATCCCGGAAAGCCGCAACATACTCCTTGGCAAAGGTGCGGAAGCCGAAAACGTGCATAAGGGTTATGGGCAAGCCCTGTTCTAAATCCAATCTGGCCGTCATTTTAGAAGTGACAATAAAGTCACATCGCCCTTCCAGCAAGGCCTCTGTCCGCTTCTTCGCCCCCCGGACAAAACCCAGGCGAAAAGGAATCCCTGCATCAGCAAAGACTTGATGCAAGCCCGTGGCCATGCCCTGAAAGCGCTGGGAATAGGCCAGGGGCATTAAAGCCATAA
>JAWLHT010000083.1:0-17646 GCA_041690195.1 Candidatus Latescibacterota bacterium
GATACACACCCCCGCGATTCTCACGCTCCGGACCAGGCTGCGCATGATGTACACTGGAGTGTGATATCCGGGGCCTGAGCGGACGGGTGCGCACCCGTCCGCTCAGGATTCGGATTCACCCGCTCCGGGAGTGTTCCGTTGCACGGGCTGCCATGCCGATTCGGGCGGTCCGTTTCGGGGGAAAGGAATGCACCGTGGTACGCCCCATCGAAATAAGCGATGTACTCTCCAAGGTCCAGGCGGCCGAGCGCTTGCAGCAAAATGCCAAGGCGCTTCCGGAAGCGGCCCAGCAGTTCCAACGTGAACTCGGCGATAAACTGGCGGGCGAACAGGTGACCGTAACACAGCCCCCTCCTCCCGGTGACCGTATTATCCTCCATGAGGAAGAGCGGAAAAAGAATCGTCAGGGAAAACGGGAAAAGCGCAAAAACCGCGGCGTCAACTCCCTCGGCGGGGAATCTCCGGACGACGATTCCGACCAGAATCCGCCCGCCGCTCCGGGACACATTGATATCCGGGTGTAAAAGCCTGTTGCCTGACACATCCTCCACGCCCGAGGTGCTTCGATGCGGGTTAACGACCCCGGAAACAACCTTCCGCCGAAACTGCCTGTTTCATCCCGAACACCCGGTCCCCCGCCACATACGGACACTCCACCATCCACCCATCCTGCTACAGTCCAACGAATCGCCTCTCTTCTGGACGGTCTATCAAATGAAATACCGGCGGCCGAACTTGACCGGCTTGCCTCGGGTCTTATAGCGGCCGGGTACGGTCCCGGTGTGGACGAAAGCACCGTTGTCAAAGCCCTCCTGCTGCAACGGAACGGTGTTCCCCTTTCCGCCGCGATCCTGGAAGCGCCGCCCGAACACGCGGTTCTGCTCCCCGCGGCCGCCCGCCTCCTGGACATGGCGCTCGCGCTTCTCGACGAATTTCCCCCGGACAAAGCCCCGGCTTCCCTCAAGGCGCTCGTGGGGAATCTGGAAGTTCTCCTCGCGCCTCACATTTCCGGCTCCGTACCGGCAAACCCGGAAGGCATCACCCGGCAGATCAGACGGAACGGCCTTTCCTTCGAATGGCGGCTTCTGGCCTGGTACCGGTCCGGACGGGAACCCGGAGCGCTCAACGTCCTGCTCCGCGACGATCTCAAGGGAACCCTGCTTCGCTTCCTCGCGGAAGCGGGAAATGAAAATGCCCGGACAAACGAAACCCTTCGCGGGCTCGCCAAGGACGCCCGTGCGCTTTTGGACCACCTGACTGGCCGTCAGATCGACCTGCTGACGCAAAGGACTGGAACGAACCGCCACCTGTATTTCGAAGTCCCCTTCGGAAAGCCCGGGGAATCGATGGACGCGGGCATTCGGGTTCAACGTGACGAGACGAATGAAACGCATCCCGAAAGCAGCAGTTTTTCTCTTTCCATGGAGATCGAAACCACCCGGCTCGGGCCGGTTCGGGTGCACCTGCGGTTCATCGGGAAGTCCCTTTCCGCCACATTCCACATCCGGGACCGATCCGCGCGGGCTCTTGCAGAGACAATGACTGCTGAGCTGAGGGATATGCTGAAAGCGCAGGGGTACGAACCGGGCATTATCCGTATGGCATCTCCCGGAGAAGCGGAGGAAAGCGCCATTTCCGAACCGGAAAACGGCCGTCTGGACAGGAGGGGCTGATGCGACGAAAAGGATACCGGACGGACGGACGGAAAAGCGCCGCGGTGCTGAAATATCGTTTCGGAGAGGATCCCGCACCCCGCCTGGTCGCTAAAGGAGCGGGTAAAATCGCCGAGCGGATCATCGCCGCGGCCCGCGAATCGGGAGTCCCCCTCCGCGAGGACCCGGACCTTCTCGCCCTCCTCATGACCCTCGACCTGAACGAAACCGTCCCCCCCGAACTCTATGCCGCCGTGGCCGAGGTGCTTGCCTTTGTGTACCGGATGAACGGCAAGATACAGACGTAAACCACGGACCGGACATCGAAGCGTGCCGGACAATGTGCTCCGCCGTCAGCCTTGCGGAAACGGCCCGCCGTGCCACATCAACCGCATGGCCTTTTTGAGAACATGTACGCTCGTCTGCTCTGATATTCCACTCCGGGATAGGGGTCCCGCTCAATTTTTTCAACTCCTTCAAATCCAATACTGTTCAAACACCCGGAGATGAAGTCAGTCGTGAAAAACATGAAATCAATACCGATTTTCTTTCCGAGAAACTCGTCCACATGGATTGTCTCATCGCCGATGTGGAATGTGGTCAGCAAGATTCCACCCGGCCGCAAGACCCGGAATATCTCACGGAACGCTATTTTCGCCTGCTCCTTCGTGAAATGAACGATCGCATAGAATGCGACCGCACCAGCGATCGAACCATTTTCGAAATCAAGGGCAAGGAGATCGTCCCTGCGGAAACGGATGTCCGGGTGAATCATCCGCGCCTGCTCCACCATCTTGTCCGACACATCCAGACCTGAGATATTGACACCGAGGTTCTTCAGGTATTGCGCGGTGTGCCCCGGACCGCAGCCGAAATCCCAGACCGGCTCCCGGTTTCCGATTTCACGTGCGAACCGGTGGAGCATTTCCCCATCTTTCGGCTTCCTGTCGTGTTCCCCACGGAAAGCCTCAGCGTATTCCGTCGCCATGGAATCGTATTGGCCGGCAATGTAGTTTGAATGCTGTGTCATGGTTTCCCATCCGGTGTTTCCCGATCTGGACATGTTCAAATGATAATGCGGGCTCGGGTTGAGTCAGCAGTGTTCGCCTCCGGTTTTCCGGAAAGCCGGAGAAATAGCGGGGAAATAGTAAGATTCAGCATGATAACGGGTCGTTTTCGTGTACCGCGATTTCCATCTCTCTGGAGAGAGTGGGAGTAAGGGGGTGAGTTACCGGCCAAAGCCTCCGAACTTCCCGAAAATAAAACTCACCCCTCGGTCCCCTCTCTCCAGAGAGAGGGGATGACTTTATGGCAGACTTAGAGTTAGACAATACGCCAAAGGTGTGACGCACGTATGGCAATATGACGCCTTAGAGAGGATGACTCTATCCCGGCTGTCTTGTTATGCCGAATGGTCAGAGAGGCGGCCAATCAGGAAACCGTGAGGGCCGAAGTCAATAGCTGACCCAGCCAGATACCCGTTCTTTTCATTTCCTGGTGGCTTTAATTCCAACCAGACTGAAATACTTCCCCCCCTCGGCCGCCATCATGTCAATATCGTCTATTGCGTACGGGTTGCCGCTTGCCAGCCAGTCGGCCCACGCTTCCCGCGTGCATCGCAGCTCAGTGCATTCATCGACAGTGACCGCCTCATCCCGGGACCACAGGTCCTTCCACCAAACGCATGAATGGAAGGAATTCATGTCTTCCTGCCAGTAGGGGACCAGCTCCGGGGGAACGCCAGTCGTGAACTCCTTTTTCAGCCCGGGGACCCCGACAATCAGCTTCCCTGACTTCTTCAGGAGGGGATCCAGGTATTTCGGGAGATACTCTTCATCACATCCGAAATAGTGGTATGAGTCAACACTGACCGCGATATCAAAGTATTCATTCGCAAACGGCAGTTCATGGGCTTCCGCATGGAGGGGAATGATTCTGTCATCCAGAGCGAACGCCCTGAACCGCTCATAGTTTTCAGTAGCCCCGATCCACAGATCGACCGCAAACACCGTCGCATCATACTTCTTTGCCAGAAACATCGAGGTCAACCCCGTGCCGCATCCCAGGTCAAGGATCCTGGCTCCTTTTTCAACCCGCTCCCCTTCCATCAACTCTTCCACAATTCTCAGCGCATTCGGACCCATCATGTTTTGTTTCGCGAATTCCGACGTATAAAACTCATTGTCAAGGCTAAACATTGTATTTCTCTCCCGATTAATCGTCCCGGATCGGCCGGTCTTCCGCAAACAGCACGTGCATCATCATGGACAAATATGGGTATCGGGCTTGGTCAGAAAACAGGGCCAAGTCATGATGAGTGCAACCAAGACCCCTACCTTCCCCCTGCCAGGGGGCGGGAAAAACACCACTCATGTACGTGAGTCTTGCGTGTGCTGCTTCGGTTCGTTGCTGACTCAACCCGATAACCGTATCAACAAAACGAGGAGACATGCGGAAACCGGTCCACAGGCACGGTCATGATTTGGGAAATGCTCGCTGATATTCCAGCGAACACAAAGCAGAAGAGAATCCGGCGAACAGTATCAGTATGGACTAAGTACGGGCGTCCAGGCTACGGCGAGCTTCGGAGAGCAGACTCACTCTGTCTTTACGGGTGTGTGGAGGTATGGTTGGCGGAAGTCAAGGTACTTGTCCGCCACGCTGTTGCCAATCGAATAGTGAAGCCTGCGTGCATCCGGCATACCTCACCCCCCGAGCAGCCGGATCAGGGTCGCCCAGTCAGTCCGAAGTCCGACCACGGCTTTTTCAACCAGCAGCTTGAAGATGGGCAGTGAGATGCCGATCATGGCGATACCCACCCCGACTGAGAGGGGGAAGCCGACAATGTAGACGTTCATCTGTGGCACGGTGCGGGAGATGATGCCGAGGACAGCGTTGACGATGAGGAGTGTGATCACCACCGGAGCCGAAAGTTTGACCGCGAGCACGAAGACCATGGCGGTGAGATTCACGAGAAATCCGGAAATTTCCGGGCTGAAGGCCGCACCGCCGAGGGGGACCCGCTCGAAGCTTCTGATGAGGGCCTCGATGACATAATGATGACCGTTGATCATAATGAATATGAGCAGGCTCAGGAGGTAATAAAACTCGCCGATCACCGAAATCTGTCCGGCGCTCATGGGATCAATGACGTTGGCGACCGCCAACCCCATCTGGAGTCCCACCAGATGTCCGGCGAACTGGACCGCGGCAAAGAGCAGAACCACGACGAACCCCATGAGAAATCCCACCATGAGTTCGCTCAGGATTACCGCAGTAAGGTGAAATGTGGTTGCGGGCAGACGGTCGGGTGCAATGGAGGATTCGGGGAAGAGAAGCACGGTAAGGACGATCACCAGGCTGATCCGCAGGACACGGGGAATGGACACATGGCCGAACACGGGAACGATCATGAGAAAAGCGCCTGTCCGGAACATCAGGAGCAGGGCCCGGTAGAGATCGTACTGGGATATCTCGAACGGATCCATGGGGTATCCTGAAAATCGTGCGCATATGTCCGGATCTTCGAAACGGGGACGATGCGTTCCCCGTACCCGGACCGGCGAAAAGGACTATTCCCGTCCGGACTACATCCCCTGGATGATGGTGAACACCCACAGGGTGAAGTCCATGATGGTCCGAAGGAGCCAGGGCAGGAACAGGGCGAAAGCGAGCAGCACGGCAATGATTTTCGGGATGAAGGAAAGCGTCATCTCGTTGACCTGGGTAACCGCCTGCAGCACGCTCACGATGAGTCCTACGACAAGTCCGAACCCAAGCATGGGAGCAGCCAGAAGCAGGGTGATGATCATTGCCTGGCGGGCGATGTGAATGGCAAAATCAGGATTCACGATTCGGTCTCCCTCACTGGAAGCTCATGATAATCGACTGGACAAGCAGATTCCAGCCGTCAACCAGCACAAACAGGAGTATCTTGAAGGGCAGCGATATCATGATGGGAGGCAGCATCATCATACCCATGCTCATGAGCACGCTGGCCACCACCATATCAATGATAAGAAACGGGATGAAGAGCATGAACCCCATCTCGAAGGCAGTACGCAGTTCGGAAATGATGAAAGCGGGAATGAGCACCCGACTGGGGACGGCGTTCTCGTTGGCGGGGGACGGAAGCTTGGCTGCCCGGGTGAAGAGGGCGATATCTTTTTCACGGGTCTGCCTGAACATAAACCCGCGCAGGGGAACGACAGCCCGGTTGAACGCCTCCTGTTGGCTGATCTCCCTTGCCATGTACGGCTGAACCGCCTCCCGGTTGATTTCGGTGATGACGGGACTCATGATGAAAAAGGTGAGAAAGAGCGCCAGCCCGATGAGCACCTGATTGGGGGGGGTCTGCTGCGTGCTGAGCGCATGACGGAGCAGGGAGAGCACAATGATGATCCGGGTGAAAGACGTCACCAGGATGAGAAGAGCCGGTGCGAGACTGAGCAGAGTGAGGAGGAGAATGATCTGGACGGTGATGGCAAGTTGTTCCGGCGAGTCGCTGCTTCCCACCTGAATGTTCAGGCTGGGAAGGTTCTGGCCATAAACCGCCGCGCCCAGACCGACCGTGAGCAGGGCGAGCATTCCCGCCAATTTCAAGAAATTATGCCGCACGTTCCCGTCCCGGTTTCACGATGCTGGTTTCCGGAGATTATTCCCCGTCCGCTTTCATCTCGGTAACACCACCGCCCCATGTCCGCTATTACATTCTGCCGTCCGCTCCGGGACGGTCGTCATGTTCCGGCATTCTGCCAGATATCCCATGCCACGAAGTGATTTCGGGAATCCGGACGCCCCGGTGGGCTTCTTTCCGACCACCCGCACGACACAATGTCACCACAACACCATCAATACGACATATTGTCAGAACGATTGTCCGTCATCGGCGTGCACGGTCCGCCGATGCATCCGAAGCCGTTTTCCGGTTGAACCGGTCCAGCAAAGATCCAAAGGAGAGCGTACCGGAAGGCTCCCGCTCCTCTCCGAGTCTGGCCGCGTCTTCCGGCGAGAGTTCCCCCAGGGTGATGATGGATGAATCGGCATAACCGACGATGAGCACCCGGTCCAGGACTCTGATCAGCGCGACCGCTTTCTTGGGGTCGATGTGCTGTATTTCGAGAACACGAATGGCGCCTCCGGACACCCCGGGAAACCGCTTGAAACTCAATATTTTCTTGAACATCCACACTGTCGCGACAAGCAGCACCAGGGTAACCCCCAAAGCGAGGACAACCTGTAGTGTCTGCCAGAAAAGATTGACTTCCGGTGTGGCGGCCGCGAAAGGAGTGGCTCCCGACGACGCAGTTGCATGGAACAGGTGCATGGCCAAAAGAACAGCGGCTGAGCGTACGTGTTTCACTGACATCATACGGTCCAATCAGAGCATTTTTATGCGGTCTCTGGTCTCCACCAGCTCGGTAATCCGAATTCCGAAATTTTCATCCACGACCACCACCTCGCCCCGCGCCAGAAGTTTGCCGTTCACCATGAGATCAACCGGTTCGCCCGCGAGTTTCTCGAGCTCAACGATCTTCCCCGGTCCGAGTTCAAGGATCTCCTTGATCTGCATCTGCTTCCGGCCGAGTTCCACGGACACATTCAGAGTCACGTCAAGAAGCCGCTCGATGTCGTCCCGCGACGTATGCTCGTCGGAAGGCCGCAACTGCTGGAACCGGAGCGGCTGCACGGGAACACCGCCATCATCCTGGTCATCATCGGAAAGCGCATCGAGGAAATCATTCCTTCCCCGCTGGCTGCCGCTGTCCCGCATGGGAATGGAAATCGGGCGCTCCATGTCATCGGTCTGCCCGCCTCCGGACTCCAGCGCCATGGCCGCCGCCATCTGGGCCTCCAGGTCGTCTTCCTCCCCGGAGTCGGTCATGCTCTCCGCCGCCATGGTGGCAGCCATCTGGGCTTCCAGATCGTCATCATCAAGCGAACCCAGGAGGTCCCCGGGTTCGTCTTCCGGTCGTTTGTCTTTTGCCGCCATGCCGTTATTCTTCCTCCATGTCCTGATGAACCCGGGAGGTTATCTGGACTGCCTTATGTTTGCCGATAAGACCGGCTCTTCCGTGAAACTTGAGCTCGTCCTCGACAAAGATATCAATATCCTCGTTTTTACGGGTGTTCAGTGTAATGACATCATTCGGGCGGAGTGCGATCAAATCCCGAACAGTGACTTCAGCGCTGCCCAGACTGACTTTCAGCGCGGCATCGAATTGTTTGATCCGGCGGCGGTTCTTCAGGAGTTCCTCTCTGGGGACTTCCTTGGTGGAACTCACCAAGTTCTGCCCTCCCAGGCGGAGCGCTATCGGTTCGATACTGACATACGGATAGCAGAGATTGATCAGTCCGCTTACATTCTCGCTTTTGAGCTCGAAAGAGATCAGCACGACCGTTTCCGAAGAGGGAACCACCTGAACGAATTCCGGGTTCGTTTCCATCATCTCCACGTTGCATTCCAGAGGAATGATACGCTCCCAGGTACGCTCCAGATCGCGGAGCGTACGGTTGATGATGTTATTCATCACGCTTTTTTCGATCCAGGTTATTTCCCGTTCGGTGACTATCGATGTTCCCCGCCCGCCGAAGAGACGGTCCACAAAGCTGAACACCACCGACTGGCTGAAATCAATAATCGCAATCCCGTCCAGGGGGTCCATCCGGAAGGTGTAGGTACAACTCGGCGAGGAAAGGCTCATGATGAACTCGCTGTAGGTGATCTGGTCCACCGACACGAGATTAATTTCAATAATGGCGCGTTGCAAGGTGGAAAACGTTGCGCTGAGCAGACGGGCGAAGTTGTCGTGCAGATTCTGCAGCGTCCGGAGTTGGTCTTTGCTGACTCGCGCCGGATGCCGAAAATCATAGGTATTGACGATTCGCTCGACTTTGGTCGGCTCTGCCTGTACCTGCACTTCTTCGCCGAATGATACCGCCGAGAGCAGGGCATCAATCTCTTCCTGCGAGAGAATTTCCGCCACCGCCAACCCCTCCTACTCGAATTGGATAATCCAGCTCGGAGCATATACGCTGCCGAGCGCTCCTACTGTAAGGATGGAATTCAAACGATCCAGCATTTCCTTCTTGTAGTCTTCTCGTTTGGTGATATCGTTCAGTTCGGCAACCGTCTTGAAGGAAAGATAGGTGGTAAGGGCGTCCTGGATCTGAGCCTCGCGGGCGGTGGCTTCGTCTATGACCTCCTGCGGACCTTCGATGACGATTTCCACCGAGAGAATTTCCCCATTGGAACCGGCCGGATTGAGATTGATCGGCGCCAGCGCCTTCTGGATGCCGGGGGCCTGCGCATCTTTCCCCTTGCCGGATTTCTCCTCGGCCGGCGCTTCGGTCTTATACACCTGGGGAATGATGAATTTGATGATGACAAACCCCGCAATCACATCCACGACCAGCACCACAAGGGCGATTATCGCGATTTTCATTACGGTGCTCTGTTTTTCGTCAGCCATGCACTCCTCCGCAAATCGATTTCGGGACAACCACAAGGCACGGTGGCGGCGTGAACCGTTACTGCGATCAATCGCTTATATCGATAAATATCTCAACCCGTCGATTGAGCGCCCGCCCTTCATCGGTATCATTGGATGCCACCGGATGGAACTCGGCGCAACCCACGGGTCGCAGGCGACGGGGATCAATCACGCCCTGATTGCGCACATACCGGATCACCGACATCGCCCTGGCGATGGAAAGCTCCCAGTTGTCCCTGAAGCTGGCGTTATGAATGGGGATGCTGTCGGTGTGGCCTTCCACCCGTATGTTCTCGCTTCCGGTGTTGATGACTTCGACAATCTGCGTCAGAACCGGGAGAATGCCGGGCTTGATGTCCGCGCGACCCGTGTCGAAGAGCGCAGGATCCCCTATGGTGATATGAATGCCTTTTTCGTTCTCGCGAATTTTGATAATATCGCCGAGGTTTTTATCCTGTACGACTTTCCGAAGATTCTCCACCGCTTTTGTCCGACGGTTGCGGGCGTTCTTTCTTTCCCCTTTGGAGGGGCTCATGGGTCTTACCGGCGCGGGACGGCTGCTCTGCTGATAGGGAAGCACCCCGAGCGCACCCTTGAGAGAAGCCATGGCCTGATTGAACTTCTCAATTTCCAGAGTTGAATAGGCCTGGAGCATCACGAAAAAGCACAGCAGGAGAGACATGCAGTCGCCGTAGGTCACCACCCACAGGGGCGCCCCCTTCGGTGCGTCATCGTCCTTTTTCCTGGCCATGATCACTCATCCCGCTTGAATTCGGTCCGTTTGGAAGGAGGCAGGAAGGCTTTCAGCTTGCTCTCCACAATCCGGGGATTGTCGCCGGACTGGATAGCCATGATACCCTGGATACAGAGCTCCTTGAGCAGCAGTTCGTTGGCGGATCTTGCCCTCAGCTTGCCCGCAATGGGGTTGAATATGAGATTCGCCATCACCGCGCCGTAAAATGTGGTGATGAGCGCCACCGCCATGCCCGACCCGATGGATGAGGGATCGTTCATGTTCTTGAGCATGAGCACAAGTCCGATAAGGGTGCCGATCATTCCGAAAGCGGGAGCATAGGTTCCCATCGCCTCCATGATTGCCGCACCGTTTTTGTGTCTTTGGGCGATATTGTCCATTTCGGTGGTCATGATTTCCCGGATATACTCCGGTTCGGTACCGTCCACCGCCAGAGTGATCCCACTCCGCAGGAACTCGTCATCGAGCTTCAGTGCATGCTGTTCAAGCGAAAGAATGCCTTCACGGCGGGCGGTTTCTGCGAACTTAACCAGGGTCTTGATCATTTCGATCGGCGATTCCTCCTTGTGCAGGAACGCCTTCTTCACCACATTGATTACCCCGAGCACCTCTGCCAGAGGGTAATGCAGCAGGGTAGCCCCGATTGTCCCGCCGATTACGACCGCGATGGACGGGGGATCAATGAACGACGCCATATTGGCCCCGAGAGACCAGAGCACCAGGCCGAAGCCGAGAGTCATTCCGATTACACTGGCAAGATCCATACCTGCTCTCCAGCACCCAATCCGAAAAAGATGATCGCAATGAGACGCAATCCGCCACGATGTGACCAATCCGGAGTATTCCCCACCCGGCCGATGCGGCCTGCGACTTCCGGACGGCGTTTTGTCACTCCCCTGCCCATCACATGAGAAAACGCAAATATCTTACCAAACTTGGCATTCAGCATCCGGTTTATATCCGGACCACCAGGTGCATGCCCGGAAATTTTCCCGGACGCCGCGCTTTACCACACAGAGCAGACTGGGCCAAAAGCACGGGCCCATCATGCCTCAGATCAGGACAGGACCTCCGGGTCGCCGGACCGCGGAGCGATGCTGCGCTGGTACTCGCGAACTTTGTCGATCACTTCATCGATTCCTTCGCGTACGAGAATCTTCTGCCCGGTGGTGAGCGTGATAATGGTATCGGGGAGCGCCTCTACATGTTCGATGAGCGCTGAATTCACCACAATGGCGGAATTGTTCAAACGGGTCAGTTTGATCATGATTTCATTTCCCGGGATACGTTCTGTGGACGGGACAGTAAAATATTGATTACTGATGCTTTATGCAAGCAAGGGATGTGCTGTTTTTATGGATACATCATCCACCCCGGACATACCGTCCCAAATCGGCGCCGTGATGCGATGCGTTGCAGGGCGATCATGGAGAGGCCCCCGATACCGATGGCGCGGCAGTAATGTATCCGCGGTCGGGGGCCTCACTCACGGGATGAATACCGGTTACCGTTTCAGGTTCACCGTTTCCTGAAGGAGTTCATCCGAGGTCGTCACGGTACGCGCATTGGCCTGGAAGGTGCGCTGCGCCATGATCATGTTGGTGAATTCCTCCGCAATATCCACGTTTGACATTTCCACCGCCCCGGGTGTGATGGTGGCATTGATGGATGTGCCCGCGAATCCCAGGATGGCGAGTCCGGAATTGGCGGATATGTCGAAAGTATTGTCTCCAACCCGCAGAAGTCCGGCGGGATTATTGAAGGTGGCAAGCACCAGCTTGGCAATGGTTCTGGAGTTACCGTTGGTGAACAGGCCGGTAATTGTACCATCGCCGGAGATGGAAACATTATCCAGCACGCCGGAGGAATATCCGTTCTGGTCCTTGGCGATCACCGTAGAATTGTTCGAGAACTGGCTGATTCCATCCGCGGTGCCGATCGTGCCGAAGTTGAGGACGATTTCAATGGGAACATCCGAGCCGTTCTTCGGATCGAAGGTAAAAGAACTGGCTCCCTGTGAGTAGGAGTAAGCTTCAAGGTTGCCGTTTGCATCGAAGGATACCGCTCCGGAGTAGCCTCCCGAAACCTCGGCCGGCTCGGGCACCTCAATGCTCCATTCCCAGCGATTTGGCAAACGGACATCTTTCTTGAAGGTAAGGGTGAGACTATGGGCGTTCCCGAGGGAATCGTACACCCGCACCGCCGCGGAATGGGTAACATCCTTGGCTTCCTGAACTTCAGTCCAGTTTCCGACCTTCGCGTCGAACACATTATTGAACACATCGTCCACAACCGGGTCGTCGGGATCCGGAACCCTGGATATGTTTACGGCGGTTATGGAGTTGGCCAGACCGCCGTCAGCATTGATCACGGTGGCCCCGTTCACCTCGTCAATCTCGATGCCCAGGACATTGGTGATGCCAAAGGTGTTCTTTAAACTCTGGACATAATCGCCGTAGGTGATGCTTTCCCCCTTGCCGTCATCAATATTGATGATTCCCTGTGAAATAGCCGTACCGCCGACACGGCCGTCCACAGAAATGGAATCGGTGAGTCGGAGTCCAAGGTCATTACCGTACGAATCCCGCAGGTCGGTTATTTTATCGCCGCTTACCGCAGTATGGGAGAACTCGTCCGTGGCAACCCCGGTCCCGATGGCTCCGTTGGCGATGGCCAGAGATTTGTTCAGCACGGAGTTGACACTGGAAAGCGTCAGGGTGTTGGTGGGATCGGAACTGGTGAAGCTGATGGCGCCCTGGTCATTGAGTTCGGCGGTGAAATAGTCGTTGGTTCCGCTGAAATCGCTGTTCATCTCGTTGATGAGGTCATCAAGGGTATGGAAATCCATACTGGTCGAACCGGTATCTTCGGCCACATAGGTATATGTCTTGATCTTGGTTCCCGCCGCACTGGTCGCGGACACAGTCACCGTGGTTGACATACTGGAAAGACCGGTGATCTGCATGTTTGCGGCGCCCTTCCCATAGAGGCCGTTCATATCCGTGGTCGCTCCGGCTATCTCCTTGGCGTACAGACGTTCGGTTTTCATGATGTTGCCAACCGGTTCCGCGGCGGCATTCAGGTTTCCCACGAAATGTACGGAGGTTGTGGCGCGTGCTGCGTCAACCGTTCCGAACGGCACGGTGATGTCGCTGATAGACGAACTGTCATTGACTACACCAGCGCTGTTCGCGATTCTCCCCTGCACCTTCATGCCGTTGAAGGGTATTACCAGACGCCCTTTGGAATCCCACTGAAACGCTCCGGCCCGGGTATAGAAATCTCTGTGGCCGTTGGAGACAACGAAAAACCCGTCACCGCGAATCGCCAGATCGGTCTGGTTTCCGGTAGACTGAATATTACCCTGCCCGAAGATGTTGTCAATTGATCCGATGGCGGTTCCGTTGCCGATCTGGAGGGGGTTGACGCCGCCCTGGTCTCCGGGTGGGCGGGATGCTCCCTGGAGCAGGAGCGCAAAGGATTCCTCGAAGGTTATCCGGCTGCGTTTATACCCCATGGTACCCGAGTTGGAAATGTTGTTGGCAATGATGTCCATCATGGTCTGCTGATTTCTCAGCCCGCTTACCGCAGTTGACATCGCTCTGCCTGACATGAGGGTCATCCTCCTTTTTGGTATTCGCCGCTTCGGTCGGTCCACGGCTTCGGGCTTCCTCCCAGAGGGCCGGCCCGATTGTTTATCCCTCTATAACTCACCTTGGTTTATTTCTGCCACGAACTGCTCCACTGGGGATTCCCTTCCCTGAACCCCTGCATCTCCTGCGTTTTTTTGTCGCGAGCAAAGCCGCCGGTTCAGGCGACCACCGCACTGTCAATATTAGTAAAAACCGTCTCCCGCATGCTCTCCCGGTCCAGGGCGGTTACCACAGTCCGGTTGGCTATGCTCACGATGAATGCGGCCCGGTCAAGAATCACCAGGGAATCGGAAGATCCTTTCCCACCGGCTCGTTCAACCGCGGCGGCCAGACGTCCGGCTTCATCCGGGGACAGAATGATACCACGGGCATTCATCCGCTCCATGGCATGGGCGCTGAACCTGAGCCCGGTATCCGACTCCAGCCGGGAGCGGAGAACATCGGAAAATGAAGCTTCCCTTCCAGCTCGTTCAACCCGTGTCGGTTCGTGAAAAAGTCCGGCCGCTCCCGTCTGTTGTGACCGCGATATCGACACCATTTTCCCGTACGCTCCGCCGCCGTATTCCATCCGCCGGTATATTGTGTGCGTGTTATGTGGCCGGTTGCTCCCGGGGAATCCCGGCCCGACAGTCCGATGTCATTTCCACCGATTCGGAAGAGTGTTCAAAGCACATACTCCGGACCGGATATGACCGCCGGTGGATCAGTCCTCCTGCGAAATATACCGGACCTTGTCAACGGGAACGAAAACGCCGCCGATGAAGAGCATTGATTCACCGTCCTTGTGGGAGATCCCCTCGACTTTCCCGGTATACATCGGAACCCACTCAACCTCTTCACCGGCAGCGTTCTCCGCGGTGATTTCATATGTGTAGGTCCCGGCAGATGCAAACACACCCTTGCTGGTAAAGCCATCCCAGCTCATTGAATGGTTTCCCTCTTCCAGAATTCCGACCTGCACGGTACGGACCACATCCCCCGCGGAATTCTTGATCTCGACCTTTCCCTGTACCATCTGCTCGTCCAGACTGAAGCTGAGTTCGACCGGGGTTTTGCCGTCGAACATGAAGTCAGCGGTTTCGGCCATGACCGTATTTCCGAAATAGGTGGTCATCATCGCCTTGCTGATGGCTTGGGAAACAGAGGTATTGCTGTCGAGCATACTCTCCAGGCTGGTGTTCATCTGGGTCATCTGCTCAAGGCTGCTGAACTGGGCAAGCTGCGCCACGAACTCCGTATTGTCGGCTGGATTCAAGGGATCCTGGTTCCTGAGCTGGGCGAGAAGAAGCTTCAGGAAATCGTCTTTTCCCAGGGCGGCTGCTCCAGAGATTGAATCCACCACTTCCACGTCCTGCTGATCCACCCCTCTGAGCAGCCCACTGGTGGCAGATGTATCAGTGGTGTACCATGTTTGATTATAGGTGTTCATCGAGTTGCTCATCATGGCCGTTCACTCTGTGTTATCGATGATACGTTTCAGTTGCCGGCCGTATATTCGGCCGGTGATAAGCGGCTACATCAAGATATCGAGCATTCCCGTTCCGTGTCGAGTTCCGCGGAGCGTCCCGCCCCTTTCCTGGACGACCGGAATCTCGCGATGGAGGTCGCGAGCCCGCGCAGACCGGAAGAGAGCGGCGTCGCTTTCCATATTTTCGCGACGAGCCCAGCTGTCAGTTCCCCCGTTGTGTCCAACCTGCACATCGAACGACTCGACCTGGAGACCGCTTTGGGCGAGATGCTGGCGTAAGTCCCCAAGATTGTTCCGCACGATTTCCAGAACCTCCTTCGTCTCAACGAATATCTTCCCGGTTACTTTGGAATTTTCCGTCACAATTTCCAGCTTCAGCCGGCCCAGACTCGGTGGATCGAGCAGTACCGTGGCACTGGACTGTCCGCTCGACGTCATCAATTTTGCCTGACGGACAATCGTGTGCAGAACCGTGGATTCAGGATCGTTGGTTCGGTACAGTCCCCGGTATCCGGGGATACGTTCTCCCGAAGCTGCCCCGGCGGTTTTTGTTGTCCGCTCGAGGCTGTTTCCGGAGAACGGTGTTTCGAGTTCAGTCCGGCTTTCCTGCTGCGCCCCGGACCGGGTCAGCTCTTCCGTAAATCCGCCCGTTGTCTCGAAACCATTTTCTTCCATGCCGTGCGACTGCATACCACCGGGGGCAACGGGCCGGTTCAGCGCATTTCCGGGGGTTCCGGAAGGAGCATCCGTCACCGTACTCACGGAAGACCCGGTGAGTACGGTCCGGTGCGTTTCGCCTTTCGTCCGTTCCCGGATGGTCCTCCGCTCTCCCTGGGCGTGCTCCGCCACTTGTGCCGTCGGTACGGAGGCGCCGGGGTTCTCGTCGGAAGGCCAGGACTCTTCCATCATCGCCGATCCCGTCCCGCCCTGCTTCGATTCGGCCGTCCCGCTCCGTTCCGGCCCGGACATGATCGACTCCGACACGCCCCGCTCACCGGCGCGCCATTCACGAACGCCTTCCGGACCGGAATATCCGGAAGTCCCGGCTCTTTCCGGAGGCGTATCTTCGGATGTATCCGATATTCCCTGTGGCAACCCGTCATTATCAGCGAGAGCCGCATCATGCCGTCCGGGGATATCCGCCGCGGGTTCCACGGTATCGTTGAATTCCACCGGAGCGTTTTCGACAGATTCCCATCCACGCGCGGTCATATCAGTCCGGCCCGTATCTTGCCGTACGGATGCATCCCCCAGAGAATCCCGAATCATCCCCCCCCGGTGAAGAGAAGACACCGGTTCGGAACCCTGCGGTTCCACCGCCGGATTGTCCGGACCTGGATACCGGCTTTCACCGGCTGCCGGTTCGACTCCGCCTGCCTGCAGACGCTCCGGTTCAACGGCCCCGGCGCCATCCTTTGCGGACTGGCGAGTTGCAACATCGACGGGAGCCCGGAGACTCACGCGCGGAGATTCACCCTCCCTCTGAGGCTTTGCGGCCGGAGCAACCGTATCACTCTCCCTGACGGGTGCACTCCCCGCATCTTTGGCTAAGCCAAACCCGGGCGTCCGCTCCGCCTCTTCCCACTCCCCGTTCGCCGGAGTAGTGACCGCACCGGTCATAACAGGGGAATAGTCACGCGCTTGTTCGCTTTCGGCAATACCTTCACTGTCTGTTGACGCTGCCGGCGCTCCCGGGACATCAACTGCCTGCGCTCTTCCGGCTGCCGAACCGGCCGTTGATGCTGCGCCTCGCGCAGAAACCGACGGGCCAGTCACATCGGATGCTGATACCCTCAATTCACCTGATCCTGCGGAAGAAAACACAGCCTTGCGAACCGGACGCTCGACCCGCACCGGAGACGATAACGTTTCAGGGCCGTTCGCTCCGGAGACATCCCCCGTTGCCTGAGGAGTTGCCGTTTCGCTTGAATGTGCCGAGAGCGTGTCAGAAGAATGCGCTGTTCCGGCTGAAGGACTTTTCGCTCCGGAAACTTCGGTGGAAGTAATAGTACCCACCCGCGCTCCGGACCCGGATTCTCGCGCAGCCTGTTCCGTGGTCTGCCGGGCGGTCTTTTCCTCCACTGGGTGCTCCACCGGTGAATGAGCGGACTGTGCACGATTTTCGCCTTGCACGGTGCCCGGCGATTCGGCGTCCCCTGCACCGGTCACCCCGGTTTCAGAAAGAGGAGCAGTACCTCCGGCGGGAGCATCCTCATTCATGCGATTCAATGATTCCGGCATGATACTGTCCCCCGATTGGGGCAACATCCCGGTCGGCTTACTCACCCATGCGTCATCCGCGAGCCGGGGGGGTATCAACTCGTTTTTCGTTTGAACCATTCCAGCGCCGTCAGGACGCGAGGGTGGAATCATTGCGGATTGCAGTGTGAACTCGCCATCCGCTGATGAGGATACGACCGAAGCCGGACCAGCGGTCCCAACCTCGCCCATAACCGTCGGAGCGGACTCCACTGGGTGCTCCACCGGTGAATGAGCGGACTGTGCACGATTTCCGCCTTGCACGGTACCCGGCGATTCGGCGTCCCCTGCACCGGTCACCCCGGTTTCAGAAAGAGGAGCAGTACCTCCGGCGGGAGCATCCTCATTCATGCGATTCAATGATTCC
>JAWLHT010000084.1:0-9240 GCA_041690195.1 Candidatus Latescibacterota bacterium
GTAACCAGCGCGGTGTTGTTGGCGCGCCGCAGGGTCGAGGCGCCCCCGTTCACGGACATCTGGGCTTTCAGCCCGCGGAGCGCTCCGGAGGGATTCCACCGGTAACGCATCTCACCCGAGGCCACCGCGCCGGCATCACGGTTCTCGAACCTCTCGTCGTGAACATGCCCCAGCGTACCCCGAAGGTCCATTCCCCCCAATGGCCGATAACCGACCGTCCCACTCACATCCGTGGTCAGAAAGGAATTCCCGTACCGGCTCATGGTGTCCTTGTTCCACTTCTCCACCATGGAAAAGCTCAGGTCGAGCTTTTCGAAGCGTCCATACTCCAGCACGGCGCTGTTGTTTACCTGGTCGTACCAGCGATCCGCCAGACTGGAACCGGTGGTCATGCTCATGCTGGTGGAAATGTCGCTCTCGTACCGCAACCGCAGGTTCGGGCGCAGGTTCAGATTCCCGGAGTTCTCGTTCTGCCAGGTCAAGAGACGGTCATTCCGCTCAAACGTGATTCCCCCGATTCGGTCGTCAGAGTATCCAGCCGCAGGCACAAGAAGTGCGGTAAGGACAAGCAGAAGCACCCACCGCGCGCAGCCCGGCGCCAGGATATCCGCTCCCTCCGAGCGCCCGTGAACGCTCCGGATTCCGGAACGGAACACGCCGCGAAAACACCCGCGAACCCTCCGTGCCACCGGGAAAACATTGGAACCCATGACCCGCATGCATCCTCTGAACGACCTCTCGTGAATCGACCGATTTACGAAAAACTTGAGCAGGATCTCCGCCCTTCACCCGCCGGATCCGGACAGCGTCCGGGACGGACCAAAAGGGACCAAAACCGGATGCGAACGGAAAACCGTCCGCCTCACGCCTTTTCCCAACCCGCAAGCCTCGGTAACACCTTCGGAGCCGCGAGATCCGGAAAGCGATTCAGGTGCGCGCCCCGGAGACAGCGTTGGCGAGCCGTACAAAATCGTCCACATCCAGGTTTTCCGGTCGAAGGGTAGGGACGATGCCCAGCGATTCCAGAAAGTCCTCCGTCCGGTCGCCCGGAATTCCGTGCGCGTCAAGGTAGGATGCCAGGGTGTTCCGGAGCATTTTACGCCGTTGCCGAAACGCCGCGCCGGTGATTTCCCGAAACACGAGCGCATCCCGGAGCGGGTACCGGTACTCCGGACTGAACTCGATGCGTACCACACTTGACATCACTTCGGGCGGCGGGCTGAAATCCCCCGGCTTCACATCCATGACCCGTTCGGCGGTGGCGCAGAGACGCAGGTTCAAGGTGGTGAGGCCGTAATCCTTCGTCCCGGGGACGGCGACCAGACGCATGGCAACTTCCCGTTGTACCATGAGCACCGCTCTCCTCACCAGGCGCCGGTTCCGGATCAGAAGTTCCACGATGGGACTGGATATGTTGTACGGTATGTTGGAAACCACCTTCACGCCCCCCGGCGCATCCGGGAACAACGCCTCCATATCCGCCCGGAGGATATCACCCTCCACCAAACGAAACGCACCGGTTCCCGCAAACCGGCTCCGGAGCCCGGCAATGAGATCCCGGTCAATTTCCACCGCCGTAACGTACGGAGTGCGGGCCAGAAGACGCTCGGTCAGGATGCCCTGACCCGGCCCGATTTCCAGAACCCGGTCATCCGGGGTCAGTTCCCCGAATTCGGCGATACGGTCCGCGATGACCGGGTTGGTAAGAAAATGCTGGCCGAAGCGCTTCTTTCGGCGGGGTCCGTTATCCGCTGAAATCATTTATCCGCCGATCCCGAAGAGATCCTCCGCATTGCGGCCGGTAACCGCAATAACCTGGGAAAGATCGATCCCCTTGATTTCCGCCAGTTTTTCCACGATCTCCACAACATACGCCGGTTCGTTCCGGGTCCCCCTGTGCCGCTGCGGGCTCAGGAAAGGAGAATCCGTTTCCACGAGTATCCGCTCCAGGGGAACCGCACGGGCCACCTCGATCCGGTCCGTTTTTTTATAGGTCAGCGGACCGGTGAATCCGATATACCACCCCAGTTCCACGATCCGCTCCGCGAATGCGGATGATCCCCCGAAGGAGTGGAACACTCCCCGATTCTCCCGGAACCGGTCAGGCCCGATCATTTCAATGCCGTTCTCCTCCACGTTCCGGAAATGAACGATCACCGGCAGCCCTGTTTCGCGGGCCAGTTTCAGGTGAGCGGAGAACAGCCGCGCCTGCACCTCGCGGGGAGAACGGTCGCGGTAGAAATCCAGCCCGGTCTCGCCAATGGCGACTACCCGGGGATGCTCCGCGAGACGACGGATCTCGTCCATGTCCTCCGGTGCGGCCCGGTGCGAATCGTTGGGGTGAATCCCCGCCGCAGCATACACCATGGGGTATCGCTCAGCCAGTGCGACCGCCGCGCGGGAGGTTGCGAGGTCAATTCCCGGAACAATGACGCAACGGACTCCGCTTTCCCCGGCCCGGCGCAGCACATCCTCCCGGTCGGCTTCGTAGTCCTCGAAATCGAGGTGGGCGTGGGTATCGACCAGCACCTCAGCTTACCCGGGTTCCAGGAGCGATTTCGCCGACGGGACGCAGGACGAACAGTTTGTCCCCTTCGGAAGCGGCGAGCACCATTCCCTGGGACATCTCACCCATCATCTTCCGGGGCTTCAGGTTGGCCACGAAGACCACCTGCTTTCCGGCCAGATCCTCCGGGGCCAGGTGACGGGCGATTCCGGCCAGGATGGTCCGTCCCCCCATGCCGTCGTCTATACGGAGCCGCATGAGTTTTTCGGAACCTTCAACCCGCTCGGCCTGGAGAACCATACCCACCCTGATATCGACCTTCCGGAAATCCTCGATGTCAATAGTCTCCTCCTGGGGCGTGGTGGCCGCGGGAATTTCGGGGACGGGTTTCGGCTCTTCCTTCATCGGTTCCATGGGCGCAGTCTTCTCCTCTTTGGCAGTTTCCTCGATTCTCGGGAACAGGGCGGAGCCCTTCTCGATCTTCACGCCCCGCGGAACCGCGGGAACAGTGGACAACCCGGTCAGCCGGACAGCGGTCACCGCACCGGGCAAGGCAAGTCCGCTCCACATCGCGTCCGCGGCGGCGGGCATGAACGGCTGGACGAGAACGGCGATACCCGCGGCCGCGCAGGCAAGGTCATAGAGCACCCCGGCCAGTTCGTCCCGACGCGCGGGGTCCTTGGCGATGGTCCACGGCGCGGCGTCCTCCACCCGTTTATTGGCCGCCCGGACGAAATCCCAAAGCGCATCGCAGGCTCCGGAGAGACTGAGGTCCTCCATGCAGGCGATCCAGCGGCGGGCGATTTCCGGATAGAGGTTCGACACGGCATCATGGGGCAGTGCGGCGTCTTCGGGAATCGCGCCCCCGAAATATCGTCCGATCATGGCCGCCACACGACTGAACAGATTGCCCAGATCATTGGCCAGATCGCTGTTGTACCGTTCGATGAAACGCTCATACGTGAAATCGCCGTCATTACCAAACACCACCTCGCGCAGGAGGAAATAGCGGAGCGGGTCAGCGCCGAACCGGTCGGCGATCTCCAGCGGCGAGACCACATTGCCCAGACTTTTGGACATCTTCTCGCCCCGGTGATAGATGAACCCGTGGCCGAAAACGCTCCGGGGAAGGGGCTCTCCCGCGCTCATGAGCATGGCGGGCCAGATCACGCAATGGAACCGGGTGATGTCCTTGCCGATGACATGAAGATCGGCAGGCCAGTATTTTTGGTAAAGGGAATCGTCCGCGCCGCCGTAACCGAGAGCGGAGATATAGTTGATCAGGGCGTCGAACCAGACATACACCACGTGGTCCGGATCTTCGGGCAGGGGAATGCCCCAGTCGAAGCCGGAGCGCGATACACTGATATCCTCCAGCCCCCCCTCGATCAGGCGGATGATCTCGTTCCGTCGGGACTCGGGGCGAATGAACTCCGGATTTTTACGGATATGTTCAAGCAGGCGGGGTCCATACGAGGAAAGGCGGAAGAAGTAGTTGCGCTCCTCGATCCAGGCCGGAGGAGTACGGTGGTTCGGACACTGCCCGTCCACCAAGTCCTTCTCCTGAATGAATGCCTCGCAGCCCTCGCAGTACCAGCCTTTGTACACGTCGGAATAGATGTCTCCGGCCTGCTGAATCCTGCGGAAAATGGCGGCCACTCCCGCCGCGTGTCTGGGTTCGGTGGTCCGGATGAAGTCATCGTTGGAGATGGAAAGCTTGCGCCAGATACTTTCAAACTGGGGCGCCATCCGGTCGCAGTACTCCCTGGGTTCGAGTCCCTGCTCCCGGGCCCGGCGCTGGACATTGATGGAATGCTCGTCGGTCCCCATGCAGAAGCGGACGTCGTACCCGAGCAGCCGCCTGGCCCGGGCGATGCAGTCTGCCGCGACCTTCTCGTAGGCGGTGCCGATATGGGGAAGGCTGTTCACATAGTCTATGGCCGTGGTGATATAGAAGGTTTTCATTCGGGAGCCGCCTCAGTATCGTTCGGTTTTACTTCGGAAGTCCCGCTGTCCGCCGGAGCCGGAGCGCCGGAACGATTCCGTCCGGAGCACCTGCCACAGCGGGATTCCCCGTTGCCGTTGGACACGACCGTGTAGCCCGCGAACTCGGCGATGGTCAGCGTCTTTTCCACCCCGCCGGCGTCACGGAGCGTGAAATACTCGTTAAAAATGTCAACCTTGACCACTTCATACCGCTTGCCGTCATTCTCCACGACCGCGCCGACTCCGGGGAGCGTCCCGGCCTGATGCCGATAGAAATTTTCCTCGAAGGCAAGGCAACACATGAGCCGTCCACAGAGGCCGCTGATTTTGGAAGGGCTGAGGCTGAGGTTCTGATCCCTGGCCATCTGGCTGGTAATGGGTTCGAACTGACCGAGGAACGTTTTGCAGCAGAGGGCTCTACCGCAGACGCCGAGTCCGCCGAGACGCCGAGCCTCGTCGCGGACCCCGATCTGGCGGAGTTCGATGCGGGTGCGGTATTCGGCGGCAAGGTCCTTCACCAGGGCGCGGAAGTCAATGCGCTTGTCCGCGGTGAAGTAGAAACATATTTTATTGCCGTCGAACTGATACTCCACATCCACGAGTTTCATTTTGAGCTCGTGGGCGTCAATTTTCCGCAGGCAGACCGCGAACGCCTCATCCTCCTTGGTCCGGTTGTCCATGAGAATTTCAACGTCGGTGTAGGAGGCAAAGCGCAGAATGGTCTTCAGTTCCTTTATTTGCGGAAACTGAGACCGGGGACCGGAGCGCACGTACCGGCCTATATGCTCGCCGCGGTCAGCCTGAACGATCAGGAAATCCGAGGGTTTCGGCGCAATGTTATCGGGACAGAAGAAATAATCCCGTCTGCTGCCTTTGAACTCCACCTCATGGATGGTCTGCTCGGACAACTCCTGCGGAAGCTCGGGGTTGTTATCGGTAGGTGTCATGTATCTCGTAAAGTAGTTGGGTCATGATAAGTGCAATGTTCACATTGCGGCCGAGCATTTCAATTCCCTCCTCGATCCGCCGTGAGAGACGGTTGAGGGAGGAAAGGTCGGCGGCTCGGGCCAGCGACTCCAGCTTCCGGGAGCGCCCGCCGCCCGGATCAATGCCGTATTTTCTTTCCAGCACGGACCGGGTGTAGAGCGCAAACCCGGTTATGACCTCTTCCGCCTCCAGCAAATCCCGGGTCCAGAGAAAAGGCGCCGCACCCGATACCACAGCATCCGCGCCGCCTTCGGCCGCCCGCTCGTAAAGCGCGAACGACTTTTCCCGAACATCCTCCTTGCGCTCGAAAGCGAAGGCCATCGCCGTCTTGATACTCCCCTCGCCGAGCCGGGCGCATGATTCCCTGCGTTGCGGGGTGAGATCGGAAAACCGTTCCAGGTAGCACGAAATCTCCGAAACCCTTAAACGCCGAAACCGCACCACGGATGCACGGGAAACGATGGTCGGGAGTACGGAGGACACCCGTTCCGCGGTCAGAATGAAATGCACACCGTCGGGCGGCTCTTCCAGTATCTTGAGCAGACGGTTCCCTGTGGTGGGGTTCAGACGGTCGGCGCCCAGAATGACGCACACCTTGCGCCCACCCTCCAGGGACCCCTCCAACAGCCGTTCCTGCGCCTCGTTCACAATATCTTTGACAATCGACCGTCCCTTTTCATACACAACGGGCGAATACGCTGTTCCGGCAAGCAGTTGTTTGTGGCGCTGGAGTTCCTCGTACCACTCGCCGTCGTTCGTTTCCGGTTTTCTGCGGAAGGGAAAGAGCACATGCAGGTCCGGATGCTCCAGCAGCCGGGCCCGCCGGCACGCCCCGCAGGCATCGCACCCGGAGGCGAAACCGTTCTCACAGAGAAGCATGCGCGCAAGTTCAAGGGCGGTCTCCCCCTTTCCGGCGCCATACGGACCTGTCAGCAACAAGGTGTGCGGGATGTTTCCCGATTCCACCATGGAGCCAAGCGTCCTTTTCGCGCCTTCCTGGCCGACTACCCGCTCGAACACATCCCCTCCATACCCGAACATGCCACACCGGTCGTTAGCGTATTATTTACACAGACGCCCCAAGCCCGAAAAAGCGCAAGCTCATCACCGGAACATATTATCCCGCGTCAGTGACCGCTTCGCGAATGAAGGAAACAAACGCCAGGTCTGCGCGGCAGAAGAATCAGCCGGGCAGACACTCCATCCGAAACCGGCAACCGTCCCGCCATTTCAACAAGAGACGAAATGCCACATATAAATAACAGATATCGAAGCCACTGTCAAGCGATTATGACATGCAGCCCGAACGGGATTCCATTCCGGCGCAAAATCAAAAGGCGGCCGTGCCTGTACAGCCGCCCAAAATCCGGTCCCGCGGGAGACGGTCCACTATTTCTCCGCGTTCCCCGTAAGGAGCCGAATCCGTTTCCCCACCCAGTGGGTAACACCCTTTTCTTTGGCAAGCATGGAAAACAGGTCCGAGGCTTCTTTTTTCCGGCCCTGGGCCAGGTACAACTCAGCGAGTGTAACCGTATCCACCTGACGGTCGTATCCCATTTCGACTCCCTCAAACATCACCTCGGCGGTAACATCTCTCCTTCGAGGATACCCGTCGTTGGGGGTCAGCGCGGAAAGCCCGAGGAAATCTTCGGCCAACCCGCCCTGCGCCGCGACAGTGGGCATCTCCGCACGGCTCGGCCTTGCCGGGGCCGCCGGAGCAACCGGCGATTCCACTTCGCCGAGCAGATCGTGCAGGGAGAAAGCCCCGACTTCTGTTTGATCCCCGGCATTTTCCGTTGCGGCCGCTTCAGATGCCGCCGTCACGAAATCCGGTTCGGCCTCGCCGCTGTCCACGGGGGAATCATCGGCAAGATTGACAATGTCGAGCACTCCGCGTCCAGATGAGTATATGGTATCCGCATCCTCCCGGACAGGGTTATCCATAAAGCCGGTTTCCATGTCACCGGACTGCCGTGCCTCGACCTCGTCCCTCCCGTCGCCATGCACCGCCAAAGTCGCGTCTTCATCCGGAGAAACCATATCCGGGACAGATTCATCTTCCAGTTCAAGGCTGCTCAGGAGAGAGCTGTAATCCTCGTCCTCATTCCCGCTTTCCAGCGCATTTTCTCCGGAAGAGACCAAAATCCCGGCATCGTCCGGTGCACCCTCCACCCGGGTCGACTCTTCCGGACCGGACGGTTCCTGCCCGGATTCGTTTCCGGCATACTCGCTCAGATTCAGTCCCTCGAACTGAAGGGAGAGCGACGAGTAGTCTTCCGCCGCGATGGCATCGTAGGCGCCGCTGGCCTGAAGCAGTTCCTGCTCCCCCTCTTCGTCTCCGAGCAATTCAGCGAGCGCAAGACCGTCGAGGTCGCCGCGCGTTGTGGTTGTCGCGTCCGTGGCATCGCCATCGAATGCGAACCCGTTGAGGAGTTCCTCGTAATCCAGCGGGGAATCATCCCCGGTCTTCCGGTTTTCTTCCTCCATGAGCGTCCCCCGAGGGTAAAGTCATAGCCTGGGTATACGGGTGTGAAATATAGGGCAAACACAGCGAAAGTCAACGAATTTGTGGTTCCCGAAGGATTGTCCGCACACGGCGGGAGCGGGGCATCATTCTGACCGGCGGGCAGTCCCCCCTACCAGCGAAACCCTTATACCGCCAATGGTCATTCAATCAGTTCCCGCACCCTTGCACTTGGAACTTGAATGCAAGACAGATAAAGCATGCAAATTTCCATAGATGAAGCATGCAAATTTCCGGAAGAGGAGAAAGGGGTCAGCAACCGGAAGAAAAGAAACCTGTGCGTCAGCGGAGGTCAGGGCCGGAGAACCCGGTTCATACCGATCGAGGCATGCCGCGCCCCTACGGTCTTCCCTTTGAGCCTCTGTGTCTTTACCCCTTTCCCCCTTCACTCTCATTTACCCACAGAAAACAGTGAAAAACCATGAAATGAGATAGCAACAATTCAGACTTCTTGCCGGACAACCGGCATTACGGGCGCTCAGAGGACCGGCTTATAACATCTATCCAGGAATATTCCCCAGTACAAAGAATGAGTTGAGGGGAATGGCGCCCTGATAACGAAATACAAAGATATCCCGCAATACATTTCCAATTATCAAAAAATATCCCGGCATATTTTTGCATTTCCCCTTGACAACACCTCTGCGCATATTTAGCTTACAGAACGTATTCAGTGAACTTAACCTCCGTGCCGGCACAGACACACCGGCTTCCGGACGACCGCATAATGCGGGCGGTATCGGGCCGTCCGGAGTCGCCGGCTCGCCAGTGCCAGCAAATCGTCTTTCCGGAACAGATACGTCAGCGGTGTTGTTTCGAGGAGAGTAAGTTATGAGCGAGAAAACGGTCAGAACCATGGGCCAGCAGCACCAGCGCCGTTCCTGGGCCGAGCCCTGGAAGATAAAGATGGTCGAACCCATCGCACTCATCAGTCCCGAGCGTCGAAAACAGGCTCTCGGGGAAGCGGGATACAACACATTTCTCCTCCGTTCCGAAGATGTCTACATAGATCTGCTTACCGACAGCGGAACAAGCGCCATGAGCGACCGGCAGTGGGCCGGACTCATGCTCGGCGATGAAGCCTATGCCGGAAGCCGTAATTTCTATCGAATGGAAGCGGCGATACAGCGGTATTATGGATACCGGCATATAGTTCCCACCCATCAGGGCCGGGGCGCAGAGCACCTTATCAGCCAGGCGGTCATCAAACGGGGACAGTATGTTCCCGGCAACATGT
>JAWLHT010000084.1:9250-17417 GCA_041690195.1 Candidatus Latescibacterota bacterium
CCAAGAGTTGGCGGGGGGAACCTTTGTCGATGTCATCATCGATGAAGCGCACGACTCATCCAGCCTGCACACCTTCAAGGGAAACGTGGACCTGGATAAGCTGGAATCGCTTATCGCCAAAGCCGGAGCGGGGAACATCGCGTATGTCAGCCTGGCGGGAACGGTGAACATGGCCGGGGGGCAACCGGTGAGCATGGCCAATGTTCGCGCGCTCCGGGACCTCTGCGACCGTCACGGCATCCCGCTGTTTCTCGATGCCACCCGCATGGTGGAAAATGCATTTTTCATTCAGGAACGCGAGGACGGGTACGCTGGGAAATCAATAGCGGATATTCTGCGGGAATTCTGCGGGTATACCGACGGCGCATGGATGAGTGCGAAGAAAGACAACCTGGTCAATATCGGCGGATGGCTTGCGGTGAATGACCGTTCGCTCTATGAAAGTTTGCAGAACATGGTGGTGATTTTCGAGGGACTCCACACTTACGGCGGCATGGCGGGACGCGATATGGAGGCGCTGGCCATCGGCATCGAGGAGTCGGTTCAGGACGACCATATCCGTTCCCGTATCGGTCAGGTACGCTATCTCGGGGAGCTTCTGAGCAACTGGGATATTCCCATTGTGCAGCCGGTGGGCGGCCACGCGGTGTTCCTCGACGCCCGCAGGATATATCCCCATCTTCCTCAAGACCGGTTCCCGGCGCAGACGCTTGCCGCAGAACTGTTTCTCGACTCCGGAGTACGAAGCATGGAGCGCGGAATCGTGAGCGCGGGCCGCGACCCGGAAACTGGCGACCACCGTCGCCCAAAACTTGAACTGGTACGGCTTACCATTCCCCGCCGGGTTTACACTCAGGCGCATATGGATGTCGTGGCCGAGGCGGTCAAGGCCGCGTGGGAAAACCGGGAGCGGGCGAAAGGACTGGAAATGGTGTACGAACCCGAGTACCTGCGTTTCTTCCAGGCGAAATTCGCTCCCGTTGCGTGAACCGGCGGAAACGTCAGTGCGCCGGGCGAGATATCAGGACAGTTTAATCCGTCACAGCCTGCACTGCGGCGGAGTGCAGTACGGTTTGCCCGGTGGCGCGAGGGGCGCCAAGGCAAACCGCCGCGGTTCCTCGTCTCTCCGTATCCGGGGGGACCGGAAGACGAGGATATATACAGGGAGCCGTCGGGAACGGTTGAAACCGCCCGCGGCTCCCTTGCCGCAAACAAGGCAAAATCCTGGCGAGGTGTAGCCAAGCCCCCCTTCCTCTACCCCATTCGTACCAAATCGGTACGAATGGGGACCCCGGGGCCTTACGGCCACCTTCCCCCTTTGAGGGGGCAGGAAAAGCGTCGCTCTGCCCGGGGTTCTTCCGCTCCGCAGGTGGCAACGGGAGCGGGAAGAGCGGAAAGGATTGATTTGCTGACTCAACCCGATACCCATATTCTTTTATCCGCAGTTCATCAGGCGTTTATCCCGCGCATCTCCATTCAGACAGGTTTCTCCGTCTTTCTTCACGATCTGTTTCAACTTCAGTATCAATCCCAATACCCGCATTTTTCCACAACCGCTCGCCTGATATGAAAAAGCCGCCCCGAAGGCGGCTTTTTCACGATGCGAAACCGGTTTGCTCCCGGTCAGAGCTGCATGAGCATACGGGGATTGATAGACTGGCCGTTACGGTTTACCGAATAGTGCAGGTGGACACCCGTGGCCCGTCCGGTGGCGCCCATTGCGCCGATGACATCACCCTTTTTGACTTTTTGCCCCTTGCGGACGCCAATACTGTCCAAGTGACCGTAGATGGTTTCATACCCGTATTTGTGCTGGACCATCACACACTGCCCGAGATTCCCCTTCCATTCCGCACAGGTCACCACACCGTCGGCTGCGGCGATGATTTTGTCCCCGCGGCGGCCGGCGATGTCGAGTGCGTCATGGAAGTGATACCTGCCGGTAATGGGATGCCGACGGTTCCCAAACCCGGAAGTGATGCTCAGGTAAGGGGTGAACGCTGGCCAAAGCGTCGGCGTGTTATCGATGATCTCACGATCCTTCCGTATCTTGACCTGGACTTCGCCCAGACTGGTGCGTCCCAGTGCGGCCTGGTGGTCGAGCGCGGTGATATCGTAAGTCATCCGCTCCATTTTGGCAAGCATTTCTTTGCTCAGGCCGGAAAACGCCGATGAATCAAATATGACGCGGCCACCGACGCCCGCGCGGTACATATCTGAATCGAGCGTCCGCATGGAAGCGTACAGCCGGTATGCCCTGTCGTTCCTCTGAATATCGTCAACTTTTATGGAAAGGGAGGAGAGGAGGTCTTCGGACTTGTGGATCCTGGCGATGAGTTCCTGCTTTTTTTGTACGGCGGTTTTGTAGTTGTTTTCCTGGCGCAGCTTGATATGATATCCGATGATGAAAAAGAGGCACACAAAGAAGGTCACGATGAGAAGTCCGAACATGGTGACCAGGAACTGCGAATTGAAACTGCTGTATTTGACATCGTTTCCGCTATCGGGCACGATGATGAGCGAGAAAAACCTGTTATCCATTAATACTGTTCCCATTTCTGAAAGCGATTCCGGCCGACGGTAACGAACAGCAAATGCCCATCGGACGAAAAGCGTAGTAAAAACTGCGCGATATTTCTATTATACGCCCCCAGAAAAGCAAGTCAAGAAAAAAAAGCCGAAATTTGGACATTTTCCATGCCACTCCTCCCCGAAAAACCGAAGCTGAAACGTATGCGGACACCGGGGACGGCACGAAATACACATCCCCGGTTCAGTCTGCACAATTCGCTTTTTCGGAAACGGAGGCGCCGTTTGCCACCAGTCCCGGTGTCAGAAGGGCAGATCGTCCTCTTCCGGGAAGTTCTGGGGAGGAGCGCTCTTGGGCCGTTGCGGCCCCCCGCCGGGCCCGCCGCTTTGGCGCTTCGGCTGACGGGACTCGGGCTGATCCTGGCCGCCACCCGGAGACTTCGTATCCAGAAAGAACATGTCGTTCGCAATGATTTCCGTCGAATAATGCTTCTGGCCGCTCTGGTCCTCCCAGGAGCGTGTCTCGATTCTTCCCTCGATGTACACCTTGCTCCCCTTGCGGAGATAATCCTTGGCGATTTCCGCCTGGCGGCTGTAAAGGACGACCCGGTGCCACTCGGTCCGCTCCTCCCACTCCCCTTCCTTGTTTTTGCGGTTCTCCGCCGTCGCAACCCGCAGGTTGGCGACCGCCGTACCGTTGGCGGTATACCGGATCTCCGGGTCCGCGCCAAGATTACCGATCAGCATGACCTTGTTCAGCGAGCGGGCCATCGCTTCCTCCTTAACCGTCTTAACCGTCCTGTTTTTCCGTACGTTCCGATTGGAATCCGCTATTTGAATAGAATATCAAAACCATGAACCGAAGTCAACATAAAATACTCGCCCCCTCCCGATGCGGGTCCGGTTTTCGCAGCCGCAAATTCCTTGACAGGCAGGGGCATGATGGGTATTTTTCCGTACGTTCATCACCTCCGTGTTTTCTGGTTCACCCGATAGGCAGGCATCATGGGCATCCGCCGCGTTCTCGCCATATTTGCATGTGCATTTCTCTCCATACCCGCCTGCGCCCTCGGGGTGGACGCTCCCTGCCGTCTGGTGGACACACCGACCGCGGGGTCCCTCTCTTCCCGGCAGTATCTCCTGGAAAGCCAGCTCTTTGATGGCGGCGGTCTCGTGCAGCGGGTGCTCTTCGGGCTGAACAGCTATGTCAATGTCGGCCTCTCCTACGGCGGCTCGAACATCGTGGGCTCCGAGCGGGTTGCCTGGCAGCCGCATGTCGGCTTCCAGGTGCGGGTGCGCCTCATCGAAGAGTCCCCGCGCAGTCCGGCGCTTTCCCTCGGGTTCGATTCCCAGGGGGAAGGACCGTTTCTCCGGGGTGAACGCCTGAACAGATTCCGCGACAAGTCGCGCGGGGTGTACCTGGCGCTCTCCCGGAATTACCGGTTCTTCGGGAATCTCGGATTTCACGGCGGAGTCAACTACTCCCTGGAAACCGATGACGAAGACATTGATCCTTCCTTCTGGGTCGGTTTCGATAAAAGCCTGGGGAGCGGCATCGACCTGTGCGGCGAGTATGATTTCGCAGTCAACGACGACGCGCCGCATTCCATGACCGGCGACCGGGGACGCCTGAACACCGCGGTCAAATGGCGCTTCGGCAAAGGATTTGTCCTGGAACTGGATATCCGGAATCTTCTCCGCGCCGACCGCCGGGATCCATCCGGGAGCGTTCAGTCCACACCTGAGCCATCCCGGGAACTCCGGTTTTACTATTCGGGAACATTCTGAAACCCGCCGCAAAAGGCGGGAGTTTAAGGGGTAGGAGCAATCCGCCGTCGGATGCATCCGGGCGGAACCGCTCCTGTTCCGGGCGAAGCGCCCGGGATTTTCCGGGAAACAGACTGCCGGATTCATCAACCCGGCATGAGGAGCCATGACATGAAACGCTGGCAGACCGCTTTCCTGGCCGCGGCATCCGTCGCCGTCCTCGCGGGAGTGAACGGGTGTTACACCATGCTCTCCCACCCCGTGGTGCACTCCGTAGACGAAGTCACCGGTGCGGAAGGCGACTGGGAAATTTCCCATACCGAGCGATGCACGGAGTGCCACACCGGTAACGTTCACGGACGGCGGCTCGGGTTCCGCGGGCATTCATCGAGCGCCTACGGCGACTGGTACGATTACGACCCCTTCGGCGGCTACGGCTCCTACTACGATCCCTGGCTCTGGGGATCATCCTACAGTTCTCCCTACTTCTACGACAGCTATCACGGGTACCGCTCAGTCCCCTGGTGGCTCTATAACCTTCCCGATTCGGACGACTCCGGAGATACCGGTTCCGGAAGCGTGGAAGCGCCCGAAGACAAGCCGACCCGCCGGGGAGATATGGGTGAACGCAGACGGGACAGCTTCTCCCCGCTTCCCTCGGTTCCGCGACCCGCCTCGGGAGGAGTGGAACGGCCCGCTGCGGGTACGGCGCCCGCTCCTTCCGGCGGCTCCGAACCGGAAAAGGACAAGCCCGCGCGTCGCGGAGGGATGCGATGATCCTTCGCCGTGGCACGGGCGCGCTTCTCCTCTCCCTGGCATCGTTCCTCTTCGCCGGGACTTCACCGGCTTCCGCGCAGGAAATGGTGGTGGGCAATGACGCCGGAGTGGGCGGCCGCGCCATGGGCATGGGCGGCGCGTACATCGCGGTGTCCGATGACGCCTCCGCCATTTGGTACAATCCCGCCGGCCTGGCCCAGATCCGCCGCATCGAATGGAACCTGGGCATCTCCGTCCTCAAGGCCGGAGAACGTTCCACCCTGGCCAGCCGTCTCTCCACCCCGGCCGCAGGCGCCGCCGACGGGCGCAAGACGGTCAGTTCCATCAGTTCCTTCGGCGGGGTGCTTCCCCTGCCGACCTACCGGGGAAGCCTGGTGTTCGCCGCGGCCTACAACCGGATCAAGGAGTTCGATTCCCTCTTCCGTGTATCGGGCTACAGCGATACCTGGGACGGGACGCTGGACGGCCGTTCCGACGACTCGGGCGGTCTGGACCAGTGGTCCTTGGCCGGAGCCGTGGATGTCTCCCCCGCCGTATCCCTCGGCCTCTCCCTCGACTACCGCAAGGGAGACCACACCCTCGACCAGAAGCGCTCCTACTGGGACGACACGGTGAACTGGGCGGAACTGTACCACTCCGGATATTCCGACAACATCAGGGCATGGAGCTTCCAGGGCGGGATGCTGGTGCGCGCCGCCAACAATCTCCGCTTCGGGGCGACCCTCCGTCTGCCGCTCACCTACACCATCCGGAGCAGCTACTTCTCCGACCTGTACATCCGTGAGGACAGGCCCTTCACCCTGGATGAGCATCCCTCCTCCGCCTATGCCGATTCGGGCAACTACACCGGCTCCGACCGCTACAAGGTCAAGGTCCCCATGCAGCTCGGCGCGGGGCTCTCCTGGGCCTGGCGGGGCGTCACCCTCTCCGGCGACCTGTCCTATCTCGATTGGTCCCAGTCCTCTTCGGACCTGAGCGAGCCCGAGTACCGCTACCGCAACACCCTCAACTGGCGGGTGGGCGCCGAACTCCCGGTCCCGGTCATCCAGGGGTTTATCCGCGCCGGGTACGCCTCCGCGCCGGACCCCTACACGGGCTATATCGACACCGGCGGCATGGTCACCGTCAATGAACTGAACCGCCGTGATTTCATCACTCTCGGCGCGGGCATCCTGCTCGACCCCAGCATGATGCTCGACGTCGCCTTCCTGCACGGCTTCTGGAGCCGGGAATCCGATCCCCGGACCGACGAGTCCACCCGCAACAAGCTCTTCCTCACCCCCTCCTACCGGATGTGATTCCCCCCCCCCCGCCGGAGAATTCACTGCGCCCGAAAAAAGAGAAACATTTCTTCTTGCGTTCACAACCGCTGGCGCGCATTATACACTCATGAGCATTCGAGTTCCCTTTCAGTCTGCCGGGAGGTTTCCATGCGGGTCGGGTTGGTGTTTGTAACGGCGTGCGCGCTTTTGTGGGGAGCGGAAGCGTACGGGGTTGGCAGGTGGGAAACATTCGACAAAACACCGCTAATACGAGATATCTGCGTCGATCATGGTTTAATCTGGGCCGCGACACAGGAAGGAGTCATCCAGTGGAATGCCTCAAACGGTGAATATTCTCATTTTTACCAAGAAACCGGCTTGATAAGTAATGATGTTTTTTGTACAGATGTAGATGCAGAAGGTTCCTTATGGTTCGGCACAAATAACGGAGTATCCCGGTTCGATGGGAAATCATGGAAAGCATATACTAAAATCGATGGGTTGGCAGATACCCGTATATTCTGCATGGCAGCTGGATCTGGCAACGATATGTGGTTTGGCACGGGAAACGGCGTATCTGTATTTGACGGTCGAAGCTTCAAAACGTATTCTGTTGCTGAAGGCCTTGTCAGTAATGATGTCAATTGTATTACAAGAGGATCTGATGGGGCCATGTGGTTCGGAACGTATGAGGGGATATCCAGGTTCGATGGAACAACATGGACTTCGTATACTGAAGCAGACGGCATTGTGAGCAACAATGTAATAAGCATCTCCACCGACAGTGATGGGGGCATGTGGTTTGGAACAAGCAATGGCGTTGCTCGATTTGATGGAATGACATGGAGGGCATATACATCATCCGATGGATTAGCGGACGGGACTATCTTTAGCATTGCTGCAGACACGGACGGATCAATGTGGTTTGGTACAACGTTCGGATTATCCCGCTTCGACGGTAAATCATGGAAAACGTACACTACCTCTGATGGACTATCCTCCTCCCGTGTCTTATGTATGGCAGTGGGACCGGACGGAGACATGTGGTTTGGCACGAATTTGGCCCTTTCCAGGTTCTATAAAGGGACTTGGAAGATTTATTCGACAAACGGACCATTGGGATCACCAATCAGGTGCATTTTGCAGGATTCCGAAGGAACCATGTGGTTCGGTACAGAAGGAGGAGCTTCACGATTTGATGGAAACACATGGGAAATCATCAGCAAAAATCGTGGTATTGCAGGAATTGATATAACCAGCATTGCAATGAGTGTTGAAAGCGCATTATGGTTTGGTACATATAACAATGGGGCCTCTCAATTTGATGGGGGTTCCTGGCAGACGTTCAACACGGACAACGGTCTCGCAAGTAACCATATTTACAGCATAGCGGCAGATGTCTACGGAACAGTATGGTTCGGCTTTGAAGATGGTATTGTCTCTCGATTTGACGGAAATTCTTGGACGAGATTCAATGTTTCGGAATACAGTATCTGGAGCATTTCATCGGGTTCGGCAGGAGATATGTGGTTTGGCACAATGGGCGGGGGAGTATTCCGGTTTGATGGAACAACGTGGAAAAATTATACCGTTGCCGATGGGCTTGCGGGAAATGAGGTCACGAGCACCTTCAAAGATTCTGATGGTAACATGTGGTTCGGAACCTACTACAACGGTGTCTCTCGATACGACGGAAAATCCTGGACAACATATGCAGCGAGCGATGGGCTTGCAAGGTTCTGTCGGAATTTTTGTGTAAATGGGATTTTGATTTTACATCTGGACACGGCCCTCGAACCTGATAGAAAGTTGGTGGAGGGCGAGATTCCAGT
>JAWLHT010000085.1:0-17312 GCA_041690195.1 Candidatus Latescibacterota bacterium
CGTAGGGCGACTGGTCAGACATCGGGAGCCTGTCGCGCCCTTCGCGGGCGCGTGGATTGAAACGTATTGTCAATCTTCAGCCGGTGCGTCCCGTGGGTGTCGCGCCCTTCGCGGGCGCGTGGATTGAAACAACGTAGGGCGACTGGTCAGACATCGGGAGCCTGTCGCGCCCTTCGCGGGCGCGTGGATTGAAACGTCGCTGCCCGGTGCGGACTCCATCACCACACGGGCGTCGCGCCCTTCGCGGGCGCGTGGATTGAAACGTCTCGAGCTGGGTTTTGGTATTGGCTGTCACCACGTCGCGCCCTTCGCGGGCGCGTGGATTGAAACAGGCTGTTGACAATCAGGTGTTTATTCGCCAGTGTCGCGCCCTTCGCGGGCGCGTGGATTGAAACATGAAGCCTGTCGCATGAGCAAGCCCGAAACCTTGTCGTGCCCTTCGCGGGCGCGTGGATTGGACGCGGCATTGCGTCGATTTACGTGGGTTATCGCGAAATGAGCATGCCGGGTTCAATCGGACGTGGTTGAATATCATTGCTTGACCCGAAGGTAATGATAATTGTATCTTCCGGTGGACGTGTTTTTTTCGATTATGCTAAATCCGAATCCATTATTGCAGGGATGGATGACTATCGAAAATAACAGCATATAATTGTTGTAGATTTGTCCTCAATCAGCCGTGACCCGATGGTGGCGCGGGTCGTACAAGGAATGTCCGGCAGGTAGGAGCGAATGATGAAACGCACCTCCCCACAGCATGATACATCTAACCATGTCAGTTCCAGCGGATATGAACTCGTCAGGCGGGCGATCGAATTCGACCGTCCGGAACGTCTGCCCTTTTTCCAGCATGTATACCCCAACGCTCCCGACGATGTCTGCGATTCCTGGGAAATGGACCGTCAGAAGGCGGGATGGTTCTTTGACACGCCCCGGCCCGACGACTGGGGGTGCATCTGGGGTACGACCGAAGTGAAGAACATGGGGCAGGTGGTGAAAGGCCCCCTGGAAGACTGGTCCGCCCTGGACTCGTATATCCCCCCGGACCCGACGGATCCCTTTTACTTCCAGCGGGTGGAGGGGGAAATCGCCGATACCGGCGGCCGCTACGTGTGCCTCACCAGCCATTTTACCCTGCTCGAACGGCTGCACATGCTCCACGGTTTCGAGCAGACCATGGTGGATTTCTACTACGAGCCGGAAAAAATCGAGCGCGTGCTCGACATGATTCTCGACCACAAGATCAGCCAGATCGACGAGGTACACCGGCGGTTCGGCGACCGGGTGCACGGCGTGTTTCTCACCGACGACTGGGGGACGCAGCAGGGGCCCTTTGTTTCGCCGGAGATATTCGATCACTTCTTCCTCGAACGCTACCGCACGCTCGTGTCACGCTATCACGAGCACGGGTATCATTTCATTCTTCACTCCTGCGGGCGCATCAACGACCTGGTGGAAAAATTCATTTACGCCGGGGTGGACATGATGAACATGCAGCAGCCCCGCGCTTACGGTATCGAGGAGCTTGGCCGGCGTTACCGGGGGCGGATCGCCTTTCTGGCAACCGTGGACATCCAGGCCACGCTTCCCACCGGAAATGCAGCCGCGGTCCGGGAGGAAGCACACGAACTTGTGGACCGCTGGGGCTCTCCGGACGGCGGGTTCGTGGTGTTCAACTACGGCGACGGCGAGGGAATCAATGTGGGGAGTGACATGACCTCGTCCATGTTCGAGGCCTTCATGGAAAAAATGTGGCGTAAATAGACGGAAGAGCAAACCTGAACGGGAGAGGAACTCCGGAGCATGTTGAATGTTGATTCTATTGTGGTGGCGGTATACTTCGGCATCGTTTTCACCGCGGGGTATTTCATCAGCAGGCGCAGCCGGGGCGAGAGCGCCGAGGAGTTTCTGACCGGCGGACGCACCCGCACATGGTTCCAGACCGCGCTCACCCTGTTCGCCATGGGCGCCGACCCGGCGGTGATGAGCACCGCGGGACTGGGATTTCTCTGGGGATTCTACCTGATCCAGTGGCCGGGCGTCCACATGTGGTTCACCACCTGGTTCGCCGCCATGTTCCTCGTCCCCATCTACTGGCGCTCCCAGATCACCACCACGCCGGAGTACCTCGAACGGCGATTCAACGTCCAGTGCCGGGCGTTCTTCTCGCTCATCATGATCTCCATTCTCGTGGTCACGCTCGCCGGGGCGATGTTCCTCGGGGCGCTCCTGCTCAAGAACCTCCTCGGCTGGTCCATGTTCGCCGGGGTTCTCCTCATCTCTGTCGTGGTGGGATTCTATGTCATCCTCGG
The DNA here is from genome assembly GCA_041690195.1 of Candidatus Latescibacterota bacterium. Lineage (GTDB taxonomy): Bacteria > Latescibacterota > Latescibacteria > Latescibacterales > Latescibacteraceae > JAWLHT01. The sequence goes on from JAWLHT010000085.1 coordinate 2,313, forward strand.
GGGGATGAAGACCGTGCTCTCCCTCGATTTCTACCAGGGCATGTTCATCATCTTCACCCTGGTCGTGGTCACCATCATGGCCCTGGTCAAGATCGGCGGACTCTCCGCCTTCGCCGCGCACGGGGTCGCCGGGAACGCCGGGGTTCCGCTCGCCAGCATCGTGCCGCCCTCCGACTGGTCGCCCACCACGGACGCCTACTTCCCCATGCAGGCGGTCGTGCTTTGGGCCACCATCGCCGGCGTGGGCTGGATGTCCCTCAACTACAGCATGGCCCAGCGGCTTCTGGCCGCCCGCAGTGAGCGCGACGGCCAGAAGGCATTGCTCTTTATGAGCGTGCTCGCGGTGTTCTATCCGTTCTGCTCGTTCCTGGTCGGGGCCATCATGCGGGTGCTCACCCCCAACATTCTTCCCGACGAGTCCTTCATGCGGGTGATTCTCGACATGTTCCCCGTCGGAATCCGGGGCGTCCTGGTGGCCGGACTCATGGCGGCGCTTCTTTCCACGGTTGACGGCATGCTGACAGCGTCGAGCACCATGTTCTCCAAGGACATTTATCTCCGCATTTTCCGTCCCACGGCCGGCGGCCTGGAAGTGAAGCGGGTGACCCGCATCGCGGAAGCGCTGACTCTGTTCTCCACCATCGCCCTTTTCCCGCTCATCGTGGAAAGCCAGTCCGCCATGTCCTTCATCCAGAGCTTCTACGGCGATGTGCTGGGGGTGGTGGTGGCGCTTTACATGGTGGGAATCTTCAGCACCCGGGCCACTCCCCGGGCGGCCTTCATCTCAATGGTATCGGGCGTCGCCTTCGCTGTGGCCATCGACCTGTTCACCGCGGTGAGCTTCACCTATGTCGGGTTTTTCTCCTTTGTGTTCACGTTCATTGCCGCCATCGTGCTGAGCCGGTTCGAGGCTCCGCTTCCCCGGACTCGTCTGGAAAACCTCACCGTGCATACCCTGACGGGAGTGAGGGGTCCCTGGGTCGGGCTCAATTCCTGGCCCGCGCTCTGGAAGTGGGCGCTTCTCCTCGGCTCCTCCTGGTTCGCTTTCTCCTTCCTGTGGGAGTGGTTTATCACGAGATAGCCGATGTTTTCCGGGATGCAACACGGGGCGGATTTACCGTTCCCTGTTGCATCCCGCTGTCCCGGCAGAACATTTACTTTTTTCTCCCGGCTCCTGCTTGTGTATAAACGAACGGGTTCGTTATGGATCACCGCATTGATTCCTGGATTGTCGCTCTCTATTTCGCGGCCATTTTTTCCGCCGGCTATATCCTCAGCCGCCGTTTCCGGAAAAAGAGCGCCGAAGAGTTCATCACCGGCCGGGGAACCACCAACTGGTGGCAGGCCGCCCTGACCATCGTGGCGATGGCGGTCGATCCCTCAGTGATGGGTTTGGGTGGACTCGGCTTTCTGTGGGGCTTCTATCTCTTTCAGTGGACCGGGGTGCATGTCTGGTTCACCGCATGGTTCGCCGCCATGTTTTTCGTTCCCATCTACTGGCGTACGGGCATCTATACGACCCCGGAATACCTGGAGCAGCGGTTCAACGTCCAGTGCCGGGCGTTTTTCTCCGTGGTGATGATCGCCATCATGATCGCCACCCTGGCCAGCGGCCTCTTTCTGGGAACCCTTCTCCTCAAGAACCTGCTGGGCTGGTCCCAGACAGTCAGCCTCGTTGTGGTCTGCGCTGTCGTGGGGTTCTATGTCATCATGGGCGGCATGCGGACTGTGCTCACCCTCGACGTGTACCAGTCGCTTTTCCTCCTGGCGACCCTGGCCGCGATTCCCCTCATGGCGCTCTACAAGTACGGCGGCCTTACGGGGCTGGCGTCGATCAACATAGCCGGAGATGCCGGGACCCGTCTGGTCAGCGTTACGCCGCCTTCCGACTGGAGCCTCACCACCGGTTTGTTCTTCCCCTGGCAGGCGGTGGTGACCTGGGCCGCCGTGGCCGGGCTTTCCTGGCTCATCTGCAATTTCGCCATGGCCCAGCGGCTGCTCGCCGCCCGGTCCGAGCGCGATGCACAGAAGGCCCTGATGCTGGTCGGGGTGCTTTCCCAGGCATCCTGCTTCTCCGGGTATATCACCGGTGTCTTTGTCCGGGCGAACCATCCGGGCATTCTGCCGGACGAAGCCCTCATGACGGTCATTCTCACCCTGTTTCCCGCGGGAGTCCGGGGGTTGCTGACCGCCGGCTTCATGGCGGCGCTCCTTTCCACCGCCGATGGCATGCTCACGGCCTCCGGCACCCTGTTTTCCCAGGATATCTATCTCCGTTTTCTCCGTCCGGGGGCGGGGGAGCGGGAACGAAAGCTCACCATCCGCCTGGTGCAGGGGATAACGCTCCTGGTCGCCGTCGCGCTCTTTCCCTTCGTGGTCGGGAGCGCCTCGGTCATGACATTTTTACAGAGTTTCTACGGCGATGTGCTGGGGGTGGTGGTGGCGCTCTACCTCGTCGGAATCTTTTCCCGCCGGGCCGCCCCAAGGGCCGCTTTCGCCTCCATGATTGCGGGCATCGTTCTGGCGGTGGTTCTGGACGTGTTCACCCCGATCAATTTCGCCTACGTCGGGTTTCTTTCCTTCCTGTTCGCCGGAGCGGCGACCCTGCTGTTCAGCCGCCTGGAGCGTCCGGTTCCCCCGGAGCGCCTGGTCAACCTGACCGTGCACACTCTTTCCGGCATCCGGGGCCCCTGGGTGGGACTCGCCGCCTGGCCGGACCTCTGGAAGTGGGCGCTCGGCATCGCTTCGGGCTGGATTTTTCTTTCCGTGGTTTGGGAATGGTATATCCGTCATTTTTTGAAATAAATTAGTAAATCATAAAATAAACGAAACCACTTGTGGCCGCCGGGCGTGAAACCTATTAGAAGGATGGGTGAAAGGTTATCGAGTAGCCGGGATAAAACCCGGTGAAAGTGATCCTTTCACCCAAATGAAAACCCCTGGGAGTAAAGAATGCCTTTTTAGGCATTTTTGAAACCAGGGGTTTTTTTGCGCTTTGCAGCTTTATGTGAGTAAACAAGTGATGATAAAAGGAGCCAGGAGAAAAGATCATACGGTTATCGGGTTGAGTCAGCAACGAACCGAAGCAGCACAAGCAAGACTTGCGTGCGTGAGAGATGTCTTTTCCTGCCCCCTGCAAGGGGGAAGGTGGCCGCAAGGCCGGAAGGGGGTCTTGGCTGCGCTCACCATGATTTGGCCCTGTGTTCTGACCAAGCCAAATACCCATAAAAGATTATGTAGTAAGCGATTATCACTGCAGGATAGTACGGTTCAACCCATCTTTTCCCCTGGGCTTTGGGCTGTTTATTCCCCATTGCTCCTTATCTCCTTCATCTTGCACCATTCACTCTTGTTTGCTCCTTGTTATCAGAATGAACTCTTTTTTCATAATGAAAACGCGCCGGCGGGAATTCCCGCCGGCGCGTTTTTTCTCGCCGCATATGTCCAAGCCGGTTCAACTGGCCAGGTAGCTCTGTATGAACTGGTCGATGTCGCCGTCCATCACCGCCTGCACGTTGGATGTCTCCTCGCCGGTGCGCGCGTCCTTGACCATGGTATAGGGCTGGAAAACGTAGGAGCGGATCTGGCTGCCCCACTCGATTTTTTTCTGGTCCTTGGTGTACTCGGCCTGCTTCTTTTCCTCCTCCTCCATGCGGAGTTGGTGGAGTTTGGACTGAAGCATTTTCATGGCAAAGGCCTTGTTCTTGTGCTGGCTCCGCTCGTTTTGGCACTGTACCACGATTCCCGTGGGAATATGGGTGATGCGGACCGCGGAGGAAGTCTTGTTTACATGCTGTCCGCCCGCGCCGGAGGCCCGGTACACGTCAATGCGCAAGTCCTTCTCGTCGATCTCTACCTCGGCGGTCTCCTCGATTTCGGGCAGGGTTGACACGGACGCGAAGGAGGTGTGACGGCGGGCGTTGGAGTCGAAGGGGCTGATTCGGACCAGACGGTGAACGCCGGACTCCCCTTTCAGGTAGCCGTAAACATAATCGCCCTTTACCAGCAGCGTGGCGCTCTTGATACCCGCTTCCTGTCCGGGCTGGAAATCCATTTCCTCGTACTCGAATCCCCGTCGCTCGATCCAGCGGATGTACATGCGGAGGAGCATGGACGCCCAGTCCTGGCTTTCCGTGCCGCCCGCCCCGGCGTTAATGGAGAGGATGGCGTTTTTTTGGTCGTCCGCCCCCCCCAGCATGGTCTGGAATTCGAGGACGGCGAGATCCTTTTCGAAAGCGTCCAGGTTGGCGGCGACTTCGGAAATGGCGGAATCGTCCTCCTCCTCCTCTGCCAGCTCGTGGAGGACAGTGATGTCCCCGAGAGACTCCTCAAGGCCGGCAAGCGCCTTGATTGGCTTCTCCCGCAGGGTGATCTGGTCGATTATCGCCTGGGCTCCCCGCTGGTCGTTCCAGAAACCGGGAGCATCCCGTTTGGCGTGAAGATCCTTCAGTTCGGCATGTTTGCGGTCGAGGTCAAAGATGCCTCCTGAGCGTCTCGACCCGGTCGTTCATTTCCTCTATGCGCGTGGTCAGCACCGACATGGCAATCCTCCAAAAAAACCGCCGAATCTCAGGTATCCGGCGGAAATGAAAAATGAATGAAACACCGCTATCCGGGTGTCCGGGAAAGAAAGGCGCGAATCTCTTCGCATCTCCCCTCCGGGAGCGTCCCGGACATCCGTCTTCCCGCTGTCCATTAAACGCCCGCGGGGACGCCCGGTTCCACTTCCCGAACATACCAACTGCATGTTTAGGATTATCTTAGGCCCAGGACATCCTGCATGTCATAGAGCCCCGGCTCCGCGGTTGCGAGGAACCGGGCGGCGCGGATGGCGCCCTTGGCCAGGGCGTCCCGGGAGTGCGCCCGGTGGGTGAGCTCGATCCGTTCACCGATTGTGCCGAAGGTCACGGTGTGCTCCCCGACCACATCGCCCGCGCGAAGAGCCATGACGCCGATCTCCGAGCGGGTCCGCTCGCCGGTGATTCCCTTGCGGCCGTAAACCGCGTCCGTTTCCAGGTCGCGTCCGAGGGCCTCGGCGATAACCTCCGCCAGACGGTTGGCGGTGCCAGAGGGAGCGTCCTTCTTGAACCGGTGGTGCATCTCGGCGATCTCCACGTCATAGTCATCGCCGAGAATGGCGGCCGCCTCAGCCGCGAGCCGGAAGAGCAGATTCACCCCCATGCTCATGTTGGGGGCCATAACGCAGGGAATGGGCTCAACCAGACGCCGAAACTCGGGGAGTTTGTCCTTGGGCAGACCGGTTGTGCCCACCACAAGGGGGACTCCCGCCTTGCCGCAGGTTTCCGCGGTGGCCAGAATAGCGTCCGGCCAGGTGAAGTCGATCACGACGTCGGCATCGGAAAGCGTTTCGGCAAGGTCGGTCGCAACCGGAACACCGAGCGCGCCGATACCGATGATTTCCCCGGCGTCTTTCCCGGCGAAATCCGGGGCGCCAGGGTCAACCGCTCCGGCGATCCGGATGTCCGGTTCTTCATGGGCGAGAGTGATGATGCGGCGTCCCATTCGTCCCAGCGCGCCGTTCATGACTATTCTCATGTCGTACCCCTTTCCTGGATTAGAGGAGCTTTAAATCGCGGAGGTACTTTTCGATAAGGGCCTTCCCCTTCTCGTCGGGGTCCACCAGCGGGAGACGAACCGGGCCGGCTTCCATGCCCAGGATGTTCATGGCCGCCTTGACCGGAGAGGGGTTTGTCTCGACCTTCATGAGCGTCCGCATGAGCGGGAAAAGATAGGTGTGGAGATCGCGGGCCGCCGCGTAATCGCCCGCTAGGGCCAGCCGCGCCATGTCCGCCATCTGGCGGGGAACGACATTGGATACCACGCTGATGACTCCCATCGCGCCCACGGAGATCATGGGCAGGGTCATGGAATCATCGCCGGAGAGCACCGTGAAGGAGTCCGGGGTTCGGGTGATGATCTCGCAGATCTGGTCCATGTTTCCGGAAGCTTCCTTGATGCCGACGATATTCGGGACGGCGGAAAGCTCGACGATGGTGTCGGCGGTGGTGTTCACCGCGGTCCGGCCGGGGCAGTTATACACGATGAGCGGGAGGTCGGACTTTTCGGCCACCGTGGTGTAATGACGGATGAGTCCGGCCTGGGACGGGCGGTTGTAATAGGGGGTGATCAGGAGCGCGGCATCAGCGCCGGCGGCCTTGGCGTGCTCGGTCAGGCTGATGGCCTCGTCGGTGTTGTTGGAGCCGGTGCCGGCGATTACCGGGACACGGGAACGGGCCTGGTCGATGACGATTTCTATGACCCGGTGATGTTCCTCGTGGGAGAGAGTGGGGGATTCGCCGGTGGTGCCGCAGGGCACGAGACCGGTGGTTCCACTCTGGATCTGGAACTCGACCATTTCGCGGAGTCTGGCCTCATCGACCTTGCCATCGCGGAACGGAGTAACCATTGCGGTATAGGATCCCTGAAGCTTGAGCATCGTACCTCCGGATTGCTGCAGGTTCGGATATGAATGAAATTGATCTGTTGTATCTCGCTATATGAAAACAGCCGGGCGTCCCGGCGGTGTTGCTCCTGTGGATCATTTCCTGGCAGGATTCCGTTTCCCGTGCCGGCATCCGAAACGGGAAACGCCGTCCAGACCGGTCAGACGGAGAAGGCGGCGGAAAGCCGCGCGCCCCGCAGAAGTGGGTAACATAATAATATAGCAGCTTATCGGGAGGTTATCAACTGAAATTGAGACGGCTGGACATTTGCTCCATGCCAGCAACACGCATTCCCGGGCTGATGCGACTACAAGACCAGACCGGAAAAAATGGCGCCAAGGAGCCACGCTCTCCGCGGCCCGATCAGACCGTCTGTCGGCAGAGGGCGTCAGAACCCCTGGAAAGTATGAGAATGCATGCCGAGTTTGATTTTGGGGCATTTCCGTCACTCCCGGCACATTTCTGCGGGAGTGAAAAGTTTCGACTCCGTTGATTATTGCTCCTGAGGTTCGTATGCGTTTATCCGTTCAGAGGGTGAAATCAGTGGTGTTGTATATGGAAAGGCTGGTTCGGGTTGGGATGCTGGTGATGCGGAAGGATTAAGCAGTTGGCGGGCTATGACTCTTCTTCCATGAAGGGGCGGTGGCCGATGTATACGGATACGTCTGTTTCGTCTGTTTTCTGCCCCGAACGGGATGTCAGGAAGTCACGGGAGGGACAGGAATGCGACAAATCGCCGTACCCCGGATCAGCCGTACTCCGGATCATATGTATAACTGCAGGTGTCCAGTGATTTTACATCGTAATGCTCCTGATTCTGATCAGGTGGCACGCATATTGCAATGTTTAGAGCGGCGGGTATGCCGGCGCAACGAGGAAAAGTGTTGACAACGGAAACCATTCCTGACATATTCATAAATCGTTTTTTCAGGTATCCTTAGGAGATTACACATGGAGCCCGTTCGAGAGCCGGAGAATACTTCCCCGACAGACGAGGAGTCGCACGTGATGGAGAAGGCCGAGATCACCAGGCTGATCAACAGTTTCAAGGCGATAAAGGGGTATTTTGATACCACGAAGAAATACATGCCGCAGATTGCGAAGCTGGTGTTCTTCATCGAAGAGATTATTCCGCTCCTTCAGACTATTCACTCCAGTCTGCATCAGTCCACACAGCTCATTCCTTCCGCGACAGAGAAACTGGACAAGGTGACCAGCGCCACCGAGATGGCGACCACGGAAGTCATGGATATTGTGGATAATGTCATTTCGCGCCTGAACAATATGACGGAAAGTCTCGACGCCATGGAAGAGGGAATCGACAATCCCGGCTCCACGGATCTGCTTCGTGCAAAGACCGCCCAAATACGGGAAGAGATAAACGGAAGCCAGGATGACCTGTTCTCCATCATGAATGCCCTCCAGTTTCAGGATATCACCACCCAGCAGATAAACAGCATCGGTTCAGTGATCGAGAATGTATACGGAAAACTCTCCGAACTCCTGCAGGGATTCGATGATGACGGCCGGGTGCTTGGGATTACTCGTACCGGAACATTCGATCCGAACGCGGAGTACGACTTTGACCGTTCCGCCGAAACACAGAAGGTCGCGGATGAGATCCTACGGCTCCGGAACAAGGGTATTGACTTTGACAGCAAAGACATAAATGCAATCAGGGCCGTTATTACACGGGCTGAGCAGGACGGTGAAGATGATATCGAGATTACATTGGGCGAAGATGGACAGCCGAAAGTGGACGAGCTGATCAATCGGTTCAAATCGCAGAATGAAGAAAATTGATCCTGGTATTCCGTTGAGGTGGTAATGGCCGATATCGATGCCGCTATCGAAATACACACTACGAGCGCCAATCTCCGGGCAACCGCGGATTACACGCCGTCAGAAGGCGCCGGAGAACTTTTGACCGTCGGAACTGTGCTGGAGAAACTCTCCGAACTGGGAATCACGCACGGAATCCAGATGGATGCCATCAAGTATGTTTGCGAGAGCACCCGCTCACTGAAAGCGGTTGTGATAGCGGAAGCGGTTGCGCCGGGTGTGGGAGAGAATGCCCGGATCGAGCAGTATGTGAGCATCAGCAAACGGTCGAAAGCGGTTGAGCGAGAAGATGGAAGCGTGGATTACCGGGACCTTGGTGAAATCACTTCGGTGAGTAAAGGCCAGAATCTGTTCCGGCGTATTCCTCCAACCGTCGGCGCTCCCGGTATCGATATCACCGGAACTGAAATTCCGGGGCTTCTTGGGAAGGACATCAAGGTCATTCCGGGAAACGGGACCGCATTTGACGAGAGTGATCCCGATCTGGTTGTGGCGGTTGCGGAAGGGGAACTGATCTTCAAGGGCGGAGTGTTGCATGTTTCAGAGATTCATGATGTCAAGGGAGATGTGGATTACTCCTCAGGCAATCTGAAGTTCCTCGGTTCCATCCGAATCAAGGGTTCGGTCAAAGCCGGGTTTACCGTCGAGGCGGGGGGAAGCGTCCAGGTAAACGGGAATGTCGAAGACGCCACGATTATCGCCGGAAGTGATATCACGGTCATGGGCGGATTTGCGGGTACCGGGCAGGGGCTGATTCAGGCCAGCCGTGACGTGTTCATCAAGTTCGTGGAAAATCAGCGGGTGGAAGCGGGCCGTGATATTATCCTGAACGGCATTTCTTATCATTCCATACTCCGCGCGGGGCGCTCCATTCTTGCAAAGTGCAGCAACGGGACTATTGTCGGCGGTACTGCGGAAGCCAAGTTTGCCGTGGAGGCTTGCCGGTTCGGCTCGGTCGCTTGTGTCCCCACGACCATTCGGGTCGGTATCGACCCGACCCTGGCCGAACGCATGAAAGCGATCGACGAGGAGATCGCCCAGACCCAGGAGTCCCATGACAAACTGGAACAAAGCGTAATTTATCTCTACAAAATGAAGATCGACCGGGGCGGGCAGCTTCCGCCCGATAAAGCCGCTCTTCTCCAGAAACTTGAACTGGTGAGGAAAGGGATTCCGGACCGGCTCGAGCGACTGAAAGAACAAAAGCAGTCATTGCTCCAGGAACAGGAAAATGTCGAGAAAGCCAGCGCCCAAGCGGACGCTTCGGTGTTTCCGAAAGTACGTGTGTATATCGGAAATCAGTGGGTTGGGAACGAGGATACCCTGGGGCCCTCGGTATATCGTATTTTTGAGGGCGACATAATCAGACTTTCAAAATAAAGTCGTGACAGGAGATGCTGCCGTGTCGAAACTGAAAATTCTCATTGTGGACGATTCTCCGACCATGCGCCGAATCCTGGTTAATACGGTCATCAAGGCAGGGTATTCCGACGTCAAAGAGGCGGAGGACGGCAAAGATGCCCTGGCAAAACTCATGGCGGGAGAATTTGATCTTCTCATGACCGACTGGAACATGCCCAACATGAACGGGCTGGAGCTGGTTCAGACGGTTCGGCAGGATGATAAGCTCAAGAGCATTCCGATTTTGATGGTGACGACCCGCAACATGAAAGAAGATATCGTCAATGCCATCAAGTCCGGGGTGAATGGCTATATTGTCAAACCGTTCGACGCAAAAACACTGAACGCAAAAATAGCCGAGGTCATGGGCTGATGCGCCCGGCCGTATGGGATCCTGTAACGCTGGTTGACGGGAGTCCCCTTTTGGGGGACACGGCCTGTTCCCAAACAAAGACGATAAAAAAAGAAGAGCTTGCCGATGCGTGCGGCTCTTTTTTTTCGTATATTCCCTCATGATGATCCAGTGTGTTCACGCCTGATAGAATATACAGCGACAGGAATGCGGCGTCTCGGCATGACCTCGTTGTGGGTACAGGTATAAGTGAACGAGTCGGGACTTTACGTTTCCGCCCGAACGCAAGCCTTCGAACACGAACGGCAGCGAGGAGAAGTCCGGTGAAAGTGGGATCGAAGTACCGTTTAACCATTGAGGCGGACCAGGTGGTCACGCCTTCCGCCGAAGGGGGCGTGTTCCGTTCGATCGGGAACAAACCCGCGAAGCTGCACATCGGTCACGACGGGAAGATAGCGGGTTGGGACCGGGATTCCGCCCTCAACGCCGAGCGCCAGATCGGTTCCCGCGATTGTATCATTGGCCCGGGATTCATTGATCTCCACTTTCACGGGTACGGCGACCAGAGCAATGTGCGCTACTCGGAGATCGGTAGTTTCGCCAATCCGGTCCGTATTCTCGAGAAAATCACATCCTATGGCACGGTTGCCAGTGTAGCCACGGTGGTTGTGCCGGTTCGCTCCCGGCGGTTTTTCGGGGTGGACCTCGACGCGCGGTTCAAAATGCAGCGGGAGCAGCTTGCCGAACTCGTGATGCGGGAAGCCCCGGAAGAAACTCCCCGCGCCCGTCTGATCGGAATTCACCTGGAAGGTCCCAAACTGAACCCTGAAGTGAGCGGCGCCATCCCGCCCAGTTGCATTTGGGACGCTACCGACCGCGACCTGCCCATGATTCTCGGCGAGGATGAACTGGGCGACCGTCACGGTGTTCGCATCATGACCGTAGCGCCGGAAATGGATTTCGCCGGTAACTTCCGGTTCATCCGTGCTCTCCGTGACCGGGGAATTGTGGTGGCCCTGGGGCATTCCTCTGCCTCTCTGGAGTACTCCATCGCGGCGATCAAGGCCGGCGCCCGTCACCTGACACACATTTTCAACGCCATGAGTCCCCTTTCGCACCGCAATCCCGGTATTCTCGGCGCGGGACTCATCGACCCCCGGCTCTATGACGCGCAGGAGTACGGTCTGAGTCTGGAAGTCATCTGTGACTTTATCCATGTCACTCCCGCTGCCCTTTCCCTTGCGCTCAACCAGCACCATCTTGTGGCCTGTGTCAGTGATGCGGTGGCGAACCCGGACATGGATGAGGGGACATACGAATTTGCCGGCCAGCGGGTGACCATATTTGACGGCGCCGTGCGGATTCTCGGCGACGGCCGGTTGGCGGGAAGCGCACTGACCATGCTCCAGACTTTCCGCAACCTCCTGCTCCTGGGCGGGGATGACCCGGACCTGGTCAGAGCTTTCGATGTTACTGCTACGGCTCCCGCCGAAATCGTTGGCCTGACCGATGCCGGAAAAGTGGAAAAGGGGCGTCGCGCCGACCTCGTCGTGCTGGACCGCAACTGGAACCTGCTCTATACAATCGTGAACGGAGAGATCGCCTATTCCGCGGAAGACGCGGAATCGACGGGACGCCGCTATCACATTCCGGTTGTTCACCGAAGTTCAGTGCCCAAGCCCTCCGGCAACGAGGTGGTTATGGGGCTGCGCATCAGCGCCGACGCTCTGTGGTGCGGGTATGTTGCCGATGGCGAAACCGTTACCCTGACGACGGACGGGATCAACGGGAATCCCCGGTTCAAACAGGGATTTACCGGGCGTGAAGCCATTCTGGATTCCTCGGCCGCCGCCATCGTGAGCGCCTTGAAACGGGCGGGAGAAAAGGGATTGGCGGTAACCGGCCTGGGAATTGCCGTTTCCGGACTGGTGCACGGTACCAGAGCGGTCATGGGTATGAATCTCCCGGCCTGGAACGATTTCGATGTGGCCGCCGAGCTGATTCGCAGGGCTGTTCTTCTGGAGCCCGCGTTTCCGGAGGATATCCCGGTCAACGTGGAGAACAGTTCCAACGCCATGGCCATGGCCATTGCCCGGACCAAACGTATCCGTGATTCCATCGATTTGAAAAAAGGCGAGAACTTCGTGTTCGTCAAGATCGGCTGGGGCGTCGGTACCGGTGTCATCGTTGACGAGCACCCCATTTCTTCAATAGAGGATATTCCACCGGACTTCTATATACATCTGCGCCAGGCTATCCGGAACGTTCACGACGGGCTGCCGACACTGCTCCATCAGACTGTGCTCATCAATCGTCTCGTCTCGAAGGGGGAACTGGCGCTCATGCGAACCTGCGACGACGAATTTCCCGAGTACCATTTGGAAACGCTGGCCTCACTGAACGGCATGATTCATTATGCCCGCGCCGAGGAAAAACGGGCCGGAAAGCTCTTTTTCCGCAAGGATAAGATCAAGAGGGTTGTGGACGCCCTCGCGCGGGACCCTTACGCCTATGAGAACACCCGGTTTGAACTGGAACTCACTGTCAGGGATATTGCCGATGCCTTGAATGGCAAGGGAGAGGAAGCCGAACACGCCGTCGCGGTGTTCGAACGAATGGGACTGGCGCTCGGATCGGGTATTTTCTCCCTCACCAATACGCTCCAATCACCGATCCGGAGGGTTGTGATTCTGCCCCAGTTGGGGCCGGAATTCGCTGCCGGAATCAAGATCATGCATCAGGCGCTGCTTGCCTCGCTCACGCGAGGGGCGCGTGACGCCCGGGGATGGAAGGTCAATTTCATCTCCGCGGAAGATGACCTGTTCGTCCTCGGAGCGGCCACACTCTGCTACAGTTGATCTATTCGCATAATGGTTTGAATTAAGCGTGAAGGGCGCCCGGCGGGCGCCCTTCACGCTTTTGACGGAGATGCTTTTTTCTTCTGCCCTGTGGGCACGTATTGGCAGAAACCGGAATTCGTCTGCTCCGGCTTCCGCTGCACTCTGGTGCGGCTCAGCGCTCTTCCGCTGCCTGGTATATTCGGATCCGGGTTTCCACTTCCTGGGAATCCTCCGGCGATTCGGCATGGACCAGGTATTTTTGGAGTGATTCCGCGGCCCGGCCGTACAATTCCGTGTTCATGAGCACTCCGGCCAGATTATAGTGCGACCCGGAAAAGGTGGAATCCACCCGGACTGCGGTTCCGAAGTACTCGCGCGCCCGGCGATAGTCCCCCCGGGAAATCGCAAGTGTCCCCAGTTCATTCCAGGCGGGCGCCATGTCGGGGTTGATGCTTACCGCTGCCTGGAACTCCCGCTCCGCCCCGGAATGGTCTCCTCGCCGGGAAAGGAGCACGCCGAGCCGGAGATGGGCCGCATCGGAGTCCCGATTGCGTTTCAGGGCGCGCCGATACCACTTCTCGGCGGTATCCGTATCGTTGCTCCGCTCGTGGATGTATCCCATGTTCACCAGTCCCGGAATGAATCCGGCATCCATATCGAGAGTTTTCCGGGCGGAATCCATGGCCTTCGGAACCCGGTTGTCTTCAAGATAGAGCGATGTGAGCCCGTCCTGCGCCTCCGGGTACCGTTTTTTCAACGTGAGCGCCTGCTGGAATGCTTCTTCCGATTCCCGGTATCGTTTCAGGCGGAGGAGGACTCTGCCCGCATGATAGTAGGCTTCCGGAAAATCCACGGCGACCGCGCCTGCACTCCGGTATTCGGCGAGCGCTCCCTCCCAGTCTCTGACTTTTTCAAGGGTTGCGCCGAGCCGGAGATGCGACAGGACATCATCGGGGCGGGCTTTTATGGCTTTCCCGTATTCCTCCGCGGCGAGATCCGTTCTGCCGAGCGCTTCGTAGACGGAACCGAGGAGCATGTGGATATCCTGATCGTCGACACCGAGTTCGGATGCCCTCTGAAGGTTTCGCAGGGATTCATCGAAGAGCTTGCTTTTGGCATATACGCTCCCGAGTCCGTAATAGGAGAGCGCATATCCCGAATCTTTTTCCAGTGACTTGCGGTAAGACTCGACCGCTTTCCGGTATTCTCCCCTCTGCTCATACCGTACTCCCCGTCTATAGTGGGAAACCGGAGAGGAACAGCCGGCGACCAGGACCAGCGCGAACAGTACCAAAAAAAATCGTTTCATGATTCCCCTGCGCGATTATGGAGGAGAGATATTCGTTCTATCCATCGAAGCACTTTCCCGCGATATTCGCTTTCGGGATACCGGGTGATGAATTGGTGAAGCACGGTCAGGGCTTCTGGATATCGCCCGGTCTGGAAGAAAGTGATACCGAGCATGATGGCGGCATCGTCGTCCTTGTGTTCGAACCGGATGTCGTCCAGTACCGCCTGAAATCCGGTGAGGGCGGAGGAGTAGTCTCCGGAGGTGTAGTGCGACTGGGCAATCCAGTACCGGCAGTTTTCCACCAGGAATGAGTCGGGATACCGGGCCATGATGTGTTCAAATTGGGGGACGGCTTCGTGGAAACGATGGGTGAGACAATTCTCCAGGGCCACGCGGTAGGGCGCCAGGATATCGCTGGAGGGACGGATAATCCTGGTTTCCTGATGTCCTGACACCAGCCGTGTTTCCGGCAGGTCGCCGGACATGAGCCCCGTTGCGGCCGCACGCAGTTCCTCTCTAAGCGCCTCGAATTCCCGATGGTGGGCCAGTTGGGCGAGCCCGAGACTGTCAACCGTGGCCCTGAGCGCCGCGACTTCCCTTCGCAGCGCCACAACTTCGCGACGGAGTTCGCCCGGTTCGGCGGTTTCGGATGGCGGCGGGGTCTGCGCGCCGGAATTTGGGGGAGTAAACACTATCGAGTCGGACTTCTGCAGTTCCATGCCCGGCTCCAGACGGGTTACCGTTGCCTTGCTCGAGCGGTCCCGAACCGTGTTTACCCTCCCCCGGCCGACATCGACCCGGCTGGTACCG
>JAWLHT010000086.1:0-17306 GCA_041690195.1 Candidatus Latescibacterota bacterium
AGAATCCGGGGGTATAATAATTACTCTCCGGATAGCACCGTGTTTCTCGAATTGAAGCGTAAGGACAACCGGGTGATCAGCAAATGCCGAGCGCCGGTGCTGGCCCGGGAAGTGGCGGGTATCCTCAGCGGTGACATTCTCCCCTCCGGTTTGAGTCCTCTCGGGAAATCTCCCGAGTTGCGGGAAGACAACGTGTACCGGTTCCTGTATCACTATCATCGGGGCAACCTGTCACCCGCGGTTCTCGTCATGTATTGTCGGGAAGCTTTCGTTGGAAAATTCGACAACTCGCTTCGGATCACCTTCGACAAGAACCTCCTCGGGCTGCCTCATCCCACCATCGGACAGCTTTTCGAAAATCCGCGCACCCGATTTTCCAATCCCGGGTATTTTGTCCTGGAAGTGAAGTTCTCACGGGTGTTCCCCCCCTGGATGAACCGGATCAATACCCTGCTCAACCTCCAGCTCGGTTCGTTCTCGAAGTATGTGAGCTGTATCATGGACCATATCACCGTCGACGCCCACACCAGGCTTATGCCCTACGACCATCTCGCCGGCCGGTGAATGCAGAAGGAGACACACAATTAACCAGATCGCCATTTTATCGGAACTGTTCAATGGTTCCCTGACATTGGGACAGGCGCTGATAAGCCTTGTGGTCGGCGCGTTGTGCGGCCTGACCATCGCCAAGGTCTACCGCATGACATACCGGGAGACCGGTTATTCGACCTCGTTCGTACAGTCCCTGGTGGCGTTTGCCGTCATTACCACCCTGGTCATCATGGTGATCGGGAACAACCTGGCCCGGGCGTTTGGCTTGGTGGGATCCATGTCGATCATCCGGTTTCGCATGGCCATCAAGGACACCCGGGATATCGTGTTCATCTTTTTTTCCCTCGCCATTGGCATGGCTTGCGGGGTGCAACTCTTTGTTCTTGCGGTGGTCGCGACCCTGTTTATCGGATCCCTGATATACAGCCTGTCGTCATTCGGCCTCTTTGAGCCGTACCGGAGGGAATACATCCTCAAGTTCTGTTATCACGGGCCAAACGGCGACGGTTCGCCCTACATCGACGTGCTTACCGACCACACCCAAAAACACCGCCTGGTCAACCTGAAGTCGATCGATGACACCACGCTCGATCTCACCTATTTCATTCGGCTGAGGCGCCCCGACGATGGCAAGAAGATCGTGCAGAGTCTGAGCGGGATGGGGGATATTTCCCGGGTGAACCTGTTTTACGACGAGGAATAGCTTCGCCGGAATATGGTCGGAAGGGGAATCGCCGCCCCGATTCCTGGTGTAACGGCGAAACGGGGGAGAAGACCGGGTGCACCCTGCCATAAATCGCATAATATCTGTGCCGGCCTTTCTTCCAGGTAAGGATGAACCGATCTGCTTCCTGGGGTCCGACTGCTCCTCCGGGGTAAACGGGGATAAGGGGAGTTCTGGTTCGGACCATCTTTCAGGAGATATCCCGTGGCGCTGTTCCATATTCCCTGTTCCCGGTCCGGGTGTATGACCGGTTCACGGCCGTTGATGTATACCCGCCTCGCGGCAGTCTGGTTGCTGCTTTCCTGTTTGCCGATGCTGTTTCCCGTGAGGAGTGTCTCCGCCGGCGAGGTGAACGCATTTCCGGTGTCGTCTCCAGCGGGGCGCAAGGCGGAATATGCGCTGCCGGTGTATCATCTCAACATCGCCGAGGCGGACCTGGGATACCTGCTCGCGGATCCCTATCGGGACGAGTACGTTCCCGCCATGATCATCATGGATGGGGCTTCGGTCGACTGCCAGGTTCGATTCCGTGGGGCTACATCAAGAAAATATCCCAAAAAGAGCTGGAGAGTCAAATTTACCAAAAAAACGACACCTTTTGAGAACCGGACCTCCCTCAATCTCAACGCTGATTACATCGATCCGTCCCATATGCGCAATTATCTTGCGTTCAGCCTGTTTCGGCATATGGGCCATCCCGCGCCGGATATATCCTTTGTCAACCTCGTGGTGAACGGTAAATCCCACGGGGTCTTTTCCGCTCTGGAGTCCCTGGACGAAGAGTTCCTCGAAAACAACGGCCGTCCCGAGGGAAGCCTGTACAAGGCGGTCAACCACGGGGCGAACATGTCTCCGCTGACCCGCAAGGAATGGTACGACCTCTCCTGGGAACACAAGAACGGCGATGTTCCGGATCACCGGGACATCAGAGATTTTTTTTCGTGGCTCCGGTATTCCTCGGATACGGAATTCATGCGTGATATCGAAGCACGAATCAATACAGAAAACGTGCTTTCCTTCTTTGCGGTGGTCTTCGCGACATCGAGCACCGATAACTGCACCAAGAACTTCTATCTCTACCGTCACCCCGCAACCGGGAAGTACGAAATATTCCCCTGGGATTTTGACGCAGCTTTCGGGCTCGACTGGCAGGGGAACTATGTTTCCGGCCTGGAAACCATCACTGCCGGTACTTTTCTCGATTATCAGGTTCTTCTGCAGCGGCTTCTGGCTCATCCACAGTACCGGGCCGCCTTTGCGGCGCGGGTTCAGGCGATTGTCAGCGGTGAGTTCACCTGGCTCCACACCCTGGTTGACAGCACCTTTACCGCAATTCGGCACGATGTTTACGCCGACCCGCTGAAACGGCAGACCAACGAGGAATTCGACGCCTCCATCGGTACATTGCACCAGTTTCTCAATGCCAGACAGGTGGCGCTGGCCGAAACAGCTCCCTTTCAGGTCGCACCCATACGTGATGTTTACTGTTCCAACCCGTTTCCGACCCCTCAAAAACCAGAGGTGACTTTCCGCGCCGTTTCTCCGGACGGTGTCCCGCTCTCGCTGTATTATGCGGAAGATCTCGATTTTACAGTGTATGGAGACCCCTTCACGGGCAAGTATCTTCGATTGTTCGATGACGGTTTGCATGACGACCTTGCGCCGGGTGACCGGATATTCGGGAACACCTACCGCATCCCGGAGGGGTTCACCGGCCTCATTCCCTACAGCATTACCACCGGAAACTACTATTATCCCTGGAACGGTCTGTTCTACGTAAACTACTACCGTACGGATACCCCGGCCCTGAATTGTCTGAACCCCGATGGCTTTCCCGCTCACGCGGTCACCATAGGAGAGGTATACCGCGATGGCGATGACTGCCTGATCGAGATATCGAATACTTCCGCGCAGACGGTTGACATCTCCTACTGCTTTATTCGCGGCGCCACCGCATCACAAACGCTCCTGATTCCCGAGCTCACCACACTGGCTCCGGGAGCGTCCGTGATGGTCGCCACCGATTCCCTTTTGTCGAAAGCCTGGTTCCCGGAGCGGAAAATCGCCGCGGATCTTTTCTTCACCGTGTCTATTGGCGATACCGTGCGTCTCCTTGCCCCGAACCTTTCGGTTTTCGATTCACTGGTATGTGAGCGCTATGGCGCGGTGAACCGTCCCGTTCCCAGTCTGGTCATCAGCGAAATCAATTACCATTCCCCTGATGAATTCGACCCCGGCGACTGGGTGGAACTGTATAACGCCGACTCCCGGACAGTGGATCTCACCGGGTGGATTCTCAAGGACAGCAAAGACGACAACGCCTACGAACTTCCGTCGGTTCATCTGCCGTCCCAAGCCTGTATCGTTTTGTGCGCGGATGTATCCGCCTTCCGGGAGTTGGCGCCGGAGTGCGAATGCGCGGTCGGTGATCTGGGCTTTTCACTGGGCAACGGCGGTGAACATCTCCGACTCTACGATCATCGCAGGATCATCGTGGATTCACTCACCTATGATGATAAAGCGCCCTGGCCGGAAGCTCCTGATGGAAGCGGATCTACTTTGGTCCTGCGTCATCCGGCTCTGGACAATTCCCGACCGGAGAGCTGGAGCGCTTCAATCGGCAGGGGAACGCCGGGACGAATCTCACTCAGCGATGCGGTAGACGAATGGACCCCCTCTGCCATCCGGCTGAACCGAAACCGCCCGAATCCATTCAACGGCCACACCGTTATCGGTTATACCCTTCGGAATGCCTCGGAGGTCAAACTCTCCGTCTACGATACTCTCGGGCAGCGGGTCGCGATTCTGGTCAATGGCTTTCAAGAGCCCGGAGAGCATACAATTCCGTTCGATGCCGGGACGCTGGGCAGCGGAATTTACTTCTGCCACCTCGAAGCCGCCGGAGTGACGTGCATCGGAAAGATGCTTCTGGTCAAATGATATTGTGTAAGTCGTCGGGACAGAGAAAGCAAGCGCTGCCGGATGGTGCTGAATAACAAGGTTTGAGGCTCCATGAAATTGATCAGGTTACTTGCGGTGATGATAATGGCCGTACTCCTCTTCCCGGGGATTACGTTTGCCGCGGGACGGGTGGAACTTATCGTTCCGTCCACTTTCACGCCAAACATTCCAGTCCCGGTGATTATCCGGGCGCTATCGGCTGGCGGCGACATCGAACGGGAAGTGTCCGCCCCGGTCACTGTACTGGTCGGAGCATCTCCACGGCTGTCCCGGACCGTTTCCCTGCACCGGGGTGTGGGGTACGTTTCTCTGGCGCTCACGTCCACTTCGGACGTTACGGTCGGGATCGAAGGAGTATCCGGGGAACGTGCGGTGAGAGTCTCTACCCGTTCTTCCGTTGATCATGAGGGGACCCTCACGGGCGCTTCGGTCCGCTGGGACTCAGCCTTTGAACATCGTGTGAATGGCGATCTGCTTATCCCCCGTGGAACGGTTCTGACGGTGGAAGAAGGGGCGCGGGTTCTCCTCGGCGATCGATGCAATATTCTGGTTGAGGGCGCGCTCCAAATCCTGGGAACGGCGGAAGCCCCGGTACTCTTTACCGCGGAAAATCCCGCTCTTCCCTGGGGGGGAATCGAGATCACAGGGGGAGATGCATCCTTCCGGAATTGTTTTTTCCAGTTCGGAGGCGCAGACACATCCCGGATTTTTGGCCATTCTCAGAGTCAGCCGGTAATTAAGGCGAGTTATGGTTCCGTTTTGCTCACGGATTGCTGGATTGTGGACAATCCCGGCAAAGCCCTGGGGGGCAGCGAGGGGACGCTTGCCATCGACCGCTGCGTCATCACCCGCTGCGATACGGGGGGCGAGTTCATGGCGAGCCGGGTCCTCTGCTCGGACACTTGGGTGTTCGACATTCCCAGCGATGACGGGGTGTTTGTGGACGACGACAACGACGGGTTCTATTTCTCCGGTGTGTACCCCCGCGACGGTGAGCCTTCGATACTGAGCCGGTGCGTCTTCTCGAACGGAAAGGATGACGGGGTGGACCACAACGGCGCCCGTCTGCGCATCGAAAGCTGCTGGATCGAGGGGTTCGCGAACGAGGGGGTGGCGGGCTCCAATGGGGAGTATGTCCATGTTGTGGAGACAGTGGTCCGGAACTGCGGTCAGGGTATAGAAGCTGGATACGGCAACCCGGAGGTAACCGTTGACCATTGCGTACTGACCGGCAACACGGTGGGGCTCAGGTTCGGCGATTCGTATGACTGGGGCTGCTCCGGCTCGATCACAGCAACCAACTCCATATTTCATGGCAATGATGATAACATTCTGAACTATGACCGCAAGACGGGCGCGGCGGTGGCGGACGGCATTACGGTCAGCTACAGCATGACCAATGATCCCGATTACGATTCTTCGCCCGCCTGCATCACGGGAACGCCAAGGTTCGATGCTTCCTTCCGTCTTCTTCCGGGGTCGTCCGGGTTCGGGGCCGGCTCGGACGGGAGCAATATGGGGCTTGCCGCCCCGGGAATGTCGTCAGGAATCGTCATAAACGAGATACTGGCGCTCAACGGAAACTGGAATCCCGACGAATACGGACAGTTCGACGACTGGGTCGAACTCTGCAACACCGGCGGATCACCGGTGGACGTCGGCGGTATGTACATCACCGACGATCCCGCCCGACCGGACCGGTGGCGGATACCTGATACCGATCCCGCCGCCACGACCATCCTCCCCGGCGGGCGAAAGCTGCTCTGGCTGGATGGCGAACCGCAGCAGGGGCCGCTCCACGCCGATCTGCGGCTGGGCGGGGACGGCGAGTTCATCGGATTGTACGCGGTTGACGGCATCACTCCGCTGGACAGTCTCACCTTCGGCCCCCAGGAAGAGAACCGCTCCTTCGGGCGGGCCGCGGATGGCGGTGGAGTATGGCGTACCTTCGTCCATCCGACCCCGGGTTCGGACAATGCGGTTACACCCTCCCCGGTCAAGGAGTACTTCATCACCTGCGATCCGGACAGCTTCCATATTATTTATCAGAATTACCGTGAAGACATAGATATCTCCGCCATCCTGACCCACAGGGGGACAACCTGGGATGGGGTAACACTGCGAATCCGGGGAGAAACATCACGTAGTTATCCAAAAAAATCTCTGCGGATGGAGTTCAAGGGAGAACCCTTCGCCGGGGACCGGGATGTGTTGATCTTCAACGCGGAATATGGTGACGCCAGCTATCTCCGTCAATATATTGCGGCCTCCCTGTTTCGGGATATCGGGTACCCCTGTTTTACAACAGAATACGCCCGACTTTACCTGAACGGGGAATTTCTGGGGCTTTACCTGTGCATCGATAATATTGACAAGTCGTTCCTTCGTGCGCAGGGGCTCGACCCGGACGGCACTCTCTACAAGGCTGCCCAGCGGGGCGCCTGTATGAGCGTCTTCGACGATATCCCGTATCACTGGGACAAAAAGACCCGCGAGGATACGGGAGATGCGGAGCTCACCTCCCTGATCCATGACCTGAATGCAACACCCGATTCGCTGTATGAGGCGTTTGCACGGGAACGTCTGGATTATGACCGGATGGTTGACATCGTTTCGATGAACATCCTCCTTTCCAATGCCAGTACCTATTACCATAACTACTATATCTATCAGAACACGCTGGGGGATGGCAGGTGGACCATGCTGCCCTGGGACCTGGACAAGACCTTCGGAACCTACGGGTACGACTGGCCATACCAGCAGAGCGGGTGGCACGGGTACCGGACGCCGGACAATCCCTTCGTGGAGCGGGCGCTCATATCTCCCGCCATTTTCTCCGATATCGTCGAGCGTATGGGCGTTCTCTCGCAAACGGTTTTTACCAATGAGCATTTGGCATCCCTTATTGACAGCCTTCAAACCGTTATCGAGCCTTCGGTTCTCCAAGACGAAACGGACAGTATCACGGATATGGCCCAGTGGCGGGCCGCGTTGAAGGATAACGAGAGTTATCTCCGCAGCCGGTATCAGCGGGTCATGAGCCAGATAGACAACCAGCCCCGTCAGTTCCGCATCAACCGGATCATGCATCCCTGTATAGATACCGTGACGCTTACATGGAATGCTGCAGCCGACCCGAACGGGGACCCGGTGACCTACACGGTTCTCTACAGTCCCGGCCAGAACTTTCCGGATTCATCGACCGTTATTTTCAGTGGCATCACGGACACCCGGTTCACCCTTCCCGAGTGTCCACCGCCGGGAGACTATTACTGGCACGTTCTTGCCACGGACGGGGTCAATGTTACCCAGGGTTTTGACGTGCGGAACACGTTCCGTGTGGTCAGGGGTTCCGATGTGCCCGCGAATATAACCGGCAACGTTCTCCTCACCTCTGCCAACTCTCCCTATGTGGTGCGGGATAAGATTACTGTATCGCGGAATGCCGTCCTCTCCGCGGAGCCGGGCGTCGTCCTGCTTTTCGAGCAGGACGCCGGAATCACGGTACAAGGGAAACTGCTCCTGACCGGAACCCCTGATGCTCCGGTTCTTCTCCGTCCGGACGAACCGGGAACTTTCTGGGCGGGAATCGGCGCCGTGAGTTCGGACGCGTCCATCGAATTTACCCGCGTGGTTGTGGAAAACGCCTCGGTTATGGATGGCGACATATCAGCGGCTGTGAAAGCCGACTCGTCAGCGGTGAAGATGAACGGAGTCGTTTTCAGGGGGTGCGCCGGCGGGGTCGCGACCCGACGTGCCCGGCTGGAGATGTCTAAATGCACTTTCGAAAGCAACGAGGGCAGTCAGATTTGGGCCGAATCGGGGGGTGTGACGGTGACCGGGTGTGTGTTTCGTGACAACACGACCCCCCAGGCCATTGTCCTGCGGGAAGTGACCGATGCCAGAATTGACAGTTGTGTCATTTCTGGATCGGTGCTTGCTGAACGTCAATGCGCAGGTCTGACCGTATCAGGCACGACGATCACCGGTTGCC
This sequence comes from Candidatus Latescibacterota bacterium, assembly GCA_041690195.1. Taxonomy (GTDB): domain Bacteria; phylum Latescibacterota; class Latescibacteria; order Latescibacterales; family Latescibacteraceae; genus JAWLHT01. Next base: position 8,232 of record JAWLHT010000086.1, read on the forward strand.
CGGAAACCGGAATAATCGTTTCGGGAGGATCGGAAGCGACGGTTCGCCGATGTATCATCGAAGGGAATGGTACGGGAGTCCGTGTTTCCGGCGCGGCATTCTGCTCCGTAGTCCATTGCACATTCCACGACAACGGCATCGGCATTGCCGGAGCGGAACCCGGGGGAGGGGAAATCACGGTCGCGAATACCATTCTATCCGCTTCCCGACTGGCCACATACCAAATGGACGGAGCTTCACAAATAGTCTTTTCCCACAGCCTTTCGGACCGGGAGGCGCTCCCCGGGGACGGATGCATCATGGGTTATCCCGGGTTTGCCGATACCGCGCACCATGACTTTCATCTCGTTGCCGCTTCTCCCTGCATAGATGCCGGAGACCCGGCGTTCACTACGGGCAATGACAGCACACCGCCCGATATCGGAGCGTTTGAGTATCGTCAGCCACTCGTTGTGATTACAGAAATCAACTGTATGGAAGGGCCAAATCCTGACCCCGGCGACTGGGTTGAACTGTTCAATCCCTCCGATGCATCGGTAGACCTCTCCGGGTGGGAATTGAGGGACTCCGGTACAAACAACGTGTTCGTTCTGCCGGAGGGGACCCGGATGGACGCGCATCGTTGCCTGGTGCTCTGCCGTGACCGGCAGAGCTTCGCGGTGCGGTTCCCCGGAGTACAGAATGCCATCGGAGATCTCGGATTCGGCCTGAGTGAAGAAGGTGAGATGATTCGGCTTATGAATGAGGGAGGGGAAACCATCGATTCGCTGTCCTATCGGACCGAAGCGCCCTGGCCGGTCATCCCGGCCGGGAAATACGGTACGCTCGCTCTGTCCCACTGGTCGCTGGATAACGCAGCTCCCCTGAGTTGGCGTTTCAGTGAAGGATCCGGAACGCCGGGGACATTCGAGGAGGATGTCGATTCAGATACTCCGGTTGTTCTGTTCCTCGACCGGAATTATCCGAATCCGTTCAATGCCGGCACCACCATTCCGTTTTCGCTTTCGGAACCATCCCGCGTTGTCATTTCGGTCTATTCCATTATCGGACAGCGTGTCGGTACCCTGACCGATACCTACTACCCGGCCGGTTCGCACCAGATATTCTTCCGGGGAGATAACCTGAGCAGTGGAGTGTATTTTGTCATTGTGAATGCACGGGGGATCAGAAAAACACGTTCTGTAACGCTCGTACGATGAATTGATTCATCCGCGTGTCATACCTGCCATCGGCACGGGTGGCGCCTTTGGGAGCCGGACTACGCCCGGATGTTGCCGGCATGAGACAATGCAATGGCATGAAGGAAACGCCCGTATCTGCCAGGACTACACCCCGACCGGCTCTCTCGGCTGCGGTTTCGTGTCCAGACGTTCCGGTTCGCTTACCGCCACCCGGTGTACATACACCATACTTCCTCCCAGCCATCCCGAAATCGCGAGTATGCCGACTCCTATTGCCGCAATGATAAGCGCGACTGTTATGGAGCCGGTCATGTTCAGCGCAAAAGCAACCGCAAACAATCCGACCACGGTGAGATTCAAACTCATGTGCCATATGGCGATCTGGCGCGGTTTCGAAGGCGGCATGGAAAGCAGGTCGATGAAGCCCGGAACCGCTGCGAGCACTCCACCGATGATTCCGCCGGCCATGGCGTATGAAGCGGCGCTCAGCCAGGTTGCCGCGCCGCCGTAATAATAGATGAGCTGTGCCGCCAGGGCGAAGACAAACATCCCGATGGGGAGTGTGATGAGCATGGGATGAATCGGATGACGGGCGATCTGGGCGGGAGTCTTCATGAGATTTGCTCCTCTCTGCGAAAGGGATGGTGTCGCGTTCGAGGGTGTGTGGTCGACAATGCACAAACAATACATAGTAAATAATAAATGTATTATGGTACACTCGCGCAACTGGTTTTCAGGGGATGAATATGGCCGTTGGTAAACTCGGAGAGACGAATTATGGCCCGGGTGGCTGCGCGAATATCTGTCTTGCCTGGGCGGTGCATCCCCGGTATATTGCGGAATACTGAATCCAAATAATCCGTGTCACGCCTTGTCTGGGAGGTTTGCATGGTTTCCCCCGGTATCCGTTCATCTGTACTCGCTGCCCTGTCATTTTCCGCGGTTTTACTCTCAGCCCCGGCCCAGACCGCATCGTCCGAAAGCCGCACGGCGCATTATGTGGCGAGCACACATTGGGACCGGGAGTGGTACGAGTCGTTCCAGGGATTCCGGATGCGGCTAGTTTCCCTTTTTGACGAGTTGTTCCGGACATTCGAGGAGAAGCCGGAGTACGGGACGTTCACTATGGACGGCCAGGTGATCTCCGTTCTCGATTATCTCGAAATCCGCCCGGAGATGCGGGAGCGGGTGGTCCAAGCGGTGAAAGCCGGGAAACTGAAGCTCGGCCCCTGGTATGTCCTCCCCGACGAGTGGCTGGTGAGCGGGGAATCCCTGGTGCGCAATCTCCAGTTCGGCATGACCCTTGCCGGGGAGTTCGGCGCGCCTTCCTCGCGGGCTGGATTCGCCTGCGACATGTTCGGCCACACCGGGCAGCTTCCCCAGATCTTCGATCAGCTCGGCATTCCGGTCGCATTCGTCTGGAGGGGTATCCTGGAAAAGGAGTATCCGGGGAATTTCAACTGGAAGGCCCCGGACGGCACCACCATCCTCGGATACCGGTTCGGGAAGAACGGTTATTCCACCTATGCCGGTGAGGTCCGTCAGGCGTTCGATTCCTCCAAACCGTTCGTGCTGGAAGAGGCGGTTGATCGTCTGCTGGCCTACGTTTCCGAGGAGGACACCCGTTCCGATACCGGGCCGATACTGCTTTTCGACGGCGGCGACCACATCGAGATCGAGCCCCAAAGTCCGGAACTCTTCGCCCGTGCCAACGAGCGGCTCCGGGGCAAGGGCATCACGATCGTGCATTCCGATCTCGACCGGTACATGGCGGATATCCTGAAGGACCGGAACAGGGTCATGCGCACGGTGACCGGGGAACTGCGCGAGCCGCTCCGGGAAGCCCCGGACGCCCATCTCATCCCGGGAGTGCTCTCCAGCAGAATTCACCTGAAGCAGAAGAATGCGGCCTGCGAGGACGAGTTATGTCTCTGGGCGGAGCCCTTCAGCGCTTTCGCCGCGATGGAGTTGGGGCGGGAGTATCCCGGGGGCTATTTCCGCGCCGCCTGGAAACATCTCCTGGAAAACCACCCCCACGACAGCATCTGCGGCTGCTCCATCGATCAGGTCCATCAGGACATGGTCTACCGGTTCGACCAGTCACTCGGCATCTCCTCCCGACTGACCACGGCGGCGCTCAAGTCGATTGGGGCGGCCGCCGCTCCGCAGGACGTCCCCGATGGTGGAATGGTGATCGCGATTTTCAACCCCACTGCCGCTGATATCGACGAACCGGTGGATCTGGATATTCCGCTGCCAACTAACTGGCCGACGCGTTTCCAGGAATTTTTCGGGTTCGAGGAAAAGTTCTCCATGCGGCTCACCGGTGCCCGGGGGAAAGATGTTCCCTGGCAGTTGACCGGCCAGTCCCGAGACCGCAACGGTTTCCGCCGCGCCCGGTACAAGTTCCCGGTGGGCGATCCCCGGCATGTCGTCACGGTCACCGCACCGCTCCATGTTCCCGCGTTCGGATACACCACGCTCGTGGTGGGGCCGAAGGAAGGCCCGACCCGGTTTCCCGGCTCCCTTAGCGCGTCGCACCGGGCGCTGGAGAATGAATTCCTGAGGGTGGAGGCCGCCCCGAACGGGACGCTGACCCTCACCGACAAACGTTCCGGGAAAACCTATACGGAGCTGCTGACCTTCGAGGACCGTGCGGATATCGGCGATGGCTGGTATCATGGTGTGGCGGTGAACGACCGCATTCACGTGAGTTCCGCCGATGCCGCCGATATATCCCTGGTTGCGGACGGTCCCCAGAAAGCCGTGCTGCGCATCGCCGTGACCATGAATATACCCAAGGAATTCGATTTCCGGACCATGACCCGGAGTACACGGACCGTCCCGCTCCGGATTACCTCCGACATCACACTCCGGAAGGGGGCGGACCGGGTGGAGGTGGAAACCCGGGTGGTGAACACTGTCCGGGACCACCGGGTCCGGGTGCTCTTCCCGACCGGGCTGGCCGGGGACAGCTATCTTTCCGACGCCGCTTTCGATGTGGTCCGCCGCCCGGTGGCGTTGGTCGCCGACAACGCTTCTCGGGTGGAATTGGACATCGAAACCCGCCCCCAGATCACCTGGACCGCCTTTGGGGAGAAGGGCGCCGGACTGGCGGTGGTGAGCCGGGGTCTTCCGGAGAGCGCGATGCTGAACACCGACGACCGTCCCATCGCCCTGACCCTGTTCCGGGGATTCCGCCGCGCGGTATTTTCCAATGACAACCCCGGTGGGCAGATTCTCGGCGACCACACCTTCCGCTACTGGATTGTTCCCTATGCCGGGGCGATTCCCGCCGCGAATCTCTGCCGCCAGGGCCAGCGGGTGAATGCCCCGGCCCGCGTCGTGGACCTCATGCCCCACGAGTTCACCGTTCCGGAGAGGGGTGCACTTCCCTCCGAGCAGTCGTTTCTCCACGTGCGGGGGAACACGGTGGTCACCTCGGTACAGCGGACTCCGGAGGGGCTTCTGGTGCGGCTCTTCAATCCCGGTGAAGCCCGGGAGCGGGTCGTTCTCCGGCCGGAATATCCCCTTTCCGGAGCGAAAAGCGTCACCCTCGACGGGCGCGACGACACCCGGACCGCGGTTTCAGTTTCCGGAGAGTCCGCGAGCCTGCTGGTGCCCGGCAAGCGGGTCGCCACGGTGTTGCTGAATGCGGGAGCCCGCTGAACGACGGTGCGAACAATCTTGAGAAACGGACAATCACCCCCAACCCCACTGCGAGGTGACGTATGGAACTGGCGATACCGCAGGAAAGAACCGGAGCCGTCACAACCGCCCGCGTCGCATCCCTCGACGCCTTCCGGGGGTTCATCATGTTCTCCATGCTCCTCGGTACGTTCGGACTCGAAAGGCTGCGGGACAATTCCGCCGCGCAGTTCCTCCATACCCAGCTTTCCCACGCGGACTGGGTGGGGTTTCACTTCGAGGACCTCATTCTCCCGGCGTTTCTCTTCATCATCGGGGTTGCCATGGGGCTTTCGGACGCGAAGCGGCGGGAGCGAGGCGAATCGTACGGCGGCCGTCTCAGCCATGCCGCGAAACGGGCCGCAGCACTTTTCGGGTTTGGCTTCCTTCTGAGCTGGATCGGCGCAAAAGCGCCGTATTTCGGGCCCGGCGTGCTCCAGGTGCTCGCCCTGTCCTATTTCTCCGCCTTCCTGTTCATAAACCTGGATATTTACCGCCGGTGGGGCGTGTTCGCAGGGCTTCTTTTCCTCTACTGGCTGTTCATCTTCCTGGTCCCGGTCCCGGGAGCGGGACGCAACAGCTATGTCCTGTTCCACAATCTCGTCTACCTCATCGACAACCGTCTTACCGGCAGCACCACCCGGTGGGGGTATCTCTATCCCACGTTGACCCAGGCGGCAGTGGTTGTCTACGGTGGCATCATCGGGAGCATGCTCGCTTCAGGGGACCGCTCCCGTCTCTTCAGGACCCTGGCGGTCGCCGGAACGGCGGGGATACTCGCCGGGATGGCGCTCCATCCCTTCATCCCCGTCATTAAGCGGATGTTCACCCCTTCCTACACTCTGCTCACCTGCGGAATCTCCTCGCTGCTCTTCCTCGCTTTTTATCAGCTCATCGACAGGCTAAACCGGTCGCGGTGGAGCTTTTTCTTCGTCGTGCTGGGGATGAACTCCATTTTCGTCTACCTCCTGAACGGGCTGCTCGGGCCCTGGCTTATGGAAACGGGCGGAATTCTCCTTACTCCGCTGACCTGGGTGATCGGCGCGTGGGTGTACCCGCTCGAACATGCTGTGAGAATCGGCGCGGAATGGAGCGTCTGCCTCTGGCTCATGCGGAGAGGGATTTTCTTCCGGCTGTAGTGGAGGTCGCGTCAGGAATTCTGGAGCGAACTCCCGCCCGACGGACGCGCACAGTACCCATTCTGCATAAAGCCGGTAAATAACGCCTGTCCTCGGCCGCACCGGGCGGTGGACGCCGGTAACTTTCGATCTGACACTTGTATCAGAATCTACGGCTCACCAGGATCCCGGGCGCGCTGTTTACCGAGGGGGAAACCGTGGTTCTCCCCGGTTCTGTGCGGTGCAGCCGGGGAATGAGCCAGCCGGTAAGCGAGCCGACCGCTGCCCCGACTATCACGTCCGAGGGGAAATGCTGTCCAGCCTTGACCCGGAGTACGGCGGTGGCGGTCGCGGCACTCAGCCCGGCGGTCCACAGCGGGATGACCAGCGGAGAATCTGGATGGTAGGCCTGGAACACGGTTCCGGCGAATACGGCGCCGTTAAAGGCTGCGGCGGTATGTCCGGACCACAAAGATCGCGCGGCATCGTCCCCTCTCCGGGTTTCCAGGAGAATGGACGGGTCGTAGGCATAGGGGCGGGGACGACGGAAGGTGTTTTTGGCCAGAGAGGTGAGCCCGTGGGTCAGGCTGCTCGATTCGGCGTACATGGCGAGTACGGTGAGCGCCTCGCGGAAAGAGCCACCCTCCCCGGAGCAGAAGGCTCCCGCCGCTGAAAGAAGCGGCAGGGCGGTACAGGCCAGGAGGGTTCGGTCGCTCCAGTCATCAGCTTTCCCGGAACGCAGGCCGAGTGCGATGCGGTCCGGCCCCGGAACATTGTTCCGGTTGAGCTGCAACGGGTCTGGCGCCGGAGAACGGATGAACTTTTCGGAGATGGATACTGCGAGGAGTGCGGTGGCTGCCGCCGCTCCACTGGCCGGAGTTAGCCGGTACGGGCTCGTATCGGACGGCGCGGATAGGGCGGGATCGGCGGTGAAACGGATGCCACAGAAGGTGAACGCGAGAACGATGAGAGATATGCGTCGAAAAAAAGCGGTACAGCGGTAAAGCATTCATTCCCCGGTGATTCTGGTTGCTCGGTACATTCGCGCCAGGATCCTCTTGAGTGGCTGCGAACGTACTCGGGTTTATACACCAGAGGGGAGAGAAAGGTTGCCGCTTTTCTGAATGGGAAAATGGCGGGACCGCTCAGAATCGTATCTCGATTTCCACGCCCGGGCCGTCCGGAGCGATTCTCACCCGCTTGGGGTCGGAGCGGTGCATCCGTGGAACGAACCAGCCGGTAAGCGAGCCGACCGCCGCTCCGGCGAGCACATCGGTGGGAAAGTGCTCCCCGGCGCGGACCCGCATGACCGCGGTCACCGTGGCAAGGGTCAGTCCTCCGGCCCAGACCGGCACGGTGAGCGGGGAGTCGGGCCGCCGCCGCTGGAAAACGTATCCGGCGAACACCGCGCCGTTGAAGGCGAGAACGGTATGACCGGACCAGAACGAGCGGGCGCTGTCCTTCTCCCGGAGTTTCCGGTCCGGAGTCTCCGGGCCATACACGAAAGGCCGGGGGCGTTCCGTCAGGCCCTTTGCCAACAGGGTGAGACCGCCGGCCAGGAGCGCCGATTCGAAGTACATGGTCAGGTCGGTCCGGAGCGCCCTCCAATCCGGGATGTCCGCTCCAAAATGCATCCCGGCGGAGGTCAGGAGCGGCAGGGCGACTGAGGCGCCCATGGTGACGTCGCTGAGCAGGTCCGCGGCGTCGCTGCTGTTTCCGATGGCGCACCGGTCGATACGGAGAACCCTGTTCCGGTCGAGAGAACCCGGTGCGGGGGGCTCCACCGTTTCGTGGAAATAGAGTCCGGTCAGGGCGATGACCGCTCCGCTGGAGAGGAACGCCGTCTCGCGCTTCGGGCCGAGGTGAAAGGGCGAGGGTTCCGCTTCCGGAAGGGGACCAGTTGCTCCTGTGAGCAGAAAAAACAGAAGAACAATTGTCCTTAAGGTTTCGTGAGAATTCGATGACATGGAGTCTGGCCTGGGATGGAGAGATGTAATGATTACCGGAACAGAAGATTGTCGGATTGGAAACATTTCGGGGCTCTTGTTTGAATATAGCGCATGATGCCCATCAGAGCAAGATGAGAAAGAGTCCCAAGTCCGGTCTCAGCAGAGGCGAAGTGTTGCGTGAGATAGGACCCATATGCCCGGCCGGGAACAGGACGTTTGGCTGGACAGTAACGGAAGAAGCGTCGGGACGCCCCTTAACTGAGGACCCGGGACATTTCGTCCATCAGGCGTTCGGTAAGTGAGGTGAACCGTTCCCGGACCTGGTCGTTGGAGACCGCGATGCCGAGCGCCTTGTGGTCGCCGACCAGGACAGCCAGTTCCCGGGCGCGGGTCACCGCGGTATAAAGAAGGTTGCGCTTGAGCATGATATAGTGCTGGGTGGAGACCGGAGTCACGATGCAGCGGAACTCGCTGCCCTGGCTCTTGTGCACGGAGATGGCGTAGGCCGGGACGAGGTCGTCCAGCTCATTGAGGTTGTATTCAACTTCCTCTTCAAATCGGACGACTACACTGGAACGATTGGTGTCGATGCGCAGAATTCGGCCTATATCGCCGTTGAACACCAGTTTGTCGTAGTTGTTCCGCACCTGCATCACCTTGTCTCCCTGACGGAAGGTGCGGAATCCGTGGCGGACCTCCGGCATCGAGGGGTCGAAGGGGTTCAGCCGTTCCTGGAGGAGGGCGTTGAGGTTCATCACCCCGGCTTCGCCCTTATGCATGGGGGAGAGCACCTGGATGTCGTTAACCGGGTCGAAGCCGTAGGAGCGGGGCAGACGGCGGGCCACCATGTCCACGATGGATTCCGCGATTTTTGCAGGGTCGGACTCTCGGATGAAAAAGAAATTCCCCTCCCGTGCGTTGTCGGTGTAGGGCATCTTGCCGGTGTTGATGCGGTGGGCGCTGAGGACGATGCGGCTTTCGGCGGCCTGACGGAAGATTTCGGTGAGCCGCACGGTGGGAACCACGCTCGAGTCGATGATGTCCCGGAGCACGCATCCCGGTCCGATGGAGGGCAACTGGTCCACATCGCCCACGATCACCAGTGTGGTGTAGGGGCTCACCGCCCGGAGGAAATCCACC
>JAWLHT010000087.1:0-17221 GCA_041690195.1 Candidatus Latescibacterota bacterium
AATGAGGAAGCCGGAGACGCAGAAGATGATGATGATGATTTCGACGAAGACTCGGATGAGGACTTCGAAAATTCCACTCAGAACGAGCTTCGGAAGCGTCTTCGGAGCATTAAGCCTGAAGATTTCGGAAATTATAACCTGTGAAACGGCTTGATGTCATGAGATTTACCTGCGTTCTAAAAAACATATGCCTTTCGATGGTTCTGCTCTTCTATTCAGCGGATGCCGTCATGTCCCTGGAAGATGCGGAATCGCTATACCGGAATGGGGTTGACGCGTACCGTCAGGAACAGTATCGGACCGCGGAAAAAGCTTTTCGGGCGTTGCTTGGAACGTATGCGGATTCTCAACGGTTTCAGTCAGCACAGGTTCTTCTCGCCAAAAGTCTCTACAGGCTGGGTGATTTTGCCGAAGCGGATACACTGGCAAAGTCGCTACGTGCAAGCAGTCCAAAAGGGCCGTATTTAGAATGGACCTATTATTTCGAATCTGCCTGCGCGTTACGGACCGGTAATGTGGACCGGTCGCTCTCTCTTTTGGCGTGGCTTTCTTCTAACGCATCCGATCCCAGAATAAGGGCGCGGAGTCTTCGTGCCCTGAAACATACGGTTATGCCCCTGACCGGACCGGACCGTATTTCGGAAACGTTTTCCGAGTATGGAATATCCCGGTCCATGCTGGAAGGCATCGAACCGTATGATGCTCGTGATGTCTTCGAAATTGAGGATGACCTGGCGGTTTCACATTCTCCGGAAAGCGCTACAGCCCGTGTGGAAGCCTGGAAGAAGTCTGATTCAGTCCGTATTGGACTGCTGGTTCCCCTCTCCGGCCCCAATTCTGAAATGGGAAAAAGGTTGTTGCGGGGAGCACAGGCGGCTTTCGGAGAATCGTCATCCATAGAAGGTAAAAAGATTGAGTTGCTGGTGGAGGATACTCGTTCCGATCCTGTGGAAGCAGTTATCAAAGTGCGTAAACTGGTGCAGGATGGCGTGGTGGCCATTATTGGCCCCGTTTACAGTGTTTCCAGCATAACAGCAGCGGTTGAGTCGAATGCAAGCGGAATTCCCTTCCTGGCGCCCACCGCTACGGATACTGGATTGACCGGTATTGGAGAGCGGGTGTTCCAGCTGAATTTCACACCGGAAATTCAGGCCGAGACACTGGCTGACTTCGCAGTAAACACTTTGGCGGTACAGAATGTTGCGGTCATAGCAAGCCGAGATTTCTGGGGGCAGGAAGTTGCAGAGGCGTTTGTCCGATCAGTGGCACATAACGGGGTGAATGTTGTAAAGACAGCATTTTTTGAAAGCAACTTCGAAACGGACGAAGATAATCGCATCATCCGGGACATTCGAGCAAGAGCTCCTCGCCCTGTGGCGTTTACCGATTCAGTTGGTGGTGTGACCTTTACCGCGTTACCGGATACCGCGGTGGTTGACAGTACACATTACACATCAGCCACGACACACCCAATTGATACCGTGGATGCAGTGTTCATATCGGCTACACCGTCGGATGCCATCCGATTTGCGACACGGATTACAGAGCTGAACCTTGTTACCGTGCTCCTGGGTGATTCCGGATGGAATTATCCCGGCATTCCGGAGGATGGTAAACAGTATGTTGACGGTGCATACTTGGTTGCACCTCCCGGAACCCTGTCCAGCGGACTCGGTCCTGCTTTCCTTGGAAATGACCGAAGAAACGATGACCGCGATACGGTTGCGATGAAGTCTCATGACGCCGTCTCCTTGTTGCTGCAAGTAATCCGGAACGGTAATGTGACCCCCGACACCATTACCGGTGCACTTGCCGAAGTCCGCAACTTTCAGGGGGCTTCGTCATACATAACCATTGACCCGAAGAGAAGACAGAATACCGCTGTAGGCCTGGTTCGCATTCATGACCGGAGATATGAACCCGTAGGATACACCCGTCGTGTTGAACGCTGAAATCCGGGGTATTGTCCGCCGGGACGTTTAGACTGTTACCAAGCGTGTCTTTGGATTCGTCCGTGCAATATACGATGGTATATCCACGATTTTCGCATGCGCTGGTAATCCGTGATGGGTCGCGTTTTCCCCCCCTCGTTCAGAACAGTCGTCCTCCTTGTCTGCCGCAACGCAGCTTTCTTTGCGGCTGTATCGATATGGATCGTCATTTCTCCATGTCAGACACCGGGGAACGAATTACCTGCCGGATTGATCCTGGAAGAAGAAGTAGACCTCGAAGAAATTCTATCCGATCTTCCCACTCATCTTGATATTGATACCGCAACAAAATCAGAGATCATCGTTCTGCCAATGTTCAGCCCCTCCGATGCATCCCGCTTTATCGCTTTTCGGGATTCACTTCCGCCAGGCGACACTGTGGCAAACCATCTGTACGGCGATATCGGACTTGAAGGAATTCAAGCGTTCATTCTTCAGTCGGTTGCATCATTATATGCGGACTCTAATCCATTATGGAAAGGGAATCTGCGTACCGGAATGATAAGTTCTAATATCAGATCCGTAACGGATTACAAACATTATACTGCGCTGAACGTGGACCATAACGGCAGGATACGCCTGGGAGTCCGCTTTGAGCGGGACCCTGGGGAACCTAAAGAACTCGATTACCTTTCCGGACACCTGGTATTTGAACGCGGCAACTCGGGAAGGGTGATTGTCGGTGATTTCCGAACAGGATTCGGACAGGGACTGCTAATGTCTCGCAGTTCCCGTTCTTATGTGGCGGGAACATCTGTTCTGCGACGAAAGCCGGTGCGTATGGAGAACACTTCCTGGGAGGAGAGCGGTTTTCTCCGGGGCGCGGTGTATTCATCAACACGGGGAAAGTACGATTTCACGGTACTAGCTTCCGACCGTCGGCTTGATGCGACTTTGGATGATAACGGGAATGCTGTTACCATCCGAACCGCCGGTTTGCACCGTTATGGTGAACGGGGGGGCAACCTGACCGAGCGAGTTGCCGGCGCGAACATATCCAGGAGAACGTCATCCAGCCTTTTTTCTCTAACTCTTACTGCTGCCGGGTATAACCCTTCACTGGCTCGAAAGACGGGTGAACAGTACCTGAACGCTCCCGAATCTTCGACCTTCATGTACATATCGGCCGATGGCACTGTGGAAAGACCCCGCTCCGCTTTCTTCTATGAAGCAGTGGGGATGAGCGGTAGGGAACATGCGGTTCTGGCCGGAATGCTTTTACGTCCGAAGCGGATGCGTTTAGGGTTTGTCGTTCGTGATTATTCCCGCGGATACTGGGCTTACAGGGCTGCATCGCTATCATCCTTCGGTTCAGTCAGTAACGAGCGTGGCATGTATGTAGCTGTCCAGGTAACTCCGCCTGGGAGGGTCCGCTTCGATGCCTCAATGGATATTGCCCGTACTCAGGGGCGAACACACCTTTCCCTCATGCCGGTTTCTCGTAGGCGCTTGAGTTTGTCGGCGGAATTAAAAGTTCTCCGCAATGTTTCCGGACGGGTTTCGTATCGGTCAACACATGAATCGGGGGATGACCCGGATAGACGATCAATAACCGGACGCGTTGCCTTGACCAACCGGCGGGGTGTTCTCTCAAAGTTTCATGGAATGGCCGTATACACAGAAGGAGGAAATGAAAGCGGCGCCTATGGTGAAGCTGGGTTTCGATTAGACCGGGGCCGCTTTCGGCTTGAAGCCGGTGGAGGCGTGTTTGGGATATCCGGGTATTCCGCACGTTTCTATCGCTATGAGCAGAATGTGCCGGGACGTGGGTTTACGACGCCAGTCTGGGGGAATGGACATTCAGTGATTGTCGTCGGAAAACTTTCCGCAGTCTCGGTCCGCTATAAAACCGTGTATTCGGACCAGATGAATCACCTTGATGAATTCGCGGTGCAGGGAGATTGGACCTTTTGACAGTTGAAGTGAAGAATAAGCTTGACAATTCTCGATAAAACACGTTCATTTTACTGGATTATAAGCTTTTATTGTGTATCGGAATATTCGTTCGTGGAATTATTCGATGGAGCGTGGTATGAAGAATCATGAAGCAATTCTGGTCATAGCGGCGCTGGCAACCCTGATGACCGGCTGCAATGGCGACGGGCAGACCCGGGAACAGTCCGTTGAAAAGGAAGCGGTGACTGTTGCCGCGAAACCCGTTTACTTTGCTTCCGAAAGCGATGTCTTTCACTCGTCTTCGAGGATAGAAAGCGCCCGGAAGGTCTCGCTTGCCGCGTTCGGTTCCTTTGCCGGAACATTGCCTGAGGCGACTCCAACCATCGATGCCGCTGCAGCGGTTATAAACAATCATGATTTGTCACAGTTGAAGGTTTCGAACTTTGAGAGCGGTATTATTGAGCGGACTTCCTTTCCATTCGATTACGAGAGCGATATTCCCGCGCTGAAGTCCCTTTATGCTCTGCATAAACTTGATGCGGTTATTGATCCGGCTGCTTCTGAACTGGACCAGATGGCGGCGTTGGCACGATATACATACCAGTTCCTGGATGGCGGCGCCATTCCGGAAGATGAAACACCTTCCGGACCTTCCGCCTTTGTCATTACGAGGAATCGACTCGACCGTGGAATCGGTGGTGGCAGTGAAGTGCATGCCGCGCTCTTCTGTCAGCTGGCGCTTTCCTGTGGCTATACGGCACGCCTGGTTGGCATGCATGTCGTTGATGAATCGGGAACACCGCAGACCAATGATATCTGCGAGGTGTATCTGACTCTTCCCGGAAAGTGGGTTGCATTTGATCCGTTCCATCGCGCGACCTACTATGTCCGCGGTACTTCCCCGCTTTCCGCACTTGAACTCCACCATGCGGCTGTGGAGGATCGCTTACGGGAAATCAGTCCGAAGCCGGGGGTTGGAGATCTTGCTGACATTGTATCGGTCCGGGAGAATGTTCTTCGGCGTTACCACTATATTTATTTGTACCGCATGAACGATATTCTCGGGCGGAGCCCCCGCAACGGCACAATATCATGGGATACTATCTATTCGTCTCATCTGGTTTGGGAAGACCGTAATTCGCTGATCGCCGACGGCAAGTTTGATGCGGTTGGCCGATTCCCGGAGGGGGTTAAGTACGCTACACATGCAAGGTCGGATTATGAATGGAATCTCAACCTGATCAGCATAACGGTAGAGCGGAAAAAGGACAACGCGGTTACCCTGTACCTGGATACTGTGACCCCGAATTTCAGCCGTTTCGATCTGGTCATTGGCGCCAAGCGCATTCAATGCAGAAACGTCTACGAGTTAACCGAGTTTTTGGATATGGTGCACATAGTAGCGGTGAATGATTTTGGCAAGAAGGGGAAACCTGCTTCGGTCGAGTTTATGAGATAATTCAACGAAACCGTTAACTGCCGACGCTGTACCACTATGCATTACAGGCGGTTGCAAACTCTATGCGGAGGTTTGTATGACGCTGAATGATGCACTCATTCTTTCGTACGTTAAACGTGGAATCGGGTACGGCTACAACATACTTGCTCACGTGAAAGAAAACCGGTCGGATGAATGGGTCGAGTTTTCCCGGGCTGGGTTGTACAAAACCCTTGACAAGCTGGAGAAAACAGGGCACCTGAAGAAAACGCTTGAGCAGATCGGATCCCGTCCACCGCGTAAGGTGTACCGGATCACTGCTCTCGGTGAAAACGCCCTCACGGAATACCTGGAAAGCGGTTTCGATTTTTCGTACCAGATGCGGTACGACCTCGATGCGTATCTTGTAGCCGCGGTGGCTGCTTCGCCTGATCCGTCGATCCTCTCCGATTGTGTCCATAAGCGCAAGGACAGCGTGGTCGAACAGATTGAACGTTTGAAAAACGAATGGCCGGAAGACCAGGGGAACTATTCTTTTGTCGTTTGTATTCTGTTCAAACGCAGAATGGAGTTTCTCCAGATGGAATTGGAGTGGTTAAGCTGGCTGGAGGAAACCCTCGAGAAAGTTTCCGGTGATGTGCTCACCACGCCATGGTCGGAAATACGGATCGAAGGGTGAGGCGGACTCCGCTTATTGTTTGATTGTGATGCCGCCCTCCTGAGTCATGGCATAAACCAAAATGTTCACCCCCATTTTCAACTGGGGAGTATTGTTGTCAAGGTCTGTCCACTTCACAATGTAACCCTTGTTGGAAAAAACGACCGCCAAACGGTCACCCAGCCAGACACCTTCAAGGTGTGGCACGGATGGCGCCAGATACCGCCCGGAAGCCCACAGCTCCGCACCGATCGGAGGGCCGTCGCTGAAGTCGAAAAAGCTGTGGTATATCTGATGGTCATTGGGAATGGGGGCGAATCGGGCTCGCCGTCCGAGACTGTCACGGATCATTTGTTTCAGGGATGCTTCAGCCGGGCTGTATTCCATCCGGGGGTTTGCGTTTTCGATCATGATGAAGCCGCCACAGGTAAGATATTTTTCTACATTTTCCCGTTCAGTAGCGGTGAGATCAAATACCTCATCCGCGGTTATGTAGACGAACGGTAAATCCATGATTCGTGGTGAACTCAGCATGAAGTGACGTTCTATGGCAGCCTCGATGTTTGTCCAGCGGGTTATGGCCTCCTTGAGATGAATGAAACCCCGTAAATATGCGGCCGGCGGTGAGAACCGTTCTCCCCAGGCGAGAGCTATGGAAACCCTGCCGGTGATTTTCTTCCGGTCGGAAGTATCCATTACTGCAACGGAAGAACGAGGAGTATGCTGACGGTTTTGCGCTTCCGTTCTCTCCGCAGTCACTCCTGATAGTATCGACGCGACGAGCAGTAGTTGAACCGCGGTCATTTATGGTGTCCTCCAGCAGTCATTGGGCGTATACCGGTATGGTCTGCGCAGTATGTGGTTCCGGGGAGCGGGGACGGCGTTGGGTGTGATTTCTGATGTGCATCGGGCAGGTACTTTCGGGAGACTGTTTTCAAACACGAGATCCCGGTTGCACGTTTCCGCTTTTTCAGAAATGCATGGTCCATGAGCGGCATAGTCGTCAATACCCACACGAGGTCTCATCCAACGGCGCGGCAGGCCGGTTTTTTTTTGGTTGTCTCAATATACAGGTGTTGGGAGGCGGACGGCCATATAATTCGGAACCTTTGTCACCCTTGGGAGTGCATATGTAAGCACACCTTTCTTCTTGTCTGGACGATAGCCCGCCTCGCTGCACACGGAACCCCGAACGATAAATGGGGCTCATGACGAATCCTGATGAGCGCAACGGTCGCAACGGTGCTGTATCGAGTGTGTTTTTGGCGTTGGCAAGAACGTTCGTAATCCCGTTTTTTTACATTTGCTCCTTGTTATTTTATATATTACAAAATGAAACCAGACGCTGAGGATTCTCATGCCCGGATTTGAGTTGTTCGTAGCCTGGCGGTATCTGCTGACCAGGAAGAAGACAGGCTTCATTTCCCTGATCTCGATGATTTCCATTGTGGGAGTTGCGGTCGGGGTTGGTGCGCTCATTATCGTGTTGTCGTTGATGAATGGGTTCACCAAGGAACTGCGAATGCGGCTGGTCGGTATGGATGGGCACATATGGGTGAGCAACGCACTGGAACGCGGGATAACGGATTATGAGACGCTTGCTGCACGGCTTGAAAAAGTCAGCGGAGTTGTTGGAGCTTCCCCGTTCGTTTCCTATGAAACGGTCGCCACATCCGGACAAGGGGGGAAGCCGACCGCAGTCTATGTGCGGGGTGTGGATTCGCGTTCTGTAAATTCGGTTTCCGATATCGGGTCGTACATTGTCGCCGGGAGCCTGGACTTCACCCCGGAGGAAGAGAACGTACCCGGTGTTGTTCTTGGGGATTATCTCGCTTTGTCTCTGGGGCATGTCACGGTTGGTGACCATATCGTACTCTTTGGCGAAGTAAACATCGAAGACCTGATGACCTACGGTACACTGCCAACTCAGATGAAGTTCAGGGTTAACGGAATTTTCAGCAGCGGATATTACGATTATGATAATTCCGTTATACTCATGGATATATCCCAGGCGCAGAAAATGGTCAACCTTCCCGAGCGAGTGTCCGGAATCGTGCTCAAACTTGACGACATGTTCCAGGCGAACCGTTATGCAGGTTCAGATGGACTGATAAGCCGGGAACTCGGAGAGCTGCAGTATGACAGCATGAGCTGGATAGACCGCAACCAGGTTCTCTTCAAGTGGATGAAACTGGAAAAGTGGGCGGCGTTCATTGTGTTAAGTCTGATTGTCATCGTGGCGGCGTTCAATATCGTGAGTTCGCAGATCATGCTGGTCATGGACAAGACCCGGGAAATCGGAATTTTGAAATCGATGGGCGCGACGAAGAAGAGTATCATGCGGATTTTTGTGTACCAGGGCGCGTTTGTCGGAGTGACGGGAACTCTGATCGGAGGATTCGGAGGCTTTCTCCTCACGTGGCTTCAGGACCGGTACAAGATAATCAGTCTGCCGGCGGATATATATTTTATCAGTGCACTTCCCATGGATATGCAGATCACCGATATCTTGGCGATTGCCGCCGTAGCGCTCCTGCTCTGCTGGTTTTTCAGCTTTTATCCGGCAAAACGCGCCGCAGAGCTGGTACCCGTTGAAGCCATACGTTCCGAATAAGAAAACGTTAACCAAGAAGGAAACCGGATTTGCCTCGAATCATTCTCAGCGCTCAGGAGATAACAAAGCACTACCGTATGGGAGGTGCGGCGCTTGAAGTTTTAAAAGGAGTCGATCTCGATCTTGCGGAGGGAGAGATACTGGCTGTAGTCGGTTCTTCCGGCGCCGGGAAGTCCACACTTCTCCACATCCTGGGATTGCTCGACCGGCCGAATTCGGGGAAGCTCATTCTCAATGGAAAGGATGTGGTCGGTGAATCGGATTTCGAACTGGCGCGTCACCGTAATCTTGAGATTGGGTTCGTTTTCCAGTTTCACCACTTGTTGCCGGAGTTCAATGCGCTCGAGAATGTTTTGATTCCTTCGAGAATAGCGGGCAGGATCGGCGCGGAAACACGCGAGCGGGCCAAGTTTCTTCTGGACAGGGTCGGTCTAAGCGAACGCCTTCTCCATCGTCCCGGCGAATTATCCGGGGGAGAGCTTCAACGGGTAGCCGTGGCGAGAGCACTGATGAATAACCCGTCGATGGTTTTTGCCGACGAGCCGTCCGGCAATCTGGATTATTATAATTCAGAAATCCTGCACGAATTGATTTGGAATCTTGCGCGGGAGCAGAAATGCTCATTCGTGATCGTTACCCACGACCTCGCGCTTGCCGAAAAAGCTGACAGGGTAGTATTGCTGCACGACGGGAAAGCGGAGCCGGTTGCATACGAGAAAATCCGTGAACGATTATTTCATAAAAACGTTTAATAGTAGTAAAACAAAGAGCTTGGATACTTTCGGGAAGTGATTGAGATGAAATGCCAAATATGCAGAGAGAAGATTGCAAACATTGTATTCACGAAGATCGTGAACAATGAAAAGGTAATATTACATATATGCAGCGAGTGTGCCAAAAAGAAGGGTCTCACCATCGAGATCACTTCGTCCGAGACATTTAACGATAAATATTCCACTCACGAACCCGCGGATTTCGGGGATCACTTGCAGGAAGATTATACGCCGGACGTGATTTGCCGCGGCTGTGGTTTGGCGCTTTCCGAGTTTAAAAAAACCGGTTATTTCGGATGTGACCAGTGTTATGTATCTTTTGAGTTGACGTTGCCAAATATATTGAAACAAATTCACGGTTCAGCCGTTCATCAGGGTAAGGTTCCACTAAATTTGGCAGGCGATATCGAACTCAAGAAGCACTTGCGGGCTCTGAGGGTTCGCTTGCAGAGATGTATCGAGGCGGAAGAATATGAGCGGGCCGCCGAACTTCGAGACAAGATATCCTCTATCGAGGGGAAAATAGTCAAACATGATGTTTGAGAGTATCATACGAAGCATCCCGGATTGGATGTGCCCGGAGGGCGACGAGTCGGATATCGTGATTTCATCACGGGCCCGGGTCGCGCGTAATATTACGGGTTATCCTTTTGCGCATAGAGCCGGAGTAGAAAAGCTGGCGGAAATTGTCGATATGGTGCTAGACATTTCCGAGTCCGCAGGATTTGACCCGGCGGCGTTCATCCGGAACGAAAGCCTGGATGCTTTACACGCGTCGATGCTCGTGGAGCGTCACCTGATCAGTCCCAATCATGTCGCGAGCGATGGACGTGGGGTGCTGGTCCGGCAGGGAGAGTGTAGTTCTATATTGGTAAATGAGGAGGATCATTTTCGGGTTCAGTCTATCTGCTCTGGGTTCAACCCTTTGCGGGCCTGGGAAGAGGTCGACAGCATCGATGACCGGCTTGCCCGGGTGATTCCATTCTCCTTTTCCCGTCAGTACGGTTATCTGACTGCCTGCCCGACAAACATCGGAACCGGGTTGCGGATATCGGTGCTGATTCATCTTCCGGCTCTGGTTCTGACCAACGACATCCAGCGGATGATTCGGAGTGCGGCACAGATTGGTCTGACTGTGCGGGGTTATTACGGCGAAGGTTCGGATGTTGTCGGGAACCTGTTTCAGATTTCAAACCGGATATCGCTCGGAAAAACCGAGCGCGAGATCGTTGAGGAGATTACACAGGCGGTGGAGCGAATCATAGAGTATGAAAAACGCGCCGCCGAAACTCTGATGCGTGAGGCCAAAAGTCAGGTCGAGGACAAGATTTATCGAAGCGTGGGAATTCTCAAATCCGCGCGTGTCCTTTCCACCGGGGAGTTCATGAATCTCAGTTCCGCCGTTCGGCTTGGTCTCTTTCTGGACGTTCTGTCCCGGCCTGATATCTATTCTCTCAATGAACTGGTTGTACTGACCCAGCCCGGGCATTTACAGACCAGACAGGGGCAAACCCTGGATTCAACCGACCGTGATGTGATTCGAGCGAATATTGTTCGTGAACGTTTTATTGACGTGAGGATATAAACGTAATATATTGTATTCTATAGGCACCTTAAGCAGTAGCTGCTAGCGTAATGAATTCTGGAGGTGAAAAAGAGTAGATGAATAACATGTTTACCGATAGAGTGAAGAAGGTTCTCCAGTACGCTCGGGAAGAATCTGCCAGACTCGGTCACGACTATATTGGAACTGAACATCTCCTTTTGGGCTTGGTAAAAGAGGGGCAGGGAGTGGCGGTAGCTGTATTGGCCAATATGGGAGTTCAGCTTGATGCGTTGAAGAAGTCGGTCGAAGATGCAGTGCAGACTTCTTCCGGAGCAATGATGCTGACCGAGGTGCCTTTTACCCCTATGGCCAAGCAGGTTTTGGAGATTGCCTCACAGGAAGCCCGAGAGATGAATACCAATTATATCGGGACCGAGCATCTCCTGCTGGCTCTTACAAAGAACAAGAACGGTATCGCCGCTCAGATCCTGAATGTGTTCGGTACCGACTATAAAGGCGTCAAAGAGGAGGTTCTGAGTATTCTGTCCGGGAACAAGAAGAATAACAGCAGCCAGAAGGGTGATCAGGAAAAGAGCGGGCTCCCCTTCCTGGAGCACTATGGACGCGATCTCACCGAAATGGCGAGACAAAACAAGCTAGATCCTGTAATCGGGCGCGATAAGGAAATCGAGCGGATGAGCCAGATCCTTTCTCGACGCAAGAAGAATAATCCCGTTCTGATCGGTGAGCCCGGTGTGGGCAAGACCGCTATCGTTGAGGGACTGGCACAGAAAATTGTTGAGGGTAATGTTCCTCAGAATTTGACAGGGAAGCGGATCATCTCTCTGGACATGGGCAGCATGGTGGCGGGAACCAAATACCGCGGACAGTTTGAGGAACGAGTCAAGTCCATTCTGAGCGAACTGGCCAATGCCCGCGATGTGGTGGTTTTTATTGATGAAATTCACACCATTGTCGGAGCCGGTTCCGCTGAGGGTACCCTGGATGCCTCCAACATGTTCAAGCCCGCGCTGTCTCGAGGAGAATTGCAGTGCGTCGGCGCGACCACGCTGGACGAGTATCGCAAGTATATCGAGAAAGACGGTGCTTTGGAGCGCCGGTTCCAGCAGGTCATGGTTGATCCCCCTTCGGTCGAGGATTCTGTTCTCATTCTGCAGGGGCTCAAGGGCAAATACGAAGAACATCACAATGTCAAGATTTCTGATGAGGCGCTGGTGGCGTCGG
Organism: Candidatus Latescibacterota bacterium; assembly: GCA_041690195.1. Lineage (GTDB taxonomy): Bacteria > Latescibacterota > Latescibacteria > Latescibacterales > Latescibacteraceae > JAWLHT01. Next base: position 12,162 of record JAWLHT010000087.1, read on the forward strand.
TGAAACTGAGCGACCGCTACATCACCAACCGTCATCTCCCGGATAAAGCGCTTGACCTGATTGACGAGACCTCTTCGCGGGTGCACCTGAACAAGATCACCCTGCCCGAGCATATCAAGAAGATGGAGATCGAGATCCGGGAGCTCGAAGCGAAGAAGAACGAGGCGATTGCGGTACAGGATTATGAGACCGCGGCGCGGTTACGCGACATGGAACGGAGCGAGCGTGAAGCCATTGAACGCAGCAAGGTCGAATGGCGCGAGAAAGTTGCCCGCGAAGTGGTGACCGTGACCGAGGACGATGTTTCCTACGTTGCCAGTGCGATAACCGGGATTCCGGTGTTCCGCCTGGCTCGCACCGAGTCCGAGCGGTTGCTCAAGATGGAAGATGAACTTTCTCAGCGGATTATCGGGCAGGAAAGCGCAATTTCTTCAATATCGAAGGCCATTCGCAGGACTCGTGCCGGTCTGAAGGATCCGGATCGCCCAATCGGCTCCTTTATATTCCTTGGCCCTACCGGGGTTGGCAAGACCGAGCTGGCGCGGGCGCTCGCGGAGTACCTCTTCGAGGACCCCAATGCGCTAATCCGGGTGGATATGTCCGAGTACATGGAGAAATTCAATGTTTCCCGTTTGGTTGGAGCGCCTCCCGGATACGTGGGATACGAGGAAGGTGGCCAGCTTACGGAAAAAGTTCGCCGGAAACCCTATTCCATCGTGCTGCTCGATGAAATCGAAAAGGCGCACCCGGATGTGTTCAACATGCTTCTCCAGGTGCTCGATTCCGGTCATCTGACAGACAGTTTCGGACGCAGGGTCGACTTCAAGAATACGATCATCATCATGACCTCCAACCTCGGAGCGCGTCAGATCGGCGCCGAAAAGACCCTCGGGTTTCATTCCACGGCGGTGGACGATCAGTTCAGGATGATGGAACAGAAGGTGATGACCGAACTGAAGAAAACCTTCAACCCGGAATTCCTGAACCGTATTGATGACACCGTCGTGTTCCATTCTCTCAGCCGTGATTCGATCCTCCGGATCATTGACATTCTGCTGAAGGATCTGCGGAAACGGCTTACCGAGAAGAATCTCGACCTGGTGATTTCTTCTGAAGCCAAGGATTTTCTGGCCAACGAAGGATACAGCCCGATGTACGGAGCCCGTCCTCTGCGCCGGGCTATCCAGCGGTGGATCGAGAATCCGCTCGCCGAGGAAGTGCTCGAAGGCAAATTCCCGGAAGGCTCCACAATACAAATTGAAGTGAGCGACAATCATCTTGTGTTCGGTGAATTGGTCAAGAGCAAGGCGGAATAGTGTTGAGGTCGATTTGGTTCTGTTTTCGTAAATAGTCCTGTTTGGAAACGCTTCCCCCTTTTCCAGGGGGGGAGCGTTTTTTATTTTACGTAGGTGTCCCGGTCATCATGCGAAGCCCTGCGTACATATTGGTTTCCATTCTCAGTTTATAGAGGGGGAGGGGGTTAGTCGGGTTTCGGGGAAAGGCGGCGATGACTGACTCTTTCCAAATCCAGTTTACCCCACGTTCCCTTAATCACATCAAGATAGTCGGTCGTCAAATGGAGAAGAGCGGGGGAGTTGTATATGGCAGAGGGTTTGCCTTGAAGTCAAACGCATCCCCCCTCTTGATAAGAGAGGAGTGACCGTTCCCGGCGGGAGCGGCTTGGCGGGAATACCTCCCGGTTCATCAGTCGGCCTATACCCTTCTTTAACCCATACGCACAGAATTTGTACGGGGCCCTGTTGAGAACAGAGCGGTGAACGAGGGGTGAGTATGATTTTATGCTTCCACTTGTCTTGGGACGGGTATCCCGCCTCTTCCGAGAAAACGGAAGGCATCGGTGAACGTGGGTCGTGAGGTTACGGGGGTGAACTGTTCCCCTCTATCACCCATTCAGGCAACCCTGAATGAGGTCCGTTCTCTGAAGAGAACGGAAAATGTTGAATGGTTGTGTGTATGATCTGATTACTGGGTATCGTTCGTCCCCTCGACCGTTCGGTAGACTGTCATAGGAGAACGGAAAGACTGTGAAAAGCCGGTTTTGGCTTCCGCTCATAATGCTTGCCCTGCTGATTCTGATCGGAGGGTATGTCTCCCTGTTTCATGTCCTGCATGTGGAGCGGAAGACCAGGGACTACCTTGTTCGACGTATTTCGTCTGAACTGGGGGTAGACTTCAGCATTTCTTCGATTTCGATCTCCCCCTGGTTTATCGGATTCAGGGATGTACGGCTGCAACTGCAAGACAGTTCGCTGACCCTGGAGGCGGACCGGATCCGTATTGGATTCAACCTTTCAGCATTGATACGGAGCGGATTCCGTCCGTGGCGTGGAACCGAGCAGATATTCGTCGACCGGCCCCGGTTGACCTGGAATCACGATTCCGGTGACAGCACAGAAAGCCGCTTCTCTCCAAACGTAATACCGGTGTTCCCGATTGCGAATCTTCCTCAGATGCTGGTTGATATCAGTAGCGGCGTTTTCTGCATTGCCAGAAATGGGAAAAGTATTGAAATCGCCCGGGGAGTTGGTGGATGGCTGGACGGTCGTGACGAGAAAACGGTGGAAATTCGTTTGGAAGCGACCGTTCTCTCTTCCAGGCGGAATGCCTCCTGCAACGGTTCGGTTGATCGGGGGGCTGGCACGGCGGCGCTTGACATCGAAGTCGATTCCGGCGACTTTTCCCGCGCCGACTGGCAGCCGCTTCTGGGACGAATAGATGTGCAGTCGGGCTTGGTTGATTGCACGCTTCGTATTGACCAGCGTGCAGGTTCGCTTGACTGGAGTGGCGCGTACCGGCTTGATGACTGCTCCTTCCGCATAAGGGAATCTGAATTCGGTGTGGATGATCTGTCCATTGCCGGGAAAATATCCCGTCAGGAACTTACCTTTGACACAGTGACCGGAAGAATCTGGGGCGTGGAACCTCGTATACGGGGGAGGCTTATACTTTCACCGGCTCCCGTCGTCCAGCTTGTCGCCGATGCCGAGAATGTCGATCTGGCTGCGCTGGCATTGCGTATCGCGCCGGATGTGAAAGAACTTCCCCGCGGAAAAGTGAGTGCTTCGGTTCGGATTGACGGCGCCGTTGATTCACTCTCTGCTGATGTATCGTTTTCCTCGCCCGTCGTCATGTATGGAAATCAGCGGTTCGATGCGGTGCAGGTCAAGGCGAAAGCTGAGCCGGGACGATTGAGGGTAAATCGGGTCGCGGCTACTGTTTCCGGGCTTCGGGTCACCGGAATGGGAACGGTTACGGGTAAGCCAAGCGAGCGGAATCGTCGGTTGCATCTTGATTTCATTGCGAAGGATACCCGGAGACAGGGGAAAGAGTTTCGTCTGGGTCTTACCGGCGCCGCTGACCTGAAAGGGAAACGGATGTCCGCAGACTACAGGTTCTCTCATGATGACAATGAACTCTCCGGAATACCCGCGACTCTCACGGGAACAGTGTCTTATCGCGGGGAAGAACTGACCTTTTCCAGCTCCAGTCCGGCTGCTTCAATTAATGGAAAAATAACCGGGCTGCTTTCACGACCCCGCCTGGAATCGCGCCTCGTGCTGACCCGCTTCTCGGTTCTCGAGTATGCGGGGAACCGTAGCGGCGACCTTACCCTCGACGGGAACATCGGGTTGAACGGCTGGGCCGATGCCGTAACCATATCAGGATCGGTAATGATGTCCGGCATGCACCGGTTGCAGGCCGAAATCGCCGGTAAAGTCCAGATCAGCAATCCTCTGCGTCCGGAGCGGGTGATCTCGGCGGAAATGAGTGTGGATAATCTCAGGATTCACCATTCCGGCTCCAATTCTTTCAAAATATCGCTCCGTTCGGACTCTTCCGCCACGAATGCTTCTGTGGTCGAGGAACGACAGAATCTGCGGCTAATGGCCCGGGTTACTCATTCTGATGGATCGTTGAGCGGAGCGATGCGGCTGAGAGGGTATCCGCTCGAACACATCATTGCCATTTTCAAAGATGATGAATTCAACTATCACGGCAGGATCACCGGGGATGTCCGCCTGGACGGAACCATTCGTAACCCCCGGTTCGCTTCCCCGTTCCCGGTCAAAGTTGAGGAAATGAATATTGACAGCTTGAACCGTCTTTCCGGAATCACTTCCATCGCGGGCCGGATCGGTGAACTTCGTTTTACCGGGGCCGAAGTATTCCGTGACGGGAAGCCCATTATCCGGGGCAACGGTATCTGGGTTTCTGGTAAGCCGTTCGTTTTGACCGCCGGGGGAGAGAATTATGAGCTTGGTTCGATCGGCGATGTTATCAGCAGGGACCGAAAATGTGACGGGACAGTTGACTACCGGGTTCGTATGGAGTTCACCAGGAGCAGCGGTACTATCGAGGGGGATTTTACAGTTCGCGACGGGCATTTTCTCGATATTCCCTTCGATACCGCCTCAGCCGGATTGGGCGGCGGTTCAGACGGTTTCAGGGCGACGGACTTCCGGATTGTCAAAAACGGCGTGTATACCGGGACTGGATCCGCAACCAGCGGATTTATATGGAAGGATGATTCAGAGAGTCGCGGGCTACGGCTCAATCTGGACCTGCATGGAAATCTGCTTCGTGCCGTGCCTTCCCTGACGTCCGCATTGCGCAAAGCCGAAGGCGAAAGCCGGTTGCAGCTTACTCTTGGGGGCTCATGGCAGGAGCCGGTCATTGTGGGAGGGCGCTTGCGTGTCAGCAATGCCACAGTGACTCCTTCATTCCTCGTTGACAAAGTTTCGGGAATATCCGGTGAACTGGTCATTGAACCCGAGGTGGCGACCCCGTCAGGGTTCCTGGCGGTTCGCATTCTTTCGGCTTCTGGAACGGTCAATGGGAGAAAAATCACAGCAGAGAACGTTTTTACGGGTGAATCCGCCTGGGAAGAGGTGAAAAGGCCGGAACTTGTTCATGTCGTCAATAGTGTAACCGGTCTGGACTTTGGTGTGTTTATCGCCCGAATGGACTGGGGTAGGGGACGTGACCGGGGGCTTGAACTGCATGTACCCGGGTTTATGAAAGCCGGTCAGACCGGCCGT
>JAWLHT010000088.1:0-17166 GCA_041690195.1 Candidatus Latescibacterota bacterium
CTCCAATGAACAATACCGTCGCGTCCGGTGATTCCCTGATAAATTCGTCGATGTATTTCATTTCCGGCCTTGAACCCCGCGAATCGGATAATGTCTTTACGCTCCGCTGACTTGTGTGGGCGAAAGAACGAAGAAAGAAGGAGTCCGGAGAAGAGAACCGGCCGCCTATGCCGGTGAGTACGGTTTCATCCGCTTGCCGTTCACTCATCACTCTCATGTACCAACTGCCGCCGAGAAGAATCCTTGGTTGGCGAGACTATTTCCGGGTCACTGTTATGCCGCCCCATGCAACAACACACCAATCATTCCTTCCATTTTGAAAATTGTTGTTCCGTGCGCTGTTTTGCTTGATATCGTCCGTATCCGGATGGTATTTTCCCGTATTACGCCGATTGGCATACCGATTTCCGAAAGGAACCGTGCATGGCGAAACTGAACTATTTCGACTGCAACTGCTCCATCGGGCGGGTCCCCTATCCCTACCTGGAAGACATCTCCGATGTTGCGGGGCTGGAACGGGAGATGGACACCGCCGGAATCGAAGAAGCGCTCGTCTACCATTCCGTGGCGCGGGACACCGACCCGGCCATGGGGAACGCCCTCCTCCGGGAAGCCCTGGCCGACTCGAAGCGTCTGCATCCGGCCTGGGTAGTCATGCCGCACCACACCGGTGAGCTGCCCCCTCCGGGAAAACTCCTGGCCGAGATGGAGACGAACGGGGTGAAAGCCGTCCGGATGTTCCCCACCCCGACCTGGCACAGCTTCTCCCTCGCGGAATGGAATTCCGGCGACCTCCTCTTTGCTCTGGAGGAGGCCCGCGTACCCCTCATGCTCGATATCGAGATCGTCTGGTGGGACGCCGTCCAGACCATCCTCAAGACTCATCCCCGTTTACCGGTAATCGCCACCAACGTGAGCTACCGTCACAACCGCTTCACCCACGCCCTCTTCGGCGAATACGGGAACCTCCATGTCGAAACCTCCCGCTATTTCGGCGCGGGTGTCTTCGAGGACGTCGTCAGCCGCTTTGGCTCGCGTCCCCTCCTCCTCGGCTCCAACATGCCCCGGTTCACCGGGACCGCCGTGGTGTCCATGCTTACCTACGCCGACATCTCCCGCGAAGCGAAGGAAGCCATCGCCGGGGGAAACCTGCGCCGTCTGCTGAAGGAGGCCCTGTCATGAAGGAATATTTCGACCGCGTGCACGAGGGACTCCCCATCGATGACATGGAAATCATCGACTTTCACGCCCATCTCGGCCCCTATTTCAACATGCATGTCGCGGTAAGCGACGCCGACGGTATGGTCTGGATGATGGACCGCTGCGGCATCGACAAAACCGTGCTCTCCGACACCTCCGCCATCTGCGCCGACCTCGTCCACGGCAACTCGCTCATGCTCGACGCGGTCCGGTCCCATCGGGGACGCCTCTACGGCGCTTGCGCGGTGAACGGCCACTACCCCGAACTCTCCGTGGAGGAACTCCACCGCTGTTTCGAGGTCCCCGGCGTGGTCTGCGTCAAGATCCACCCCTTCCTGAGCAACTGCAAGCTGAACGACAAGCGCATGCGGGGTATCTACGAGTTCACCGCCGCGCGAAAGCTCTTCACCCTGGTCCACACCTGGCTGGACGGCGACCCCTACGGCTCCCTCGACCTCTTCGCGGGAGTGGCCCGGGACTGGCCGGACATCAAGTGGCTCATGGGGCATTCCGGAGGCCCCTTCGCCGGACATCGCGCTGTCGAGATCGCCCTGGAACTCCCCAACGTCTTCCTCGACCTCACCCTGTCCTCCTGCCCGGCCCGCCAGATCGAGTTCTTCGCCCGGGAAGTCGGCTCCGAACGGGTCATCTTCGGCACCGACAACCCCTTCATCGATCCGCGCCCCCAGATCGGACGGGTCTTCCTCGCCGATATCACCCGTCAGGAGGCCGAAAACATCGTAGGCGGGAATGTGCGGAGGTATGTGAAGTTCGAGTGAGGGGAAGGAACAGTGCGGATGGAAAAGGCGCTCTTCGGAGTGCCTTTTGTATAACCGGTAATCCGTGATTACTGATTCCCCTGCCCGATGTCGAAGATCTGTTAACCATAAGCCGAGAACGAAACGCAGATAACATATTTGCTCGTTCCATCCGAGTAATGGTGTTGGTAATATGGTCAATGGCAATGGAGAAACCGTTTCCCGGCAGCGCAGAGTCCTCGTACGGATCTGAAATGAAACGGTTTCATCTATGTTTTTTACAACAAAGAGGCGCCACCGGTTGTTTTGTTTCCAGACAAGGTGGCTGATTTTGTTTGTGAGCAGAACGTCATAGCTTGTCGAAGGATAATCCGTTGAATCAGTGGGCCAAATAAGCGTACTCGAAATCCCGCTCCAGTAAAGCAGGAAATCTCAGTGATTGTTTGGCTGATTGCAGATTTGAATACTATAGAGTTTTTGAAGCAGGGATAGATATCGGTCAGATTGGCGCAGTTCGAGAATTCACTTGACAATACAATACAAACACTATTGTTTCATGCAAATATTCACTCGTGATGGTTTTCGCTCCAATTCAAACAGGGGAGGATTTATGCTGAAACACCTTGTTTTTGCATGCATCTTGGCGCTTCCGTCTCTGCTCGAAGCTGAAGTCAAGATTCCACAAACCATGAGTTATCAGGGTATCATAAAGGACAGTAGTGGTACTCTTGTAGATGACGGGACATACGGGGTCACTTTTAAGTTGTACGATGCGATAACAGGCGGAAACAATGTTTGGTCTGAACAGCACTCCGTCAGCATAAGGAATGGAATAATGTCCGTGGTCCTTGGCAGTGTGTCCCCTCTGAATATCACATTCGACCGTCAATACTGGTTGGGCATTGCCATAGGTGAAAATGCCGAAATGACCCCGCGACTACAACTTACCGCCACTCCATACAGCCTCACCGCTCTATCAATCTCCGACAGCACCATTACCACCGCCAAAATCCCAGCCAGACAAGTTGTGAAAAGCATTAATGGCCTGCGGGACAGCGTTATAGTTGAGGCTGGAGACAATGTCTCCATCACCAGCCACGATAATAAGTTGACAATATCTTCAACGGGGGCAAGCAATAATGGCGTGAACAGCATCAATGCATTGCAGGGCGATATAACATTGACGGCTGGGAGCAATGTAACGATCAGTAAAGATACAACCGGAAAGGAATTGACATTTTCGGCTAGTTCATCTGGATTATCATTACCCTATTCAGGCAGTACTACAAGTTCAAGCGATGCTTTCAAAGTAAGCACGACAGGTTCTGGAACAGCAGCTACATTTCAACAAAATAACAGTACAACATATTCTTCGGCATTGTCTGTTGAAACAAAAGGAACTGGTAGCGCAGGGTCTTTCGCAATAAACAATAGTAACAATCTGTTTGGTACAGCAATTTCGTCAAGAACCAATGGAAATGGAAGAGCAGGCGAATTTTTCATTGATAATTCGTCAAATTCAGATGCTGTACTCTGGTCAAGAACATATGGTTCAGGATATGCTGGATATTTTATTGGCTTAGGTAACAATAGTAAAGGCATATATATCGAGTCCCCTGACCGAACGTTGCAGGTTTATGCTAATGGTTCGGGAAACGCGATACAGAGTGTTCAAGATGGCATTGGGTGGGCGGGTTCATTTTTTGGGAACGGAACCAATAGTAATGGAGTGTACATTTCTGCTCCATTAGGAAAAACAGGTCTTAATGTTGGCGGAGGCACAAAGAATGCCATCGTCCCAACTTCACAAGGTGCCCGCAAACTATATACAGAGGAATCCACCCAAGTGTGGTTCTCCGATTATGGTTATGGAACTATGCAGAATGGTAGTGCTTCTATCACCATTGATCCTCTTTTTGCAGAAACAGTGAATATTACAGAAAAGTACCATGTCTTCATACAGCCATACGGTGATGCAGTATTGTATGTTAGCAAGCGCACTCCTACAGAGTTCGAAGTTCGATCACGAGATGGTGATACGAACGTCGAATTCTCATACAGACTTGTGGCCAAGCGAAAAGGATATGAACAAACCCGTTTAGAGCATGAGCCTGACGGTGATAATGATCCGAATCTTTATCCTGAAAGGGCATCAAAAGTCGCACAAAAAAAATCTTTGGATAACATGTACCTTACACAACAAGAAAAAGAAGCACAATCTTCTGTAATCAGAAAGTAAGGTGTAATGACATGGGCCACAGACGATTTCTCTCTGTCGTTTTGCTTGCGTGTCTTTTCTCCGTCCAATCCATTGCAGAAGTCCCATATTCTGCAATCGGGGGCATGGGAAATGGTATAGCGAGTCAGACCGGCTTTGGTTATTTTGTTACCAGCGTATTCAACCAACCGGTGGTAGGCACAAGTATGGGGCAGGAGTATTCCCTCTGGTCAGGATTCGGGAATGTACTGAACGAGACTAGCCCGAGAACTGTACAGATTGAACCGCCTCTCAATTTCCAAGTGTCCGATGTCCCGAATGACAACGGGCACTTTCTCAAGCTAACCTGGGACATATCCCCGTCAGAGTCGCAGGGGCTGGTATCCTGGTATCGGATTTTCAGGTCGCGGAACAGCACAATGACCGATCCCATACCAATCAGCAGCATATCCATTGTTGACTCGATAAAATTTTACGAGCAGTTCTATACGCTTCTTGTAGATTCCGTTCCAGCCGGAACCGTAGAGTACACCGATGTTGTGATGGTAAGTGATGTCGAATATTCCTATTGGTTGCAGGCAGTTGGCTCAAGTGGTTCAAGCGCCAAGATTTCTGCAGATTTCGCAACTCAGGTTCAGGATATGCCCGCTCCATTTTTTGTCAGCCCGCCATACCCTAATCCATTCAACCCGGCAACAACAATCGAGGTATTCTTGCCGAATGATAACCACATCGTCTTAACCATTTACAGTGTGTCTGGCCAGCGAGTGGCAATTCTCGCGGATAGCAGATTGAGAGCGGGTCAGCATCGTTTTACATGGAACAGCCAGGGAATGTCCAGTGGAGTATACCTTTGCAAGGTACAAGCCGAAACCATGAGCAGCATCAAAAAGCTGTTACTCCTAAAATAGCCGGTCTCCGCATCAGATACAATAAAGGGCGGGTCAATTGACCCGCCCTTCGTTTTGATACTCTTAACGCCGCGTTTATTTACAGAACAGCATATTCGGCCCGATCTCCCCCTTGGCCATGCCGGGGCCGGAGCAGTACACCTTGAGCTGCTCGCCGCCTTCCTTCTCGAAGAAGGTCACGGTGATGGGGTGCATGCCCGGAGCGAGGGCGATGGTTCCGGTGATTTCATCCGGACCGTGGAGGCCGTCGCTATCCACCACCATCTTGTCGCCGATATAGAGTCGGCTGCCGTCGTCGGAAGCGGTGGCGAAGGTGTAGACGCCGCCTTCCTTCGCCTCGAAATAACCGGTGTAGCGGATGCCGAAGTGGTCGCCAGGAGTGCCGTCCGGGAAGACGAACCGTGTCTCGATGCTCCGCTTGACGGGTCTGAGCTGGTCGAAGTCCGGGAGGACATCCCAGGTCCCGGTGTAGAGTTCGCAACGGAGTCCCGGCTTCAGTGCACCGGGGTTGGCCACCGCGGCCACGGGAACCACCTTGACGAACGGATAGACCAGGAGGTGCGATTCCTCGATATCCGGGCTGAAGGCGCGGGCCTTGAGCGTGAGGTTTTCACGGACGGTGAAGGGCCCGCGGTAGACCGGAGAGGAAGCGTCCGGGTCGGACCCGTCGAGAGTGTAGCGGATTTCCGCTCCTTCCGGCGAGGGCGTCAGAGTGACCGTCACCTCATCCAGGAAATAACCGCCGTTCACGGTGGAAACGGCGACCGAGGTGGACTGGGCGGCATCGTAGAGAAGTTGCGCCGGACGGACTTCGGCGTTGAAGTTCTTCGCGGCCGAAACGGCGAACACGCGGATGTTCGCATTGTCCGGAAGGGTCAGTGTCCGGGCGTTGGGCGGCAGTTCCAGTTCATACCTGAAGAGATAAGTGAACACGTACGCCTCGTTGCCTTCTCCGGCCGAATGGCGGTGCGTGCCGACCCAGGCCACCGGGTCACGTTTGATGAAGGCGGGAGCGACCTGGAACACGTTGTTCACCACTTCACCGTTGACAATGCGGCTGTCCCACTGGCCGATATACGCGGTGTAATCCTGCACCTTCAGCTCCACCTGCCTGCCGTTGACGGCGAATGTTCCCTTCGTGTCGCCGAGCGCCGACGCGAGGATGTAGAGACGGTTGAAGTCGCCGCGGGGGAGTTGGATGGTCTGGCCCTGGCAGGCCACGGCGTTCTTCATGCCGGGCTGCCCGGAGCCGAGCCGGAAGGCGATGCCTTCGCAGTCGAGCGCGGAGGGCAACAGTTCGCCGGAGTAAGTGTGGCCCTTGCCGTCGAAGCAGCCGTCGGCTCGGTCGGAATCGAGGGTCACCACATCGATGTTGAAGGGCAGTTCGATAGGCAGACTGCGCGGCGCGACGTACGCTATGCCGGGATAGGCCAGCTTGACCGCGAAGGCGCGGGGCTTGTAGGCGGCCAGATCGATCACCAGCTTGCCGTCCCTGACCTCGACATCGCCGTCCATCGGCTCCTCGGCGCCGTTGACCTCGCGGGCGGAGAGCACCGGGACCGGGAAGGAGACTTCCACTCCGGGGCATTCCCTGCCGAACATGTCTTCGAGGCGAACGATGTACTCATCGCTCTCCTCAGCCTTCTTGAACGCCCGGACCATGACCTGCGGTTTGTTCACCTGGAGCATGGAGAAGCTCCGCGCCAGGGTTCCGTCGTGCTTGGGCGGGAGAAAGGCCATGAGGGGCTGGTTGAGCCGCGCCGCTTCCCAGAAGGTGCGTCCGGCGCGCCAGCATGCCTTGTGTCCGGCCACGGCGTAGGTGAAGCGGTGACGGCCGATGTCGAGCATGGCCTGGTCCTGATAGCTTCCCGGCTTGGGAGTGTGCAGGAGGGTCAGACGGAGGGTGCTGTCGTCGGGCTTGTCCCAGCCGTACCGCGAGTCGTTGAGAATCGAAACGCCGTACTTGAAATCCGGGGTGGTGAGATCGGCCCACTGCTGGCCGGGGACCTCGTACAACTGTTTCGTGTTGTTGCCGCGCTGAATGACGCCGAGGCCGAGATCGTAGGTGGCCTTCTCGTTGGCGACCGCGAGGGGGAAGCTGGCCTTGAGCAGCCGTTCCTTCGTCCGCCAGTCCACATCGTTCTCGAACTCCACCCGGTTGCCCGCCTCGCCCGCGGCCAGCCGGATATGCTGCACAAATTTGGAATCGCCGGCCATACGGACGACTTCCAGTGTCGCCCGGACCGGACCGGACTCGACCAGGCGGACCGAGACCGGGTCCTTCACATAGTCCACCGGCGGAGTGGAAACGGCTTCATAGGTGACTTCCCAGGCGGGCCAGACCCGGGATTCGTTCCGGAAGAGATCGAGCCGGATGGGAGCGGTAAGCAGTTCGCGGTTCTCCTGCTTGTCGGTGATGCCGGAAACGTTGCCGTCGCGGTCGATGCGGACGATGTAGCGGCCGTTCTCCAGAGTGGACTGGTTCGCGGTCAGGCCGGTCTCCAGGGCGCAGGGCGCGTCGGAGGGACGGACATCGTAGACCGCAAAGCCCACGCTGGACATCCGGGCCAGGAAAAGTACGGTGACCGTGTTGCCCGTCACCCCGCTCACCTGGGAGGGAACCTCGATCCCGGAGGGACCGTAGACCCGCACGCACTTCGGGGCGACGTCCGGGAAGGGAATTTCGGCTTCCACCACGTCCTCGCGCTCCACCGCGAGCGGATTGTACACCATGACCGGTTGCCCCTGGGTCCGGGTGTCGAGGCCGCGGGAAACCGCGCCCGCCGCGTTCTCCAGTACGGAGGAGAAGCGGTTGAGGGCGATGATCTCATCATTCCATGAGAAGGGATAGGCCTCGGGGATACTCGTACCGGTCAGATCGTCGTGGAACTGATGCCACAGGAAGCGAATCCAGGCCTCGCGGAGGGTGTCGGTGGGATAGGGCGCTCCGCCGAGCCAGTCGGCGGTCACCGAGGCGCGTTCGGCGGAATCGGCCAGGAGTTCGTTCTGACGGTTCCAGCGTTTCATGGCGGCCTGGGAAGTATAGCAGCCCGTGCCGTGGGTGGTCATGAGCAGTTCGCCCTTGTAATGCGGCAGCCGCTCCATCTGGGCGGGTGTCAGCTCGCAGGCCAGACGGTCGGCCGGAACGCTGATCACCTTCAGCGGGCCGGATCCCCTGAGGCTCTTCATGACCCAGGAGACCGACTCGTCGTCCGGGGCGCCCCCGATATCGCCCGTGCCGAAGTACTTGTACCCGACATACAGGCCCGATTCCTTCCCCTGCTTCTCCACGGTGTCAACCCAGCGCTTGTTCGAGCTCAGGTCATCGCGGACCCGGGCCACATACTCGTCGGGATTGAGCTGGGCGACTATTTTTGAACCGTCCACGCCCTCCCACACGCCGACATCGAAGGGAATGCCGATGGCGGAGCCCCAGGTCAGCTTCTGGGAAGAAAAGCCCTTGAGCCCGCAATGCGCCGCGATGCTCGGCAGGGTGTATCCGAAGCCGAAGCAGTCCGGCAGGAAAATGTCGCGGCTGGTCTTTCCGAACTCTTTCCGGAAATACCCGTTTCCGTACAGAATATGCCGCATGATCGATTCCGGGGAGGGGACGTTCATGTCGCCGGCGTCCACCGAACTCCCGCACACCGCCCAGCGGCCCTGGTCGATGTAGTTTTTCATGCGGGCGAAATCGTCGGGATAATACTCTTTGGCGAGCATGTACCGGAATGCACCCTCGAAGCTGAAGACGTAGTCCGGATACTTCTCGAAAAGCTCGAAGTTCCGTTGCAGGGTGTTGGGAATGTACTCGTTGATGGTCTGCTGAATGGTCCACCGCCACTGGGTGTCGAGATGGGCGGTGCCGACCACATGGAGTACCTTGTCCTTCGAATAGTCGAACTCTTCAGCCCATACCACTCCCGGGGCTGACGAGAGTACTGCCGAAAGAAACAGGGTAATAACAAACGATCTCACTGTCGTATCCTTTCTGGCTCATTATCCAAGTCATTGGTACTGCCGATACCGCAGGCAAACAAGAACTGTCAGCATGCCGGGATGATTGTTATCGGGAGCGGGAACCCATAGCCTGCCCGATCGCCTGGATGAGCTTCTGGCCGTTTCCGGTTTCGTCGCTTCCCAAAGCCCATATCATGACCCCGCGGAGGTTCATCTTCTTCGCATACTCGCATTTGCGGATTATGGATTCAGGATCGTCATAAAAAATGTACGTGGTGTTTGTGTCGTTCACGATATAGGGGACCTGGGAGACATCATCGAACATACGAATCCAGCCCCCCTCGGCGATTCGTTTTTCCACATCCCTGTAATGGACCGCGTCGCCGCCGCTTCCCAAACCGTATAAACGGTCCGTGGTGAAGGAACGGCCGTAGAAGGGTAGCCCGAGCACCACCTTTTCCGGTGGCACTCCCTGTTTTTCAATGAGAAACCGAATGCTTGTGTCCACGGATTCCTGGTACCCATAGAGGGGAGCGTTATGCCCGGCGCGGGGGGTCCATGAACCATGAAAATCATAGGTCATGTCATTGAACCAGTCGATGTACTCCTTCAGGGCGGCGTAGTCGTTGTGGTCGGCGGACCATGTCCCGGCGGACACGGCCATGGTGAGCAGGAACTTCTTCCCGGCCGCCTTGCGGAGTTCACGGACGAACACGGTCAGGTTGTCCCGCTCGGTCGGATTCTCCGGAAACTCCCAGTCGATGTCCACGCCGTCATATCCGTTTTTTTTGCAGTAATCGAGGACATTTTTGATGAACTTTTTCCGGAGTTTCGGGTCTGCGGTGACCGGTGCAAACCCGGTGCAGTTCCCCCACCCTCCGAGAGCAACTGAAACTTTCGCACCACCACGGTGCGCCGCCGCCACCAGTTCGGGATACTGAAATCCCTCCCAGAACACGAGATTGCCCTGGGAATCGGGCCAGGCAAAGGCATGGATAACATGGTTGAGTACGGTAAAGTCAACCTTCTCCGCAGGGAAGGAGCCTTTCACCCAGGCGGGATAGTATCCAAGCTTAACCGGCTCCTCCGCGACAGCCGATATCGTGAAAAACGATGCAAGGGCAAATAATGCGACAAGCGCCCTGATTACCGGGAACCGCATTTTTTCCTCCGATCAGGCGTGGTGAGTTTCAATAAATGCATGCCATATAGTATATATGATTTTCTTTCTCTGGAAAACGGGAAAATTCTACCGGAGCTTTACGGTTCTCGAAAGTTATTTCCAGAACCGGAAAGCCGCACGAAATGAGTCGGGGCTATGTCCGGCTTTGTAAATCTTTGCTGAAATTCTGGAAACCGTACGCTATCGGCGCGTCTACTGTTTATAATGCGGAGCTGTATTTAACAAGGGGTGTAGGCTCAATTGTACCGATGCCCTGTGCGGCCTATGGGATGCAGCTTGACCCGCATTCTGAATGTTTTCCGGGCAGCCTGAACAGCGGTATTATTGAGTCTGCGCCCTTAACAAGTAGCTGCCACCATGAGAGTTGATGACTCGCCGAAAGGTATTGGGTTTTCCTGAAGCAGTCGGGGCACGGAACAGTCGGAGATCATCGGCGGTTCGGAGTATACGGGTAACTGAAGCAAAATTGGTGCGATTGTTTTTTCTGGATGGATCCTGGAAAGATTTTTCCTTGTTTCCGCCCTCAAAAATCAGTATAATTGTTTCCCCTAATATTCCTTTCACCAATAAGAAAGCATGCACGGCATGAACAGAAAAGAATCGCCGGGAACTCCCGGTATGATGGATACGCTGCGCTCACTTCAGTTCGGGATCGTAGTCCTGATCGCCATTTCGGTCGTTGCGGTTATCGGCACGATAATTCCCCAGGGGCTTTCCTGGGAGTTTTACTCTGAGCGGTATCCCGGGGCCATAGCATTTCTTGTTCAGGTCTTCCGATTCGACAACACCTACGGTTCTCCGCTGTTTTTGGGGCTGATGGGACTGTTCGGCCTTAACCTGGTCCTCTGTACCCTGCATCGTTTTCCGGGGGTGTGGCGCGCCGCGTTCCGGCCCGACCGAGAACCCGAACGGGAACAGATGACCCGCATGCCGATCCATCATTCCGTTCCCGACGCCAGCCTGGACGAAATCGAAGCCGCCTTCTCCAGATCCGGCCTCCGTCTGCACCGGGTCGGAAGTAACCGTCTTTATGGTGAAACAGGGCGTCTCGGCCATCTTGGAGCTACCGTTGTCCATGTGAGCCTGCTCCTTCTACTGGCAGGGGGTATGGTGAGCCTCATTACAGGGAAGCGCGGACATGTGGTGCTGCACCCGGGTGAGAGCACCGCACTCGCGGAACTTCCGAGCGGGAGTAAAATCCCTTTGGGATTCACCATACAGCTTGACCGGTTCTCGGTGGAGTATTATGAGCAGCACCCCGACCGTCCGAAGTCCTTCACCAGTTCCGTGACCGTCACGCCGTTGGATGGCACTCCCTTCACCCGGGAAATCCGGGTGAACCATCCGCTTATGCTCAACGGGTTTACCCTCTACCAGTCCAGTTTCGGCGTATCGAACGAACAGGCCACCGCTTCCACGCTGAACGATACCGCCCGGGTGGAAATCCGGCTTAAGGGCGCTCCGCCTGAAATGCCGCCCATTACGATTTCCGATATGGTGGAAAACGGAGTATACCCCGTGCCGGGATTCGGAGACAGCATTCAGGTCCGTCTGGCCGAACTGCACCGCAATTTCCGCATGGGGGAATCCACCGGCGAGGCCAACCCCGCGGTCAAGCTCGATGTGCTGGTCCGCGGAGAAACACGCTGGAGTGTCTACGCTTTCCAAAAGTTTCCCGGTCTGAACATGCCCATGCATGAAGACCTCGTTTTAGTTTTCACGCTTACCGGGTTTCAGTCCGGTGAACCGAGGGGAGAGAACCATGCCGAAATTCAGTATTACACCGTGCTCGGCGCGGTCCGCGACCGTGGAATTCCACTCATGTGGTCGGGCGCGCTGCTCATGACCCTGGGGCTGTTCCTCTCGTTTTACATACGCCCCAGACGACTGTGGGCGCTCGCCGAGGACGGGTCGGTGCATATTGGCGCCAGGGCCAAGGGAGAAACCGATTCTTTCCGGCAGTTCATCGAACGCACCATTGATTCCCGCCACTCTTCACGCTGAAACCCGGAGTCACGGCATGCAGCAGTCTCTCGATGTCAGTTTGTTTTATATTGCTTTCGTCTGCTACAGCATCTCCATGCTCATCCATTTCCTGACTTTCTGGAAGCGCGGCGGACGGTTCGCCACTGCCGGAAACATGCTCCTTCTGGCGGGATTCGCGCTCCAGGTCGCGGGGCTTATAATCCGCGGAGTTCATGCACGGTTCATGCCGGTCACCAACATGTATGAATCGCTGAATTTCTTCAGTGCGGCCATTGTGCTGGCCTACCTCATCGTGGAGAGAAAATTCCGGAACCGTGTCTTCGGTGTATTCATTCTACCGGTAGTTTTCCTGCTTATGGCGTTTTCTTCCTCCCCCGCCACATCCAAAGAGGTTGTACCCCTCATCCCGGCGCTTCAGAGCCAGTGGCTGGTATGGCATGTGGTGCTGTCCTTCCTCGGGGAGGCGGCATTCGCAGTAGCGTTCGGGGCAAGCGTCATGTATCTCATCCGGGAACGGGCTTCCGAAGTGTCTTTCGCTGCACGAACTTTCCCTGATCTTGCCACCCTGGATTCCGTAACCTATCGAGCCATCGCGATCGGTTTTCCCGTCTTTACGCTCGGCGCACTGATTTTCGGCGCGGTCTGGGCCAAATACGCCTGGGGAAGTTACTGGACCTGGGATCCGAAGGAAACATGGGCGCTTATCACATGGATCGTCTATGCCCTTTTTCTGCATACCCGTGTGGTACATGGCTGGAAAGGCCGCACCACGGCGTGGGTGTCGGTGATCGGTTTTCTCGCGACTCTCTTCACGCTTTTCGGGGTGAACTATCTCCTTTCCGGGCTTCACTCCTACGCATAAAAAGTCCCAATCCCAAATTCAGACACAAACGACAGGACAATCACCAGGAACTGGGCACAAACCCTCCGCCGGAAACGCGGAGGGTTTTTTTATTCCGCGGGAAAAAACCGGGCAACATCCATGGAGCTTTCCAACAGGCCGGTCATCACGGACGTTATAATCTGCGCGATAATCTGCGCGACTTGCACTCGGCATTCATGCATATGAGACCCTTTTTCATCTTGATTCCGGAGTACCGCAATGATTATTTTACCCGAATACTTTATAACATCCAGTCACATGGCAATGATGGAAATCCACACCGCCTTCAAAATCTCTCTCCGGAGCCACGAAGGCACATCCGAACCAGCAAGGAGCATCATGAAGTCGTTCAACCATCTGACCAGCAGCATGCCTTCTTCCGGCATCCGGAAGATCATGGGTCTTTCCCAGGATGTTCCCGGCTGCATCCATCTCGAAGTCGGACAGCCTGATTTCAATACGCCCGAACACGTGCTCGAAGCCGCCTCGAAAGCTGCCCTGGACGGCTTTACCCGATATACCCCGAGTGCAGGAATCCCTGAACTCCGTGAAGCCATCGCCCGAAAGGTCACCGAGAAGAACGGCTTCCGGGTCGGCCCCCAGAACGTGGTGGTCTCCCCCGGCGCGGTATGCAGCATCTACACCACCCTCCTTGCCCTGATTGAGGCCGGCGACGAGGTTCTCATTCCCGATCCCGGCTGGCCAAACTACATGATGCAGATGGCCTGCATCGGCGCGAAGGGCGTCCGCTACGCTCTCGATTCCCGCAACGGTTTTCAGCTCGATTTCGACGCCCTGGAGAAGATGGTCACCCCCCGGACCAAGCTCATTATGGTCAACACCCCCGGCAATCCCACCGGCGCGGTGTTCCCCCCCGAGGCGGTGAAGCAGGTGGTCGAGTTCGCCCGCAAGCACGACCTCTTCGTCCTCTCCGACGAGGTGTACGAGGAAATCCTCTTCGACGGCACGCATACCTCCACCGGGAGGTTCGACACGGACGGACGGGTCGCCACGGTGTTCGGCTTCTCCAAGACCTACGCGGTCACCGGCCTCCGGGTGGGCTACACCATCGCCCACGACGAGCGCATGGTCCAGCTCATCACCAAACTCCAGGAGCCGGTAATCTCCTGCGCCAGCGGCATTTCCCAGAAAGCCTGCCTCGCCGCCCTCGAAGGTCCGCAGCAGCCCTTCGCCGACATGGTCGCCGTCTACAAACAGCGCCGGGACAAGGTGGTGGAAATCCTCCGCGAAAAGGGGCTCTACAGCTATACCCCGAGCGGGGCGTTCTACATCCTCATCGACATCTCCAAAACCGGCATGAACTCCACCGACTTCGCGGTGGACCTCCTCAAGACCCGCAAGGTCGCGGTTGCGCCGGGCGAAACCTTCGGCAATACTACCGATTCCTTCATCCGCATCTGTTTCGCCACCGATACAGATCAATTGGTCGAAGGCGTGAATATCCTCTGCGACCGCATCAACCAGGGGAAGTAACGGAGAAACACAGGATCAGAAACGCAGAGTTACATGGGAAGGGAGTTCGGAAACGGGCTCCCTTATTTATTTTGGGGTGATGGGCCAACTGACGCGTCATGCAAGACAGAAAACGCAGGGGATGCAGACAACATATGCGCTCCCGTACCCGCACACGACCACCCATTCCCGCCTGTTTCGAACAATCACAGTATGGGGAACGGTACATTCTTTTGAGTATCCCAGCATCTCTCCAGGAATAATTGACGCCTTCTCCCCAAAACACTTATTTTCTCCCTTCCCATTCTGAACATTCCGGGGCGATGTTGTTTCGTTTTCTGAATATGTCGAGGCCGGTTCATTCCATTTCCCCCTTTCCCCTCCCCCGCCGATTGACTATACTACCCCATCATGTTTTTCGCTGCTCCAGACACAGAACCGGAAAGGAGTTTCGCGCATGGGTTCACGCCGTTCGTTCCTCCAGACGACCGCAATTGCCGGAATCGCCGGAATCGCCGCAACGAAAACCGCCCCCGCCTTCGCGCAGAACGCGGGCATGGTGAAAATCGGCCACCTGGGCCTGGGATCGCACAGCTTCACCGCGCGGTTCGCCAATCCCCCCGCAGAGTGGAAGGGCAAGGTGAAATGCCGTCCCTGGGTGGTGTGGGACGATGTCCCCGAGGTGGCCGAAAAGATGCGGAAGGAACAGGGCTTCGAGAAGGTCGTTGCGGACCCGGTGCAACTGGTGAAGGAGTGCGACGCAGTGCATGTGGAGCACGCCGATTACCGCCGGGCGCTGGAACTGGCCCGTCCCGCGCTGGAAGCGGGCAAGCCGGTCTTTATAAATCGTCCCTTCACCGCGACCATTGCCGACGCCGAGGAAATCGTGCGTCTGGCCAAAGCCCACAACGCTCCGCTGATGTGCGCCTCCTCCCTGGAATTCCAGCCCGAGGTGGCGGAGATGGCGAAATTCGCCGTTGAAAAGGGCCCGGTGCGGACCTATGAAGCCTACTGTCCGGAGCAACATTTCACCTGGATGTTCCCCCATGTTTTCAACTACGCCCACGCGGCGTTCGGCGGCGGTATCGAGAGCGCCTATTTCACTGGCGACTACAACATGGACCTGGGCAAATGGATCGACGAGCGACTGCCCTTCTCCGCCTCCATCTGCCTGCTGACCTGGAAGCCAAGGGACGGCCAGCCGCCCATGATCGGCATGAACCACATCGGTAACTATCCCGGCTCCTTCCATATCAACGTGTTCGGCGCCCGTGAAAACAAACTTTTTTCCGCAGACCACGGCAAACTCTTCGACCACATGTTCCGGGCCCTGCATGAGTTCTACGTTACCGGCCAGCCGCCCCGTCCCTACGAGGCTATTTTGGAACAGCATCGGGCTCTGGCGGCAGCCAACCTCTCCCGGCTCTCCGGTCGGGCGGTGCAGTTGGATTCCCTGGGCGGCGAGGACGAAGTCCCCTACAGCGACAGCATCCGCCGATGGGTGGTCCGCAATTTTCTCAAGAAGAAGAGCTGAAACGCAGACTCGGGTGATCGCGTCCCGGGAATGCCCGACGTCTGATACCAGTTATGAATCAATATGGGTGAATCCGGTTTTCATTTTTCATAGACCGATGCGCCCGGGAACGGGGATATCCCTGTCACACCCCCCTCGTACCGTACCCGGTATGAGGGGAGGCCCGTTCGCCCTCCAGACGGGAGCGTGATCAATCCTGTTGGCATCAGGTTTTCGGATAATGAAGCCGTCATGTAGAGGAGTTGACATGGAAACCAGACGTGCGTTTCTCCGAAATGCGGCTGTCGCCGGAATCGCCGGGGTCGTCGCATCCAAAACCGCCCCCGCTTTCGCGCAACAGATGGGAACGGTGAAAATCGGCCAACTCGGGCTCGGTTCCCACGGGTTCGTCGGGACATTCAACAGTCCTCCCGCCGGGTGGAAAGGAAAGGTGAAGTGCCGCCCGTACGCGGTCTGGGATGATGTCCCCGGTGCGGCCGAGATGCTGAAGAAATCCTCCGGGTTCGAAAAGGTCATGACCGATCCGGAAATGCTGGTGAGGGAGTGCGATGCCGTCCACGTGGAACACGCTGACTACCGGATGGTCCTCGATTTGGCCCGTCCCGCGCTGGAAGCGGGCAAGCCGGTCTTCATCAACCGTCCCTTCGCGGCAACCATCGGCGATTCCGAAGAGATCATCCGGCTGGCCAAAGCATTCAACGCCCCGGTGATGAGCGCCTCCTCCCTGGAGTTCCAGCCCGAAATAGCCGAGATGCAGAGATTCGCGCTTGAAAAAGGGCCGGTCCGCGCCTATGAGGCCTACTGCCCGGAGCCGCATTTCACCTGGCATTTCCCACATGTCATCAATTACGCCCATGCCGCGCTCGGTGGCGGCATCGAGAGCGCATACTTCACCGGCGACTATGTGATGGATATCGGAAAGTGGATCGATGAGAAAAAGACGCTGGGAGCTTCACTCATAGTGCTCACCTACAAGCCGCGGGACGGCCAGCCGCCCATGATCGGCATGAACCACATCGGAAACTATCCCGGCTCCTACCATGTCAACGTGTACGGTATGGGG
>JAWLHT010000089.1:0-16881 GCA_041690195.1 Candidatus Latescibacterota bacterium
GTCAGGAACTGCTCCTCGGGGTCGGCGGCATCCGCGCCCTGCACGCCATGGATGTCTGGCCGACCATCTGTCACATGAACGAAGGCCACGCCGCGTTCCTGGCCCTGGAGCGTATCCGGACGCTCATGGAAATGGAGGGAATGACCTTCGGCGAGGCTTTCGAACTGGCCAGCGCGGGGAACGTCTTTACCACCCATACGCCGGTGGCGGCGGGCCACGACCGGTTTCCGTCCTCGCTCATGCTCCGGTATTTCGGAAATTTCTATCCGGAACTGGGGCTGACCGAGGAAGAATTTCTCGGGTTGGGACGCATCAACCCGAAAGCCGGGGACGAGCCCTTCTGCATGACCGTGCTCGCGCTCAAAGCCGCGGACCAGTCCAATGCGGTGAGCCGTCTGCACAAGCAGGTGTCGAGGGATATGTGGAAAAATCTCTGGCCCCATTTCCCGGATACGGAAATTCCCATCACCCATGTCACCAACGGCACCCATGTATCAAGCTGGGTGTCCCAGGACTTGGTGGACCTTTATGACCGCTATGTGGGCCCGAAGTGGCGGGAGGAGCCGACCAGCATCGAAATCTGGGATCGCATCAACGCCATTCCCGACGAGGAAGTCTGGCGCATGCACGAACGCCGCCGGGAGCGCCTCGTTTCCTTCATCCGGCGGCGGCTTGCCACGCAGTTCAAACGCCAGGGCGCGTCCGAATACGAATTGAACGCCACCCGGGGGGCGCTCAATTCCAAGGTGCTCACCATCGGCTTTTCCCGGCGTTTCGCCACCTACAAACGCGCCGACCTGATCTTCCGGGACATCCCCCGCCTGGCCCGTATCCTGAAAGACCCGGCCCGTCCGGTGCAGCTCATCTTCGCCGGGAAAGCCCATCCCCGGGATGACGAGGGCAAGGAACTCATCCGCCGCATCGTGCACTATTCCCGGCTCCCGGAACTGCGGGGGAACGTGATCTTCCTCGAGGATTACGACATGAGCGTGGCGCGGTACATGGTTCAGGGTGTGGATGTATGGCTCAACAACCCCCGTCGTCCGCTGGAGGCTTCGGGTACGAGCGGCATGAAAGCCGCCGCCAACGGCGCCATCAACCTGAGCATTCTCGACGGCTGGTGGGATGAGGCCTACACGCCCGAAGTGGGCTGGGCTATCGGTTCCGGCGAAGTGTACGACGATCCCGTGTTCCAGGATTCGGTCGAATCCAATGCCATTTACGACATTCTGGAACAGGATATCGTGCCGCTCTTCTACGACGTGGAGGTGAGTGGCGTTCCCCGGCGATGGATCGAGAAAATGAAGCAATCCATGAGCCGGCTCATCCCGATTTACAATACACACCGCATGGTCCACGAATACTTCAGCGACCGGTATCGTCCCGGCATCGAACGCTATGACGTGCTCCGGACCGACAACGCCGCCCGTGCCCGTCAGCTCGCCCTCTGGAAGCAGCGCGTGCGTGACAACTGGGCCGGCATCCGTATTATGCGGGTCGACGCGGAGAGCGAGGGTCCGTTTACGGTGGGGGAAAACGTCCGGGTTACCGCCATGATCAACCTGGGGAACCTGACACCCCAGGATGTGAGCGTGGAACTGTTTGCCGGGATGGTGGATGCTGCCGGAACTCTTTTCGACGCCCGCCCGGTTCCCATGGAGTGGAAGGGCGAGAAGCTCAAGGGCCATACGTTCGAGGGTCGGCTCGCTTTCGAGAGGAGCGGGAAATCCGGGTACGCGCTCCGCGTTCTGCCGTGCCATCCGGATATGTACTCTTCCCAGGATCTTATGCTCATCAAGTGGGCGTAAGCGTGCGGAAACGTCAAAAGGAGAGAGGATCGTATCCCGGCGGAGATATGCTGTATGTTTGCACAGCTTGACAAGGATAAGTATTTACACTATCTTGCGGTATGTTGCTGAACTTCCGGTATGCAGTTTCCACCCAGAACACGTACGGGAGCATGCTCAGTATGACTACCGCGGAATTGATTGCGCCCTCCGGGTGCTCGCGTTTCCAACCGTTGCCGCTTTTCCTGGCGAGGGTATCGGCGGGGTTTCCCTCCCCCGCGGATGACTACCTGGAGGGAAGCCTTGATCTCAACGAGCACCTGATAAAGCATCCGGCGGCGACTTTTTTCGTGCGTGCCTCCGGCGATTCCATGCAGGACGCGGGGATTCACACCGGGGACATCCTGGTGGTGGACCGCTCTCTCGACCCGGGCCACAACAGCGTGGTCATTGCGGTCATCAACGGCGATCTTACGGTGAAGCGGATCATGAAATCCGGCGGGAGGCTTTTTCTTGCGCCCGCCAATCCGCGCTACCGTCCCATTGAGATCAGCGAGGGAATGGACTTCGAGGTCTGGGGCGTGGTCACCAGCGTCATCCACAAGTTGTGACAGGCGAAGTCTCCCGCATGCATGCGCGAAGACCATGCGCGAAGACATGGAAGAAGCAAGAACGATATATCGGCCTTTTTCTCCGGAGACTCCATGACCGAGCGGAACGATCAGGATGTTGTCTTTTCCGTGCTGGAGGAAGCGGATATGCCCGCGGACCTCGATCTCGCCATCCGTGATATTCTCGTGGAATGCTTCCCCCACAACGCGGACCACTATGCACGAACCCGCGACTGGCATTCCGCTCCGTCTTGGTCGGTGGTCGGCCTGGAGCCGGACGGTACGGTCGCGGCGCACTGCGCCATGGTGGAGCGGACCGTGGAGGTCGCCGGGAACCGCCGGGTGACCGTAGCGGGCGTGCAGGGCTTCTCGGTCCGTCCGGGATTGCGTGGAACGGGATTCTCCGACCGTCTGATGAAACGGGCGCTGGATGAGGCCCGGAGTCGCGGGATAGACGCAGGATTGCTCTTCTGCCTGCCGAAGCTCGAAGCGGTGTATGGGCGAATGGGCTGGCGTACGGTGCACTATCCGGTGACCACGCGGGACGAGTCCGGAAATCCCGTGCCCCTCCCGGAAAAGAACATCGCCATGGTCATACCCCTGAATATCGAGGAATTTCCGGAGGGAACCGTTGACCTTCTCGGTCCGGACTGGTGACCGGAAGCCGGAGCGCGTGACCGGTCTGATGGCGGAGTCCGCTTGTACGGTGACCCCGGGAGGCGTTGTTGCATTTCACCCAATTCATACCAGTATCCTCGTGGAGGTTTCATTATGCACGTGGTCAATTACCTGTCGGTACCCGAGCAGAAAGTTGAGGACGGCGGAAAAAATGCGACCATCCGGTGGCTGCTTACCGAGAATGAAGGTGCCGAAAAGTTCTATATGCGTATCATCGAAATCGCGCCCCGGGGATACACGCCGCATCATTCCCATCCCTGGGAACACGAGTTCTACATCATAGAGGGTGAGGGAAAGCTGGTGGGCGAGGATGAGACGTTGCCGCTCGGAGTCGGTGACGCCGGGGTCGTTGCCGCGGGAGAAGCCCACCATTTCGAGAGCATGCCCGGGCGCGCGCTGAAATTCATTTGCCTCATTCCCTCCAAAAAGTGCTGAACGCCGGGGGTCCCGGTGACGGAAATGACACGCCCTTTCCCGTAACTGCAACGGGAGAGGGCGTTTTGTTTGCTCTGTCCCGGGCGGGCGCCTTTTCCGTCGCATGCATCGCCTGCGTCTTTCCCGCCGCTCTTCACTTGCCGCGGTCGTGGAATTGGTTATATTGTACCGGTGCGAAACGGGAGTTCGCTTCGAACCGGGCTCCGGTATCACTAAACGCCGCTAGGCAACGAGGTGGATTCGGAAGTGCATGACATTCGGAACAGCGGTTTCGGGCGGAATTAAACGGGGAGGATTCATGTTTTGCAAGCTGGTTTTCATGCTTTCATGCTGCGCGGTTCTGGCTGTCTCCGCGGCGGCGGAGGCGGATGAACGCATGGAACGGGGAAAACGGACCGCCCGTGAGTGGATAGACTCCCATCGGACCGGGTTCGAGGAGGCGGCGCTCGCCATTCACGGGTTCGCGGAAACCCGGCTCGGGGAGTATCGTTCCGCCGAACTCCTCGCCGCGATGCTTGAACGGGGAGGATTCCGCGTGGAACGGGGAGTGGCGGACATGCCCACCGCGTTTGTGGCGGAATTCGGCTCCGGGGCTCCGGTCATCGGTTTGCTTGCCGAGTACGACGCTCTGCCCGGGCTTTCCCAGAAAGCGGGCGCGACAGGAAAGGAGCCGGTCGCCGACGGCGGTCCGGGCCATGGGTGCGGGCACAACCTGCTGGGGACTTCGGCGGTTGCAGCCGCGCTTGCTCTGCGTGAGGTCATGGAGCGGGAGAAGATCGGCGGCACGGTGAAGCTGTTCGGGTGCCCGGCGGAGGAGGGTACGCTCGGCAAGGTATACATGGCGAAAGCGGGGGTTTTCCACGGGGTTGACGCCTGTTTCGCCTGGCATCCGGGAACGCTCAACAATGCCCGGACCGGGAGTTCCCTGGCCAAGAACGAGTTAGAGGTGGTGTTCCGAGGAAAGACCGCCCACGCCGCGGCCGGCCCCTGGAACGGTCGGAGCGCCCTGGACGCAGTGGAATTGATGAGCGTGGGCGTGAACTATCTCCGTGAACACATAGAGGACCAGGTCCGCATCCACTCGGTGATCACTGACGGCGGATCTGCCCCCAATATCGTGCCGGACCGGGCCGCGGCATGGTATTATGTCCGGGACCGTGATCGTCGCAGGCTGGAGGAAGTCTACCGCCGGGTGATTGCATGCGCGGAGGGCGCGGCGCTCATGACCGGGACGACTCTGGAGGTGAACGTCATTACCGGAGTGTACGAGTATCTTCCCAACCGCACGCTTTCCGCAGTGCTTGACCGCGCCCTGCGGGAGACCGGAGCGCCGTCCTTCACCGGGGATCAGCAGGAATTCGCCCGGGGAGTCCAGCGTACGCTCGGGCTTCCCGAAACGGGCATGAGCACCGAAATCGAACCTTTCGGAAATGACCGCAATTCCGGAGCGTCCACCGATGTCGCTGATGTGAGCTGGATCATTCCCACCTCCGGTGAACTCACGGTCGCCACAGTGCCCCGGGGAGCCCCGGGACACCATTGGGCGGTTACATCCAGTTCCGGATCTCCGGCCGGATTGGCCGGAATGATGGTCGCCGCGAAGGTTCTGGCCACGGGCGGAGTCGAAGCGCTGCTGAATCCGGAGGTGATACGTGGAGCCAAAGCCGAGTTCGCGGAGAAGACGAAGGGGTTTACCTACCGGAGCGCCATTCCCGACGGGCAGAAGCCGCCGGTTCCGGAATGGAAGGAGTGATACCGGCGGAAGCAGAACGGAGGAAACTCTCGCGGGGAGTGGTTGCAGTGTTATCTCCCGCTTCCGGTCCGCATGTGTTTATACATCCACTTGAATGCTTCGCCGGGCTGGTAGTAATGTCCCATGGTATAGAAACAGGTGGACAGGCAGTGCGGCTGACAGGTCTGCTTGACCCGGGCCAGTTCCTTCGGGTCGAACCGGGGTTCCCAGATCCGTCCCCAATCGTGATCATAGGTCATGAGGCCGAAACAAGGCGACAGGGAGCCATCGGGACGGATCATGGTTCCGTTCTGTCCGGCGCGGCACTGCCAGGGCACGGATTTTCCGCGCATCCAGTGCTTCATGAGCCGAAGGTGGGGGATGGAGTTGACCATCGGGTAGCCCAGGCGGTTCTTTTCGATAACCCAGTCGAGAAGACGGTCAACCTCGTCGAACTGGTCGGGACGGATGGAGAGATTGTCGCGCGCCCGGTTGAAGTGGCCGACTTCGTTGGCTTCCATGGGGGGCTCATTGATGTGATAGTCCGTTCCGATGTGGTTGGCATGGGCGATTTCGGTGAGCATCTTGATATCGCGGATATTGATGCTGGTGATGTTCATGTTGAAGAAGAGCAGGTATCCGTACCGCTCCTGACGGCGCACCAGGTACCGGAACTGGGGTTCAATCGCCATGAGTGCTTTGGGGAGACCCGGCCGGGGTGTTACACAGTCCACCGCCAGATTGACCGCAGAGACGCCCGCCGCGCCGATTTTATCAATGAAATCCCCGGTGAGGAGATAGCCGTTGGTGGGTAGATACACGAAGAATCCCCGCCGTGCGGCGTATCGGACTACATCGAGGATGAAGTCCCTGCGTACAAGCGGCTCTCCGCCCATCAGCGCGATAACCCGGCATCCCAGACTCCGGAGCCAGTCGATGGAACTCCTGGCTGTTTCCATGGACATTCCCGGCTGGCTGTTGTTGTACTGGAAACAATAGTGGCAGTCAATGTTGCATTTCCAGTCGGTGTAGAGATAGGAAAGGATAGGGCGCAACCTGCCCGCATGGATGTTCGATTTCACATAGGGAATGATCCACTTTTGAAACGCGCGAACGCCGTTGGATGCTCGGTAATGTAGCAGGCGGGCTTTGCTCATACGAGGAACCTCCCGGATATCCGAAGATGTTCGGGCGGGGTTGCGGATTTCGCAAACGACATGGTGTTGATATGTAATGTATATATAAATATCGATATTAGTATTATTCCATGTCAATGTTTTTCCACCATCACGGTTTCGTGTTTTTGCGTCCTGCTTACTGATTGGCCCTTCGGTCATCCGGGGGTGGGTTCCCCGGTGCGGGTGCTATTCTTTTGCGGCTTCGTCCATCGCTGCCTATATTACCCTGTGACAGGAAGGCGGTCGATAACCGGGAGGGGGCGACAGGAAGCCAGGCGGGTGATGGCGACTGAAAAGCCGGTTCATCCCTCCGGGGCTTCTCAACACTTTGGCGGCATATCCGGCAGTACCGGCGCAGGCCTGGCCACTGGAAGAAACAGGATGAAACGTAGAGAGTTTGTGAGAACCGCGGCGGTGCTCGGCGCTGCCGGAGTGGCCGGTCAGGGATGTTCTCCGGCCCGGAAAAACGTCCCTTCGGATGAACTGCTGTTCGATGTGCATCCCTTTGTCAAAGCCCATCCGGAGGCGGTGTTCATTCACCGTACGGATGTGCGGGACAAACTGGATGCGGCCTCGATCCGGCAGACCGGAGCCCGGCTTGCCGGGGATCTTATTGTGCGGACATTCGGGTTCGGCTATCCGCTTTCCGCGCAGGTGAACATCAAGCCCAACTGGACGTGTGCGGGGCCGCTGGAGGGGCGTCCCGTTCTGGAAAAACTCGGAGTCAACACCGACCTCAACTTCATCGAGGGGTGGGCCGGAGCGATGCGGGACGTCGGCCCCCGCCGGTTTTCCATCCGTGAGTGCGCCTGTCCCCGGGATTGGAGCGCCATGGGATGGACCGCCATGTGCGAACGGACGGGAATTGACCTCCGGGACCTCTCCAGCGCCCATGTCTGGGAACTGAAAGAAGGCCGTGACATCCTGTTCCGGCGGGTTCCAGACGGCGTGGTGATGCGGGAGATCGCGTACATGGCGCCCATGAACGAGGGGGGAAGCTTCCTCGTGAACATCGCCAAGCTCAAAGCCCACAGCATGGGAATCACGGCGGCGGTAAAAAACCTCCAGGGGATCTGCGCCCGTCGTTTCCATCAGGTCTGCATTTTGCACAGCGATATCCGGAAACGGTTCGAGCCGCGATACCTCGAGTTCTTTCACAGGGATTTCGAGCGCCGCATCGAGGAATTGCATGCCCGTCATGTCCGGGACGGTATTCCCCGCTGGGATCGGCCCGAGCCCGACGGTGGTCTGCGTCAGGAGATATGGGTCCAGCGCACGTTGGACAACCTGAGCGTAACCGTTCCCGCGCTGAATGTGGTGGAAGGCGTCTATAGCCAGGATGGCGACGGGTTCGGCGTCGGCCCCCATGAACCGCTCGGCCCGGGGAAGGTCACCAGCCGGGACTATCTTTCCAATATCGTGATTTTCGGAGAGGACCCGCTGCGGGTGGACCTGGCGGCGTTCTGGCTCGCGGGTCACGAGCCGGGGAACTTCGGGCTTTTCCACATCGCCCGGGAACGGAAAATGCTGGATGTGCTGGATCCCCGCGAAATTCCCCTGTTTGAATGGAAGAACGGACGTGCGACCCCGGTCAGTCTGGAAACGATACCCCGGACTCCGCTGGCGACGCCGTATCTTCGCAAAGATTATGGCGGCGCGAGTGAGCCGGAATATCATTTTTGCGACGAACCGTTCAACTATTCTGCCTTTAGAAACGTCGAACCAAAAGGAGCATCCATTCCATCCATTCGTCATCTCGGATTTGACCGGCGGGGTCACGTGGTGTTCGATCTCTCCCTGCCTCGCAACGGGGAAGTGGAAGTGAGTGTTTGCGGCCCGGACGGGTCCGTGGTTGGCCGCCCCTTCGCGGGCCGGATTGCGGCGGGCGTCCATCATGTGGTGTGGGATGACAGGGTGGCGCCGGGCCGTTACGCGGTCAGGCTCCGGGGCGAGGGATGGGACCGGACCGTGATGGTCGATCTCTGTTAAATACGAAAAGGGCTGTAATACGAAAAACGGATCACGTGAGCAGGCAGGGGATAACACAATCGATGCGAATCGCCCGGAACGAGCGCAGGGATGGGTCGCGAACCGTCCCCGCAATGATCATTCTGGCCTTCTTGTTCGCAATTTCGTATAACCCGGCGTCTGGGGCCTGCTGAAACAGTGCTGACCGGACCCGGCCGATGGACGGAAGAAAAGTGAACCGTCTGGATGCACGCCTTCAGGCGCGTTCGGTCCGGCGGCATTGAGTAACAGGAGCAGGAACAACTTAACGTGACAGCGTTTATACAGTAACCCGAGGGGAAGAACATGAAACGCAGAGACTTCATCAAATCGTCGGCCGCCCTCGGTGTGGCCGGGCTGGGGCTCCAGGGCTGCGCCACCGCCGGAAAGACCGCGGGCGAACCCGGATTCGACGTGCACCCCTTTGTCCGGGAGCATCCGGATGCGGTATTCGTGTACCGCACCTCGGTGAGAGAGAAAACCGACGCCGACGCCATGCTTCAGGCCGGACGGACGCTTTCGAAGGAACTCATCGTACCCTCCACCACGGGATTTCCGGTTTCCACAAAGGTGAATGTCAAGCCCAACTGGACCTCCGCCGGTCCCAGAGACGGCAAACCTGTTGTGGAAAAGCTCGGGGTCAACACCGACCCCTATTTCGTCGAGGGCTGGGTTGGAAGCATGCGGGATGTCGGACCGCAACAGTACTTCATCCGGGAATGCTGCTGCCCGACCCAGTGGGAGCCCATGGGGTGGCGGGCCATGTGCGACCGCGCTGGCATCGATCTCCGCGATCTCTCGACCATACACATCTGGGATCTCAAGGAAGGCAAGGACATCATCTTAAAAGAGATTCCGGACGGTGTGATGCTGAAGAAATACGGGTACATGGCGCCCATGAACGAGGAGGACAGCTTCCTCGTGAACATCGCCAAGCTCAAGTCCCACGGCATGGGGATCACCGCCGCCATCAAGAATCTCCAGGGCATCACCGGCCGCCGGTTCCACCAGTTCTGCTCCCGGTATGACCAGATCCGGAAAGAACCCAAGCCGCTCTATGAAAAAGCGTACCACAAATACTTCCAGGATGATTTCGAGCGTCGTCTGGAACAGCTTTACGGCCGTCATGTGAAGGACGGCATCCCCCGCTGGAACCGTCCGGGCACAAACGGCGGCATCTGGCAGGAAACCTGGGTGCACCGCGCTCTCGACAACCTGAGCGTGAGCCCCGCCAATCTGCACGTGGTGGAAGGTATTTACAGCCAGGACGGCAACGGGTTCGGTAAGGGGCCCCACGCTCCCATCGGCCCCGGGAATGTGACCAGCCGGGACTACATGTCGAACATCGTCATCTTCGGGCGCGACCCCTTCCGGGTGGACATCATCTCCCACTGGCTGGCCGGGCACGAGCCGGGTAACTTCGGCCTTTTCCATATCGGCATCGAACGGGGCATGTCCAATGTTCTCGATCCCCGCGACATTCCCCTGTACGAATGGAAGAGCGGGCAGGCCGCGCCGGTCAGTCTGGACAGTCTCGAGCGCACTCCGCTGGTCACCTATTATCTCCAGCGTGACTACGACGGCCAGAATGAACCGGAGTTTCATCTCTGCGACGAGCCCTTCGATTATTCCGCCTGGAAAAAAAGACGCACCGCGGCCGCTCCCGCCGTACGGAATCTCGGTACGGACGGCGAGGGAAGGGTCAATCTGGCGGTCACCGTTCCCGAGAAGGGAGATGCCGGGGTGTTCGTCTACAACAGCCGGGGCGAAGTGGTCTGGAAATTCGAGCACGGCGATATCGATGCCGGAGTGCATCACGTGGTGTGGGATAACTTCTCCTCACCCGGGCTCTATAATTTCTATGTCAAGGGCATGGGCTGGGACGCCGAACTGGGCGTGCCGATTTACCCGGCCTGACCGGCGGACGGAACGAATCATACAAAAAGAGCGGGCCGGGGTTTTCGATACCCCGGCCCGCTCTGCGTCCGGCAGGTGTCTATGCGCAATCAGGAAGCCTTTTGCCGTTCCGCCTCTTCGATCATGGCCAGCATGTTCTCCAGCGGCACATCGCCTTCCACGGCGTGGGCCGGGGCGAGAATGTATCCACCCTCACGGCCGAGCGCGATGAGCCGCTTCACCTCGGCCCGGACCTCCTCCGGAGTCCCGTAGGGGAGGGTGCGCTGGGTGGAAATGCCGCCATAGAAGGAGAGCCGTCCGCGCCACTCAGTCAGGAGGGCGGCCGTGTCCATCACCTCCGGCTGGAAGGGGTTGAAGCAGGCCACGCCGATCTCCGCCAGGTCTCCGAAGAGTTCGTCCACGTCTCCGCAGGAGTGGATCATCACGAATTTGCCCGCTTCCCGCACCGCGCCATACATTCGGGCGAGCACCGGCTTGAGAAACTCCCGCCAGAGCCGGGGCCCCATGAGCAGCCCGTGCTGCTGCCCCCAGTCATCGCCGAAATACACCGCGTCGATGTCGTGCCGCACCGCCTCCCGCACTTGGACGATATTGTAATCGGCGATGGAGTCGAGGAGTTCCCGGACGAACGCCGGGTGGTCGTGGAAATCCATGAGCAGCCGTTCCATTCCCCGGAGAGTCCAGGCCCGCTCGAAGAGGGAGAACCCGATCTGGTAAACCCGGAACAGGTCGCCCCGCCGGGCGATTCGCTCCGGGATGTCCGCGAAGAAGCGCGGGTCGAGTGGGTCGGGGAAGGTGTAACCCCGCAGCGTCGGCTCCGGTAGCACGCACCCCCGCACGACGCCGATATCCCGGTCCACGCTCCGGTCCCAGACCACACCGAACACATCCCGCACCATGCTTTCGCCCGCATCCTCGAAAAAGCCGATATCGTTTCCCAATCCCAGAAGGTGGCTCCCGGTGATCGTCAGAAGGTCATCTTCACCGAAGTGGGTGGCGAGCTTTTCCTGCGCCTCCACGGTGAAAGAGAAGGACCATGGCACCCAGGGAGGACGTTTCCCTTCGAGCACCGCGCGGACCGCTTCCCGCTTCGTCATGCCGCCTCCGTCAAATTGTTTTTGTCCTCATGCGCTTTGAGGAAGAATAGCACGGCGAAGGGGACGTGTAAAGCGGAAACTGCCCGGCTGAAAAGACGGCGCCGCAAGGCAGGCGCCGGTGGGGACCAATTGCGAGTGCCTCGAATCAACTTGACTGGGGGAGATGTAGACGGTAGCGTAATAGTATGCGGGCATTGCCTTGCGCAGGTAGAATCAGTTTTCCCCCTTTCTGAATTCCGGACTCTACTCCAACTTTCTTTCCGGCGCAATGAATCCGATGTCCGCCTCATCGCCGTACCGCCGGAACGGGTATTCCGGAGACGGGGGCATCAGCAAAATTTATAAAGGAGGCAGAAAATGAATGTTGCCCAGGATCGCGCCCGGGACGTTATCAGTTCATGGCCGAAGGATGTCCGGGAAGCGGCCGAACCGGTCATCAGGAAATACGGAGAGCCGGACGAAGCCACTCCCTCCATGCTCATCTGGTACAACAACGGTCCGTGGAAGCAGACGGTCGTATTCCGGGAAACGGCGAAGCACGATTTCCCCATTCCGCACACCGATCTGGTCGAACAGTCGATCAACTATTCCGTTCCCGTCAACCGGATGTGCGAACTGGCCATTTTCGACGGGAGCGTCAGCGTTCAGCGCACGAGGGGGATGATTACCGCACGCTGCCACGACGAGGAGGCCAACTTTCTCGCCATCAATCTGGCCCACGACATAGTTCAGGGGAAAAAGAGCCCGGAGGAGGCCAGGGAATTCTATGCTCAGTCCATGCTGGATTTCCGGGCGGGGAAACCGGTTCCCTACATGCAGAAGTTCCAGTTCACTCCGCCCGGGAATACGGCCTATTCCGACCAGCGGGCGCTTTCCGACGAGCAGTTGCGGGAGGCCAAAGAGCGTGGGGGAGAGAAATGATTCCGGAGACGAGCGCCTGAAGGGATGGGCCGGACAGAAAGACGGGGGGAGGACTTGGGAGTCCGGAATACCGGCACCGGTCTTCCTTTTTTATTTTCGGTTATCGGGTTGAGTCAGAAAACAGGGCCAAATCATGGCGGGCGCAGCCAAGACCCCCTTCCGGCCTTGCGGCCACCTTCCCCCTTGCAGGGGGCAGGAAAAGACACCACTCATGCGCGTGAGTCTTGCGTGTGATGCTTCGGTTCGTTGCTGACTCAACCCGATAACCGTATTTTTATTTGCGGGCGGTCACAGCCTTTCTCCCTGACCGCCCGTTTTCTTTTGTGCCGTGGAGTTTGGGCTTGGGGACGGGGATGATTCAGCATATATTTTCGCAAAAACCCCCACAATCCGTTTTTCTCTCACCGGAGAACCAACCATGCCCCGCACGGCGCATTATGTGGCGAGCACGCACTGGGACCGGGAGTGGTACGAGTCGTTCCAGGGATTCCGGATGCGGCTGGTTTCGCTTCTGGACGAGCTGTTCCTGACCTTTGAGCAGAATCCGGAGTACCGCAGCTTCGTGATGGACGGCCAGGTGATCCCCGTCCTCGATTATCTTGAAATCCGTCCCGGGATGCGGGAGCGGGTGATCGAAGCGGTGAAAGCCGGGAAGCTGAAGCTCGGTCCCTGGTATGTCCTCCCCGACGAGTGGCTGGTGAGCGGGGAATCCCTGGTGCGCAATCTGCAGTTCGGGATGAAGCTGGCCGGGGAGTTCGGCGCACCTTCCTCCCGGGCTGGGTTCGCCTGCGACATGTTCGGCCACACCGGGCAGCTCCCCCAGGTCTTCGATCAGCTCGGCATTCCCTGTGCCTTTGTCTGGCGGGGCACCCACGAGCGGGAACATTACGGGCTCCTGCGGTGGGCGGCGCCGGACGGTACGGTGATCCCGTCCTACCGGTTCGGCCCGGACGGGTATTGCACTTATGCCTTCCGGGTGCGTCGCGCCATGGAGGCCGATGTCCGGCTGGATCTGGATGATGCTGTTTGCCGTTTGGCTGACTATACCCTGTTCGAGGCCGGACGCACTCCGGAGGGGCCGATTCTCCTTTTCGACGGCGGTGATCACCTGGAGATCGAACCGCGTACCCCGGAAATGATCGCCCGGGCCAACGAACGCCTGGCGGAGCGCGGCATCGAAATCGTCCACTCCGACCTGGACCGCTATATGGAGGATGTGCTCTGCTCGAATCCGGGCATCCAGGTCCTGCTCTCCGGGGAACTGCGGGAAACCGGGCGCGATCCGGTTGGGGAGGATCAGCAGTGGCTCATTCCGGGAGTGCTCTCCAGCCGGATTCACCTGAAGCTGAAGAACGCGGCCTGCGAGGACGAGCTCTGCCTCTGGGCGGAGCCCTTCAGCGCCTTCGCCGCGATGGAACTGGGGAGGGAGTACCCCGATGGCTATTTCCGCACCGCTTGGAAGCATCTCCTGGAGAACCATCCCCACGACAGCATCTGCGGTTGTTCCATCGACCAGGTCCATCAGGACATGGTCTACCGTTATGACCAGTCCTTCGGCATCTCCTCCCGGCTCTCCGCTCAGGCGCTGTCGGAGATCGCCTGTGCCGCGGCTCCCGGCGAACGTCCGCGGGGGGAACTGGTGCTCGGCGTGTTCAACCAGACCGCCCGAGATATCGACGAGCCGGTTGATCTGGATATTCCGCTTCCGCCGGACTGGCCCTCCTTCCAGGAGTTCTTCGGGTTCGAGAAGAAGTATTCCTTCCACCTGCACGGAGCAACCGGGGAAGAGATCCCGTATCAACTTATAGGGCAGGAGATAAACCGGAGCGGATTCCGCCGTCTCCGGTACAAGTTCCCCGTTCCGGACGACCGCCCCGTGGTCCGGGTGACCGCTCCCCTGCGGATACCGGCCTTCGGGTACGCCGTGCTTCTGGTGGAACCAGCGGAAGGGCCGGTGCGCTACCACGGCTCTCTCGCCGTCTCCGGCCGCGCTGTCGGGAACGAGTTCTTCCGGGTGGAAGCCGCGCCGAACGGAACCCTGACCCTCACCGACCAGCGCTCCGGCAGGACGTACACGGACCTGCTGACCTTCGAGGACCGGGCTGATATCGGCGATGGCTGGTATCACGGCGTGGCGGTGAACGACCGCATCCATACCAGCGCTTCCTGCGGTGCGGATGTGGCGCTTGTCGCCGACGGCCCGGAGAAGGCGACCCTGCGTATCCGGACGGTCATGACGGTCCCGGAGGAATTCGATTTCGGCCGCATGGTCCGCTCCGAACGGCTGATTCCCCTCGTCATCACCTCCGATGTGACCATCCGTCGCGGCTGCCCGAGGGTGGAGGTGGAGACCACGGTGGAGAACACGGTCCGGGATCACCGGCTCCGGGTGCTCTTTCCCACCGGGTTGACTGGGGATACGTACCTTTCCGACGCCGCATTCGACGTGGTGGAGCGTCCCCTGGCTCTGGCCGCGGATAATGCGTCGCGCCGTGAGCTCGATGTTGAAACCCGCCCCCAGCAGACCTGGACGGCGTTCGGCGACGGAGAAAACGGGCTCGCCGTGGTGAGCCGGGGGCTGCCGGAGAGCGCGGTGCTCGATCGTCCGGACCGCTCCATCGCCCTCACCCTGCTCCGGGGGTTCCGTCGCGCGGTGTTCTCCGGGGACAACCCGGGCGGGCAGGTACTGGGGACGCATGTCTTCCGGTACTGGGTGACACCCTATCGGGGTGCGGCTCCGGCGGTGGATCTCTGCCACCTCGGACAGCGTGTGAACGACCCGGTCCGCACCGCCATGCCCGAGAGATGTCGTTTGACCGGCCCCGGAGAAAACGCCCGGCTGCCGCGGGAGCATTCCTTCCTTGAAGTGGACGGTCCGGTGGTGGCGACCTCGGTGCAGTTATCGGAGGACCGGCTCATCATGCGGATGTTCAATCCGGCAACGGAACCGGCGGAGGCGGCGGTCCGTCCCGGCCGCAAATTTGCGTCCGCCCGGTGCGTGACCCTGAACGGGTCTCCCGACCCGTCGGTTGGGCTGGAGTACCGGAACGGAACGGCTCGTCTGCGTCTGCCGGGGAAACGGATCGCGACTGTGGAGTTCGGGGCGTGACCGACTCGGAATCCTGAATAACGGCGGATTGCTTTCGTCGCGCTGCTTCTGTACTCCGCGCTTCGCATGGCGCCGGTCGTCCGGATAGCAGACCGCGCCGACAAAAAAAAGCCCCCCGGAATCGGGGGGCTTTTGCGTTTCGCTGATACGGGAGCGCAGTTACTTCTTGGTCAGTTCCTCGACGCTGAAAGAAGCGTCGCCGTAAACCTGCTTCCACTGGCCGTCCTGTACGGTCTTGACTACGCAGACCCGGGGGGTCATTTTGGTGGGCTTGCCGGTGGCCTTGTCGGTGAAGTCGTTCTCGACATAGTAGGTGATGACCGCGCTCTTGCCGTCCGGGGTCACCTTGATCATGAGCTCGTGGATCTTGAAGTCCACATTCTCGATCCCGTCGAAATTGCCCTGGTACCACTGTTCGACCGCCCCGAACCCGACCAGCCGCTCGCGGGTGGCGGGGGGGATGAGCATGACGTCGGCGTCATGGGACCAGCAGTTGCGGATGAATTCGATGTCCTTGTTGCACCAGGCCTGGGCATAATCCATCTGGGCGGTTTCGAGGTAGGCCCGGATGCTGTCGAGTTCCGCCTGGGTCGGCATAACCGGCGTGGTCGAGGCGGGCGCCTCGGCCTGCTGCTGGCAGCCGAAGGCGAATACGAGCATGGCAAGGGCAAGGAGCGCGAGCAGTTTCTTCATTTCTTTCTCCTCGTGAGGGGAAGGGGTGAACAGGAACCGCAATCAGAATCGGTGTCACCGCTTACACAGGACGGGAAGATACAGCCGAACACCTTCCCTGTCAAGCGGATTTTCCCCCTGAACGGTGGAGCGCTCCGCCTCCCTGAGGAGAATGAAGGCCCCGGTGCCGTGTCCGGAGCCGGACGGACTACCCGGTCAGTATTCCTGCCGTGAATACTCCCGGCGTTTGCCTTTCGGTGTGCTGGGCAAGTCGGGTTCGTTGCGGCGCTCCTCGAACTCGGTTGCGCCGCATTTGCATTTGGGAATGCGGTTATCGGGTTGAGTCAGCAAAGAACCGAAGCAGCACAAGCAAGACTCACGCGCATGAGTGATGTCTTTCCTGCCCCCTGCCAGGGGGAAGGTGGCCGCCAGGCCGGAAGGGGGTCTTGGCTGCGCTCGCCATGATTTGGCCCTGTTTTCTGACTCAACCCGATACCCACAATATAAAATGACAATACACAATATATGCAAATAATGTGATATGCGGCCGCGGTTTCCCCGTCATACCAAGTACGATTCAATGTGTGAAGAAAGCACTCATACAAAATGAGAGCCAAACGTGGCAAAAGAAGTTCGGCAAGAAACCGTCTGAATGGGGATGCGCGGGACCACCCCAGCCGAATCGTACCGATTCGCCCGGGGACCCCGGGATGCATGGGATACGCATAGGATGAAAG
>JAWLHT010000090.1:0-875 GCA_041690195.1 Candidatus Latescibacterota bacterium
GGCCACCTCCACCACTACACTGGACGTGACCTTCAGCGAAGACATCACGCTGTCCACGGTTGCCAAGGGTGACTTCAACTGGACCCTCGGCACCACCGGTACGGTTCCCGCTCCGGGCGCTGGTACGGACGGTTGGGAAGAGTACATTGTCAACATCACCAAATCCGCGGCTGGCGTAGCTCGTCTGGAAGTTGTTCCGGACAAGGCTTGGACTGCTTCCACCGTCGGCACTCTGGTGCAGGTTGGAACTGTCTCTGATGTCAAGGCTACTCCGCTCGCCGGTGTTATCAGCAATGCTGACCCGCTTGCGGTCGCTGATTACTACAAAGCCAACGCTGCTGGCGCCCCGGTCCTTACGGTCGCTGGCGAGCAGGGCTGGGTTGCCGCCAGCAAGACCATCACGGTCGGTATCGCTGGTGAGACCCCGGTCGTTTCCTCCGGCGTCTCCAAGGCTGCTCTGACCCCGGTTGCTTCCTCGCTTCCGGCGATCAACAACAAGAACGTCACCGCGGTCAAGTTCTACGGCACCGCTTCCGCCAACGACACCGTCAAGGTGAAGCTGGTTGACGCTGCCGGAACTGCGGCTGAGGTTGAAGTTGTCGCCAACACCGAGGGTAACTTCTCTGGCGTCGTCGATGCTTCCCCGCTTGCCAACGGCATTGTCACCGTCAAGGCCGGTAAGGCTGTCGCCGGTGTCGTCGCCGCCTGGTTCACGGGTGCTGCTGACTTCCTGAAAGACACCATCGTTATCGGCGCCCCGGCGGCCCTCGTGGTCACCGACGTTGCCGACGACCAGGGTGGATTCGCTGACGTCACCTTCACCAAGTCCGACCTGGAAACCGCTGGTCACGACTTCTACGAAGTTGACTACTATG
>JAWLHT010000090.1:885-16868 GCA_041690195.1 Candidatus Latescibacterota bacterium
ACTCCACCAACGCGTGGTTCACCGTCGCCACCTTCGAGCCTGACGGCAACACCGACACCACGTTCCGCGCTGCGAACGTGTACGTCGGCTCCGCCACCACCTTCCGCGTAAACGCGGTTGCCAAGGCTGGCGTTGCCAAGCCTGTCGACGCTCCGGGCGCGATGTCCTCCGGTTATGCTACCGCTACCGGCGGCGCGATCGACAACATTCTGCCCGGCTCCTTCGTCGCCTTCGCGGCTGACGGAACTGCCGGCGACGGTGTGGTTCTCTCCTGGACCGCTCCGGCTGATCACGGCCTGTTCAATGCCCAGTTCAACATCTGGGGCGTTGATGCCTACGAAGTGTACCGCAAGGCTTCCGGCTCCGACGAGTACGTTCTCGCTGGCACCGTGACTCCGGGCACCTACTCCTACACCGACGCGGTCGAGCTTGGCCAGACGGTGTACGATTACATGGTCAAGGCTGTTGATGGTTCCCAGATTGCCGAGTCCGTCGCTGTCAAGGCTATGGCTTCCAATGGCCAGAACCTCGACGGGCAGCCCGGTGTTGGTTTGGGCGACCTGGTTCTCTTCGGCGCCAAGTGGGGTCTGTCGTCCACCGATGCTGATTACGTGGTGAACTTCGACTTCAACAAGGACGGTGTGGTTGATCTTGCTGACCTCATCCTCCTCGGCAACGCCTGGACCGGTACCGCCAAGGTTGCGAAGGCTGCCGAAATGCCGACCGCCAACGTTGCCTTCAACATGGTTCCCAGCTACAACGCTGACAACCAGATGTACTATCTCACCATCAACACTGAAGACGTCTCCGGCATCAATGGTGTCGAGTTCGCTCTGAAGTACGATGCCGAGAAGTACGACTTCGTCAGTGAAAGCGTCTCTGGTCTTAGCGACCTCAGCGTTATCAAGGCCAACGACGGTATCGTGAACATCGCCTCCGCCTTCGGCGCCGAGATGTTCAACGGTACTGTCACCCTGGGCTTCCAGTCCAAGGTCAAGAATGCTGAGATGAACGTTGAGATGGTGAATGCGATCGTGAACATTGATGGTCTCGACCTCTCCGCCAACAAGGCCGGTGTGGTCACCGTCAAGGCTCTCCCGAGCGTGTACGCGCTGTCTCAGAACTTCCCGAATCCGTTCAACCCGACCACCACCATCGAGTACTCGATCCCGCAGGCCGGCAATGTCAGCCTCGTGATCTACAACATCGCTGGTCAGAAGGTCCGGACCCTGGTCAATGACGTCCAGGCTCCCTCCTTCTACAAAGTGGTTTGGGATGGCCGGAACGACAACGGTTCCTCCGTTGCCACCGGTATGTACTTCTACAAACTGGTGTCGGGCAATTACAGCAAGATCGTTAAGATGACGCTCATGAAGTAAATCATCAGCGGGGGATGGGAGTCCCGAACGGGACTCCCATCCTTTTCAACACGTATCATTACCAAAGGATGATTTCAATGCGCAAGAATCTTACCTTCTTCTGTGGATTGGCTCTGTCGCTCTGTCTGGCGGGAAGCGCTGTCGCTCAGAATGCAAGCTCCTACTTCATGATCGACACCGACCTGACCACGGCCGGGTATCAGTCCACCAGCATGGCTTCGGTTAAGGATATCGGGGCCTCCAAGCTGGTCGGCTTTGCGATCTACGGCCTCAGTCTCGAAAATGTAGCCGGTTACACGATTACATTCGAGTGGGATGCCACCAAAGCTGAGTTCCGCGAGGGTTCCTCCGGAGCGGACATGGCTGACGATGATGTGACGATCAACGGGTCGAGCATCACGCTGGCCGCCGAAGGAAATGCCATGGGAGCCTTCATCGAGTCTCCGGCGACTTCCGAAACCGGGAAGTACTCCAAATCCATCGCTCGTCAGGGCGCTGGAGCGACTCCGGGCGAAGGGCTCTTCTACTACGGCGTGTTCAGAACGTCCAGCTCCTTTACGACCGAAGACACGTTCAACATCAAAGTCTCCGTTGAGATCATGGATTCCGATCTGAACAGAAAGTTCATCGGATACCGCTATTTCAACGTGAACCAGGTTGCCGTGAAGAACGCCACCTGGGGCGATGTTAAGAGCCAGTTCAAGGATTTCTGAGCAACTTACTCCGGAATTCCTGAAAAAAGCCACTGCTATGCAGTGGCTTTTTTTTAAGGCGGTGGATATTCAGGGAAGCGCGGAGATGCTGGTTGGCAACTCACCCCATTATATTGCGGTTGAATCTAGTCGAGAAGAATGCCGAAAAAAATAGACTGTCTGAATTGGGATGCGCGGGATAAAGACAGGATAAAAACGGATAAAAAGAATCGCGTCCCCCGACGATTTTGTCTTTCATCCTATGGGTATCCCATACATCCCGGGGTCCCTGGGCGAATCGGTACGATTCGGCTGGGGTGGTTCCGCGCATCCCAATTCAGATAATATTTTTCCGAGCCTCTGTTTCACATTTTGGATAAAAAATTGAGTCATTCCTTCTCTCGCGCGAGAGGGGAACGAGGGGCATTGTCGTAAAGATAAGAGAAAACCGCAGGCACGCATGAGTACCAAAGTTAGTCAATGGAGACTTTGGTCGGTAACTCACCCCCTGGCCCCCTCTCTCCAGAGAGAGGGGGAATTGAGCCATAGGAAGCACTTAGATGGCCGATAACGAGTCATTCCCTCTCTTGCGAGAGATGGGACCGAGGGGTGAGTTAGCTTTTCAAACGGACCGAAACAGTAAACTTGATTATTGTCGAGGAGTGGTTTGATCCGTTCCGCTCGGTGTCATTTCATAAAGGTGACCTTGCGGTACTGGATGGAGGAGCCGTTCTGGAAAGTGGTGAAATAGAGGCCGCTGGCGAGTCCTGCGCCCGTATCGCTTCTGCCGTTCCAGGTGAACACGGAGTGGGGAGCGGGAGATTGTACGCGGTGAAATACACGTTGCCCGAGTATATTGTAAATGGAAATCCGTACCGGAAGCTCCATATTGGCGGGCTGAATGGTGAACGACACTGAGGCATTGAAGGGGTTGGGGTGGGGATGAGAAACGGTGAAAGCGGAGGGTTTTTCTTCGGCAACACCGGTGGGAACGAGATTCAAATTTGAAAACACGTTGAAGATACGAAGCTTTCCGTATCCCCAGACATCGTTGGGGACCGCTCCGGTCAGGGCATCGCTTTCGGCTCCGCTGATCAGGGCATTGCAAAGATCATCCGGAGAGATTTCCGGCATGAGTTGGAGAATGAGCGCGGCACAACCGACCGCATGAGGGAGCGCTGCGCTGGTTCCACCGAATTCAAAGTATCCGCCGGGAAGTGTTTTGGACTTTACGGAAGCGTTCAGGGAGTACACCAGGGTGCCGGGTGCGGTGATCTCCACCCCCATACGGCCGTCAACGGTTTTACCCCGTGAACTGAAATCGTTAATATCTCCCAGACCGTTGCGGGTTCCCCTGGGGTCGTAGGCGCCGACAGTGGTTCCTTTGGTCGCGCTGCCGGGCGTGCAGATAGTACCGTCATCGGTCACATGGCTGGTGAAAGAGGTGCCGTTCATCCAGTGGGTGATGTTGTCGGCGACATAGAGGTGTGTGTCAAGAGGTGATGGTCTTTGATTGTTGATTTCTACGGAAAAGTTTCCGGAAAACCTGGCGGAAGAAGTGACCAGAACATCCATTTTGGATGTTCCGGACGGAGAGCGTTCAAAGCCGGAAATGACGTTGAGCGCGCCGTACGTGCGTTTTACGGCGTCACCGGAAAGCGGGCATGAGTAACCGGGCAGGGAGAGGGTGAGCGCAGGTTTGGAGCCCGACCGCCAGACTATGGACATATACAGCTGGGTGATGCCGATATCGGGAACAGTGAAGGTGACCGTGTCCGAGTCATTGCGGGGTACGGTAACGAAGGCGTGTCGTTTGCGGGTGGGACCGGCGAGATTCCCGGATGCCGTGAATTGATGGTATCCATCTTCATGCAAATCGTCAATCATGACTTCCAGGTTCGATGAGCCGTCCAGGAACTCATATACCCAGGAACCATATTCATACATGAATATATCGCCGCCCAACTTGCAAGCTTCGATTACTGCCGGTTCGATGCTGTCCAGTTCAAAGTGATTGATGAGAATGAACTCCACGCCGGGCGCCATGCCGGTCAGGCGTCTTCCCCGTAGATTTCCGCCCACGATGCCGCTGGAGCCAGTACCGTGATTGAGCGTATCGCCGGTGTTGGACATCAGGCTCTGCCCGCGAAGGTGGGTTCCGTTCTTGTCGAAAATGGCGCGGACCCGGGATGTCCTTAGTCCGATGAGGGTTTCTCCGGGTTCCAGACGGTTGGAAAGGTTGGCGTCGTTAATTACATAAAATTGTTCGCCGAAACAGGGATCGGTTTCGCCATATCCGACTTCGGGACCGTAATCGCGCACTCTGTTTCCGTTGGCGTCGTTATAGAGCCAGTCGAGATCGGCGTCATACACACCCTTGACCCGGGGGATGAGGCTGAGCGCATCAGCGCATGGCGCGTCGTAGAAGCAAAGATGCTCCCGGGGGTCCGCAGTTCCGTTCCCGTTCAGATCCACGGCGTCAACGCCGGAGTCGAACGTCCCGTTGCCATTGACGTCGATCCAGGCGTACTCGCCGCCATCTGGCTTGAAAAAAGCCGGATGGTAGATATCAATACCGGTGTCCACGTTTACAACGGTCACTCCGGAGCCGTCCACCTGTCCTGTCGGGTACGGGAGGTTCCACACCAGGGATGCCTGGACCTGCGGGTTGGAAACATCCAGTGTCGAAGCGCAGACCGGTCTTGATGTATCCTCGATACGGACAATCTCCGGAAAGCGGGAGAGGGCTTCCAGACTGTCAAGAATGACTGTTGCCGGGTAAATGCGCCGGGTGTGGAGTATCTCGCCATCTT
This sequence comes from Candidatus Latescibacterota bacterium, assembly GCA_041690195.1. Lineage (GTDB taxonomy): Bacteria > Latescibacterota > Latescibacteria > Latescibacterales > Latescibacteraceae > JAWLHT01. Next base: position 5,770 of record JAWLHT010000090.1, read on the forward strand.
TTCGTGAAAATGTGACACCGCACAATTCGATGGAGCGGATACGTTCCGGAGACGGAGGCGAGTCGAAGCGGAGGGTGACCGATGCCGTATTGGCCTGAATCGAAGCTTGTTTACGGGTGAACACCCCCGGGGTATATTCCCGGGAAAAGAAGAGAGACGGAGAAATACTCGGTTGGGGCCATACCGGAGAAACTGTGGCTAAAATCAGAAGAATGGAAAACAGGTACAACATGGAAAGCCTCGTTACGACGTGGTGTTTTTCTGAATTCAATATACGCGTGTGTCTTGCGCTTGACAACAGGAAACAGGGTGTGTATGATAACATCATCTCCGGGGTAAGAAATGGAATACGATATTGACCGCATGATGCTGCTGCTGAGGGACGCTTCCGTCCAATGGCCAAAGCCGGTGGTTACGGAAATGGCGAACCGTCGTCGTGACCCGTATCGTGTGCTGATCGCCACGCTGATCAGTCTGAGGACAAAAGACGAGGTAACCCGCATGGCATCGGAGCGATTGTTCGGCTTGGCCAACACGCCGGAAGAAATGGTACGCTTGAGTGAGGAACAGATTGCCGAAGCCATACATCCCGCGCTGTACAATTGGAACAAGGCGGCGACAATCCGGAATGTGAGCAGAACCCTTATCGAAGAGTACGGTGGCCGAGTGCCCGATACGATGGAGGAGCTGCTTGCGCTGAAAGGTGTCGGTCGTAAAACCGCCAACCTGGTGCTCACCGACGGATTCCGGAAGCCGGGAATCTGTGTTGATACGCACGTTCACCGCATCACCAACCGTTGGGGATACGTCCGCACAAAGACTCCGGAAGAAACCGAGTTTGCTCTGCGAGAAAAACTCCCGGCAAAATACTGGCAGGAAATCAATGAACTCCTGGTAGCGTTCGGGCAGAATGTATGCCGCCCCATCTCTCCCTTTTGCTCACAGTGCCCGGTGTATGAATACTGTGAGCGGAACGGCGTTGCCACGCATCGGTAAGAGTTTATGCGCGTATAGCGCGACGCTCCGTGCAATATCCTGACCGGGATATCGGTGCTATTGAGAGGCTGTGTCCTTGGCAACTATGCTTTTCTTCTCCACGTGCGCAGGCCAAATCTGCCCGGGTGTATTGAACGGATGAGTGAATCAGGGTTTCAGTTGCCGCGCCGGGTGCGGTGTGTGTTTCGGCTGAACCCGAAGGTTCTTGTAAATGAACCTCCTTCCCATGCCAGAAAGCGGGAGCATGCTTCGATACAGAAACATTGCACGGTCACTCCGGAAAGCCCTGCATGATCCGCACTATGCCTGGCATGTTTTTCGTCGGCGTTTCGCGGCCTGGAGTCGGTATCGCTTTGGCGACGGCGAGGCATCCGTTCCGGAGACAATATCGCTGTTTTTGACCCATCGGTGTAATTTGCGGTGCAAGATGTGCGGCCAGTGGGGGGAAAACGGCTGGGCTCGTTCGCTTTCACCGGAGGTATCCGGTGCGGAACTTCCCTTTGACGGCCTCATGCGGCTGCTGGATGATGTCGCCGTCTGGAAACCGGCGATTACCCTGTTCGGCGGAGAACCGCTGCTCTACAGTCGGTGGCCTGACCTTGTCGCTGCGATTAAGGAACGGGGAATGCGGGTCAATTTCATTACCAACGGAACGCTGCTCGGGCCAAACGCCGGCCGTGTTGTGTCGCTGGGGGTTGACGAACTGATTTTTTCCCTGGATGGTCCGGAGGAGATTCATGACGATATGCGCGCGGGAAAAGGAATATTCCGGAAAGCGGTGAGCGCGTTTCGGGAGGTTCGGGATATTCGTGAGCGGTCAGGTGCAAAAGTTCCCCGGATAAATATTTCCACAACCATATTTGAAACGAATTACCGTCGTCTTGATGAGGTACTGACCGTGGCTGAATCCATTGGCGCCGATACCATTTCCTTTCATCACCTGATTTTCGTTTCAGAGGGAATGTGTGCGGAAAACAGTGCGGCCTTCCGTGAGCACTTCGGTCTGGACTGCGTCGACTGGACCGGGTTCGCCCGCGATACGCTGCCGGATATTGACGCCGGGGAACTGATCCGGGTCCTCCGGGCGCTCATGGACAGGAAGTCCCCGGTGGCGGTGACGGTGTACCCAAATTTCACCGACGCCGAAATTCGCTCGTATTACGGGGCATTCGATTTTCAGCCGGTTTCCTATGCCGACCGGTGCATATCTCCCTGGACAACCGCCTACATATTCCCCGGCGGTGATGTCCGGCCCTGTCTGGACACTTGCTTTACCGCCGGGAACATTCTCCGGGAGCCGTTTACCAGCGTATGGAACGGTCCCGGAATGCGGGAGTATCGCCGTGTCCTCCGTTCACGGGGATCTTTCCCCGCCTGCAAGCGATGCACGGAGCTTTACCGGGCCTGACCGAGAGGTGAATAGAATTTCGGGGAAGCGCAAAGGCTCCGGTCTGCCCCCAAGGAGTAACTCAGCCCTTGATACCCGCTCCTCCGAGAGAGGGGAATGAGGGGCATGGGCGTAAAGATAAGCGAAAACCACGGGTACGCATGAATACTATACATAATCAGTGGAGGTGCTGGCCGGTAACTCACCCCCTGGCCCCCTCTCTCCAGAGAGAGGGGGAATTGAGCCACCGGAAGCACCGAGACGGCCGATAACGAGTCATCCCCTCTCTCACCGAGAGAGGGGAATGAGGGGTGAGTTATATTTCCCGGCTTGAACCGCAAGATACCGGTTCTCCCTTTTTGAGTATGATTGCGATTTCATGAGCCGGTCGGGAGAGAGCGGGAGAGATCGTGTTGGGACTGTTATTCACCGGCATTGAAACGAAACTGGTAATTTTCGAATCCCTGATCTGCTACATAAAAAAACACATGGGGCATGGCCTGCTCCCGGAGTACTGATGAGCGGAAACGGACCGCACGGAATATCCGTGGTGCACGTCATCACCCGTCTTGACCGGGGCGGATCGTCCGGCGTCGTGCTCGATCTGGCCCGTATTCAGGCGGAGCGGGGTTTTCGGGTTACGGTGCTCACCGGGCCCGCCGCCGATCCGCAGGAAGACCTCACGGCATACCAGGCCCGTTCCGGGGTGTCGATCATCTTTGCCTCCTCACTGATCAGGGCTGTCAGGCCGGTATCCGACTTCCGGGCTTTTGGGGAAATCCGGAGGTGCATCCGTTCCCTTCGTCCGGACCTGGTACATACCCACACCTCGAAAGCGGGGATTCTCGGCCGGCTTGGGGCGTATGCCGCCGGGGTGCGGCCGCTTGTCCATACTCCCCACGGGCACATCTTTTATGGGTATTTCCATCCGTGGAAGACCCGCTGCTTCATTCTGGCCGAACGAGCAGCGGCCCGGATCACTTCCCGCATAGTCACGCTCACCGTTCAGGGCCGGAAAGACCACCTCCGGGAAGGAATCGGCAGTCCGGATCAGTACAGGGTGGTTCCGAGCGGTATCGATACACGGCGATACGCGTCGGCGGACCGGGCGTGTGTGCGGCTGGAAACGGGATGGAGCAACGCGCCGGTTGTCGGCTGGGCCGGAAGGCTTACCGCGGTGAAGAATTGCGCCGGTTTCCTCCGGGCCGCCGCGATGGTATCCCGGGTGCGGAACACGGTACGTTTCCTCGTGGCGGGTGAAGGAGAGGAACGGGGTATGCTGGAGCGGCTCGCCGCAGGACTCGGACTCGGAGACCGGGTTCGTTTTCTCGGCGACAGGAGGGACATGCCGGAGGTGTTCGCCGCAATGGATGTGTTCGTGCTCAGTTCCAGGAACGAGGGATTCGGGCGGGTCCTGGCGGAGGCCATGGCCTCCGGCGTACCGGTGATTTCAACAGCGGTGGGCGGGGCGGCGGAAGTGCTCGGAAACGGCGAAACGGGAATACTGGTCCAACCGGACTGTCCCGATGCCCTGGCCGAAGCGATTATGCGGCTGCTCAACGATGCGGATGCACGGAAACGTTTGCGGGATCGGGGTCTCCGCCGTGTGGCGGAATTCGATATCGGGGTTACGGCGGAGGAATATGAGCGGGTGTATCGAGAGGTTCTGGACCGGTAGGAGAATTTTGGCGGCTGCGGTTGTATGGATGCTGCTGCACGGTCCCGGAGTGCGTGCGGAAGCCTCCGGCGGGGAATACTTGCAGCTTCCCGGTCTCATCCACATGGATTCGTCCATATCCGGAGGCGGGAGCGCGCCGGAAGAACTTGCCGCTGCCGCCCGGAGCTCCGGGGCCGGGTACGCCTTCCTCACTGACCATGACACCCAGCGGGTCTCCTGGGGAATACCGCCGTTCCGGAAACTGTTCCGCATTACCTACTCCCGGGATTCGGTGCGTTCCCACGGAGTGGAGCGGTATCTCCGGGAAGTTGAAGAGATCAACCGGGGGATGAACGATTTCCTCCTGTTGCCCGGAATTGAAGCGGTTCCTTACTACACATGGATGCGCGGAGCGGACGGTGTTTTGCGGCTGAAGCATCTCCATCGCCACCTCCTCGTTCTGGGACTCGACCGGCCGGAAGATATGGAACGACTTCCTTCCATCGAGACGGGGTATCCCGGGGTCTACACCCGGTCGAGCCTGGCCGGGTTGCTGTGGATTGCACCGTTGATCATGGCGTTGTACTTCATTACGCGCACCGGAGGCAAAGCGGGGTCCGCCGGTCTGGCGCGGTATGGATACTGGGCGCTGTTTCTTTGTTCCGCTCTGGCGCTGGCCGATGGCTATCCGTATCGGGAAGAATCGGTTGACCAGTATTCCCCGGACCGTGGGGCTGATCCGTACCAGCAGGTGATCGATTATGTCAACGCCCGGGGCGGACTGACCTTCTGGGCCCATCCCGAAGCGGCCTGGGCAATGCGGATGGGTGAAACCGCAAATCCGGTCTTGCGCTTTCTCGCTGATACGATTACCGGCGGCTTCAGCCTGGAAACCGGCCCGTATCCGATGCTGCTGAATGAAACCCGCGACTATACCGGATTCGCCATTTTCAACGAAGGCTCCCGAACGGTCGGGCTGCCCGGAGGACTCTGGGATGACCTTCTGATGCAGTTCTGCGCCGGAACCCGGAGCCTCCCGGTCTGGGCCGTGGCGGAACAGGATCTGGAGTCCGGAGCCGACCCGTCCGCGGCCGGGGAAACCCGCACGGTGCTGATGGTCCGGGAGAAAACACGGGAGGAATGTCTCGATGCGCTCCGGAACGGCCGCATGTACTGTTTTACGGCGTTTATGGACCGAAAGCTGCGGTTCCGGGAGTACGCGGTGTATTCAGGGGGCGGGAGCGCCCTTTCCGGGGAGGTCCTTCCCTGGAATCCGGATGCGCGGCTCGTGCTCGATCTGGAGCGGACCGGGCCGTCGCTTGACCTGGACGTTATGGTGGTGAGGGACGGTTTGCTCCTCGACCACCGCAAGATTTACGGGACGGAACGCATTGAGATTCCGCTGGCTTTGCCCGCGCGGAACCTGGGATATGTACGGGTCGTGGTTTACCGGGGCGGAACAATGGTGGCCGCAACCAATCCCATATTTTTTTCCAGGGGGGGAGCCCCGTGATCATCGCGGCGCATCAGCCTCATTATCTTCCCTGGACCGGGTACTTCGACAAAATCGATTGCGCCGACATTTTCGTGCTGCTCGATACGGTGCAGTTCGAGAAGAATGGCTGGCAGAACCGTAACCGGATCAAGTCCCCCGGCGGAGGGCAGTGGATTACAGTCCCCGTACTGCACCGGTTCGGCGCGAGCATCGCGGAAACACGCATAGATTCTGTCCAGCCCTGGGCGCGGAAGCATCGGAGCGCTCTGGCGGCGAACTATGCCAAATCACGGTTCTACGCCGGGTATGCCGGGTGGCTGGATACGGTGTATTCCCGGCGATGGGAGTCCCTGAATGAACTGAACTGCGAGATGCTCGGCTTTTTTCTGCAGGAGTTGGGAATCGGCACAACGGTACTTCGGGCCTCGGAACTGGGAGAACTGCCCGAAGAGCCGAACGAACGGCTCGCGGCGATGGTTTCACGGCTGGGCGGAGACACCTATCTTGCCGGGAGCGGGTGCGCGGGCTATTTCCGGCCGGAGCCTTTCGCGCGGGCTGGAGCTCGGGTGATTTTTCAGGATTATCGTCCGGTGGAATACCCCCAGCGGTTCGGGGCGTTCGAGCCGGGACTTTCCATCGTGGACCTCCTCTGCAACTGCGGAGAGGAATCCATCACGGTCATACGGAACGGCAGGAGGACAGCGCAGTGAGAGTACTTGCTTTGGGGGCGCACCCCGATGATATAGAGTTCGGCTGCGGGGCGACGCTCCTGCGTTTTGCCAAGGCGGGGCATGACGTCTACCTCTATGTGGCCACCGGCGGAGAACTGGGGGGGAAACCGGAGGTCCGCAGACGGGAACAGGAAGCCGCTGCCGAGTACATAGGCGCACGCAAGGTGTACTGGGGGGGATATGAGGACTGCCGGCTGCCCCAGATCGCCGAAATGGTTTCCAGCATTGAGCGGGTGATCCGGGAAACCGCTCCGGATTACATTTTTGTCCATCACATTGAAGATACCCACCAGGACCATCGCTTCCTGGCCAGCGCCGCCACCTCGGCAACCCGGTACATTCCCAACTTCCTCTTCTATGAAGGCCCCACGACAGTGAATTTCTCTCCGAACGTCTATGCCGATGCCGAGGGCTTGCTGGAGGAGAAGATGGAATTGCTGCGGCGTCACGAATCCCAGATTTCCAAGGTGAACGTCAACATGCCAGAACTTTCCATTCTGGACATCGCCACTTCCACCCTGAGCTTCCGTGGCATTCAGGGGCGCATGAAACTGGCCGAGGGATTCAAGTCCCTGCGTATGTTCATCACCATTCCGGGAAACGGGGGATGACTCGAAAAGAAGAATGCAGGAGCCGAAGTCCCGTCGTCAGGAGAAAACAGAAGAGGGGTATGCGCGGGCTGAAAACGATATTGTATAGCCGCGGATGAGAGTCGGCATCGTTCCGTCCTGATCCCGGTTTGTCTTGCGCATTCTTCGCAACCGGATCCTGACGGGCTGTATTCGGGCCGCGGGGAGGCGTCATACCGCGCCTCACCCCCATACCACGTGATCCAGCACGATTTTTATCCCGATACCAATGAGGACCAGCCCTCCCAGAACTTCCAGCCTCCGGCTGAACGCCATTCCGATACGGCAGCCGAGTTTTATTCCCGCCGTACTGAAAGCCGCGGCGACGACCCCGATCAGGACGCTGGGGAAGAGAATGCCCAGCTTCAGCACTCCCAGGCTCAATCCCACCGCGAAGGCGTCAATACTCGTGGCCACCGCCAGACCGATGAGGGTCATTCCCCGGGTGGGATCGGCGGCGGTTGTGGCGTTATCCCCGTGATGCAGCGCCTCGTAGATCATTTTTCCGCCAATGAAGGCGAGGAGGGCCATCGCCACCCAGTGGTCGAAGGCGCTGATATACCGTCCGACGGCAGATCCCGCGGTCCAGCCCAGCACCGGCATCAGGAACTGGAAAAAGCCGAAATGAAACGCCATGCGGAAAGTCTGCCGTCCGGTGGCGCAGCCCAGGCGGATGCCGGTGGCGATGGACACCGCGAAGGCATCCATGGCAAGCCCCACCGCGATGACGAAAAGTTCAAAAATGGGCATGGGATTTTTTCAAAAAGCGGAAAAGGACTATCACGCAAAGGCGCGAAGACGCAAAGATATAATAAGGGACAAGGAAAGACGCAGGAATACTGCGTATCACCGACAAATGCGGATTGAATGTTCTTTCCATCGGCTATTTATCGAAGCCATCACGCGCATCACCAGGACAGGCGTACAGACCGTAGGGGGCGAGGCATCCCTCACCCCTGCGTATTATCTGGTGCCTTCTGCCGTTCCTTTTCACCCTCTTTCGTCAGCAGCACGACCATGTTCGTCCGCATTCGCCAGAGTCCGGGAATACGGGACAGGAGGTGCCAAACCAGGAGCGCGAGGAATACCGGCCGGCTGGTCCAGTTCAGGTCCTGCACAGCGTGGAACTCCTCCACGGCGAATCCCGGGATGTTCCGCAGCACGGCGGGAGTGTTGGCCCGGTGGAACGCCGGGAAGATGTCCTCCTCCTGCGCCCCGAGGGTGCGGGTGAAGAGCCGTCGCCGCAGACGGTCGGGAACGAGCTTTCCCAGGAAGACGAGCGGCGAAGTGAGATTCGTGGTGTGAATGAGCAGGCGTCCGCCGGGGGCAAGAACGCGCCGGATCTCCCCGAATACGGCGTCCGGGTCGCGGAAGTGCTCGGCCACGGTGCTCAGGGTCACCAGCGTAAACGCGCCGTCCCGGAACGGCAGCCGCTCCAGGTCGCCCAGGACGAACTCCACGCCCGGATCGCGGCACAGTTCGGGGTGACGGTAGACATCCAGCCCCACGTTGCGCCCGCAGGGAAACTCCGCCACCGCGATGTTCCGTCCACAGCCGCCGTCGAGCCACCGCGTTTCCGGCCCGGCCAGGCGCTTAATGATACCGTCGAAAATCTCCCACCTCTGGCGGTACGACGGGTCCAGGCGGCGGGTGAGCGTTTCGGCGAAGGGGCGGTGACGATCCCGGCGGTCCTGCTCGGCGTTCCCCAGCGGCGCTTCGGCGCTCATGACTTCTCCCCGGCGGGGGGGGATTCGCCCGCATCGAGGGGCTTTCTCCCCACCGCAAGGAGGGAGAGGCCGAAGGGCGGCGGAACGATGCGTTCTATGGCCATGAAAAGGGGCGTGAGCCGGTTAAACAGCCCGAGCTGGCCTTCCGGGAGGATGGTCCGGCGGAGCACCCGCGAGCAGACAAACCACCCGAGCGCGCCGAACAGGTTGAACCGCACCAGCCGCTCGGTTTCGAGGCCGCTTTCGGCGAACTTGCGCCGGATATCCCGCGCGGTGTAGCGCCGGTAATGGTCGAGGTTGACATCGAGGGAGCCGTAGAGGAGCCGGTGCGCCGGAAGCTGCAGGATCACCCGCCCGCCGGGCGCGAGGAGCGAGGCCATTTCCTGCAGGGCCGCGGCGTCCCGCTCGATGTGTTCGAGGACGTTGAGGACGAGGATGGTGTCGAAGGTGCGGCCGCACAGGCAGTCCGCGCACTCCTCCAGGTTCCAGCGGGCCACGGTGACATTGGGACGGCCGCCGAAGCGCTCCCGGAGCACGTCGAGATACTCGTCCTGCACGTCGGTGAGGCAGAGTTCGCAGCGGTCGAGGAACCGCTGTGAGATATTCCCGATGCCCGAGCCCACCTCGAGCACCCTTTCGCCCATCCAGGGGGCAATCTTTTCCAGTATCCAGTCGGTATAGCGCTCCAGGGCGCTCATGCGGCGGAGAGTTTCCGCGCCGATTTCGTGGTGCTCCCAGGCCATTACTTCACCAGCCGGTATTTGATGATGCAGTAAAAGGCGCTGAACGCGTCCTTCCAGCCGATTTTCTTTCCCTCGCTGTAGCTCCGGCCATTGTAGGAGATGGGGACTTCGTAGATGCGCACGCCCATGCGGGCGATCTTGGCGGTCATTTCCGGCTCCACGCCGAACCGGTCGGACTTGATGTCCACCTGCTGAATGATCTCCCGCCGGAATACCTTGTAGCAGGTCTCCATGTCGGTAAGGTTCAGGTTGGTCATCATGTTGGAGAAAAGGGTGAGCATCCGGTTGGCCACGGAGTGCCAGAAGTAGAGCACCCGGTGCGGCCCCCCCATGAACCGGGAGCCGTAGACCACGTCCGCCTTGCCCTCCATGATGGGCTGCAGAAGGTGCGGATACTCGGCGGGGTCGTACTCCAGGTCGGCGTCCTGCACCAGCACGATATCCCCCTCGGCCAGGGCGAACCCGGTGCGGAGCGCCGCGCCCTTGCCCCGGTTTACCTCGTGGTAGAACACCCGGATGTCCGGCTCACGCTCCATCTCCCGGAGAATGTCCCGGGTGCCGTCCCGGGAACAGTCGTCCACAATGACGATCTCCTTCTCGAAGGGCGTGGCGCGGACCCGGTCCACGATCTCGCGGATGGTGTCCTTCTCGTTGTAGGCCGGTATGATAACGCTGAGTTTCACGATTCCTCCGTACTGGCGCAATACTGAATTTGAACATCATATAATACACATTCCGGAGCCGGGGGACAAGCCAAATCGGTTGGGACGGGGGCGGGAGCGGATTGCGACGGGATGTGATGCCGGTGTGGGAGGCGGCGGGAGAGAACAAATTATATGAATACATAAAATATCGATTGACAAAGGCGGGAGAGGGGGATTATTGTGCGTAGTAAGAGCACACATGAAGCAGGTTTCGTTTGTGGTATCCTTTTGCCCATAGCATAGGGAGCCCTGTCGACAACTTGACATATGCCCTGTACCGCAATATGCAGTCGGCCTTGCTGATGCCTCGGGAGTCAGTGTCAAATCCTCACCCGGATTTCATACATCTATTCCGAATGTAATCGGGGAGTCAGTTAAAAAATGGAGGAAAAATGAAAACGCATCAAATAATAGTTTTGATCCTCCTGAACATCTTCTGTCCCCGCTTCTCCGTGGCATCGGACGTGAGTATTGACATGTTTCTCCAGGGGACATACATCAACGACTGTGCAATTGACGGTGACTATATTTGGTGTGCAACTGAAAATAACGGGATTATCCGGTTCGATACACGGGATAATTCGTGGGAGGAACTCATTCCGGATAACGTTCCCCCGGCGGGCAAGTACCTCTCCGTTGCGGTTGACCGGACCGGAGTGAAATGGTTCGGGGCTGAAACCGGGATATTCCAATATGACGGTACACGGTGGCAACGTTTTTTCACCGAAACCGGGCTTGTAAAGACTCCTGATGATAAAATTGTTGTGAAGCGGATTTTTCTGACAATGACAATGTGGTCTGGTTTGCCGATTTATTCAACGGGATCGCAAGTTATGATGGAACAGAATGGAAAGTAATCTCCCGGATGTCACTTATGGATGATGGGGCGGAGTCAAGTCCGGAATTTTCTGTAAATTTCGATCTCTGGTGAGGAGTCTGTAAGAGTTTTTGTGTAAATGGTGGAGAGATGGTATACTTAAAGCCCACCAAAAACACAGGAGTGCAGTGATGAGTGAGATACGTCGTGAGT
>JAWLHT010000091.1:0-16866 GCA_041690195.1 Candidatus Latescibacterota bacterium
GTTTCCATCAAACGGGTTCGGCAACTCCGGAACGACATCAGAAGAGAGTCACGGCATTCACCCTTTGACCCCTTCCGGGGTTTAATCCCGAAAACCCGCGCAAAAAATCATTCACGCGCAAAAACCTATCCGGAAATTGCAGAACTTTTCCTGTGTTCCAGACGTTGTAATTATAGCGGGAGTTATGTGTCAAAGGCAGCGCACCCCGATCATCGACCCGGCGGCGCCTTCCGAAGCACCAAACCAGGCCTTTTCGCCGCTTTCCCCGGTTACGGCACCCGTTCTCCCCTGATTACCAACTGCTCGGACGCTCCTTTCGGAACCGACCGGGAATAGTCATAAACATAAGCAGATAGCAGTGAACGAATGTACTGCTATTCAGGCCGTAAAATATAACTCACCCCCTGGCCCCCTTCTGTCACCCCAGCCCTGTTCCACAGGGCCGGGGACCCCGCCTCTCCAGAGAGAGGGGGAATCGAGCCAACGTAAGCACTGAGACAGCCGATAACGAGTCATCCCCTCTCTTGTGAGAGAGGGAAACGAGGGGTGAGTTATATTTATCAAGCCCGAACCGAAAGACACCCGTTCACTACAAATCGCGTATATTTTTGACTGTGGAGCATGGAGGGTGGAGACCGGGGCGGTCGGGATGGGCTCTTGCTTCCCGGTTCGATCCGACTTTCGTATGATTCATATCAAGAGGATTATTCATGCACTTAGATAGAGACTTCCTGCTTTCCCTCTACCGGACAATCCGCCGTATCCGGCGGTTCGAGGAAACCGGCATGGAGAAATATCGGGAAGGCTTCATCCACGGATATTTCCATCCCTATATCGGCCAGGAGGCCATCGCGGCGGGAGCATGCGCCGCGCTCCGGCCAGACGACTACGTCATCTCCACCCATCGCGGGCACGGCCATACCATCGCCAAGGGAGCGGATCTCCGTCGCATGATGGCGGAACTTTTCGGGAAAGCGGACGGGTATTCACGGGGCCGGGGGGGAAGCATGCACATTTCCGACCGCGCCACCGGAAACATTGGCGCCAACGGTATCGTGGGCGGCGGCATTCCCATTGCGGTCGGGGTGGCCATGGGCATCCTTCAGGAAGGGACGGACCGGGTGGCGGTATGTTTTTTTGGCGACGGCGCTTCCAATAACGGGGTTTTCGCCGAATCACTCAATCTCGCCGCCATCTATCAACTTCCGCTGGTCTTTATCCTGGAGAACAATTGTTACGCAGCCACCACACCCGTCTCGGAGACAGCCCGTTGCGAGCATCTGGCCGACCGGGGGATCGGATACGGCATTCCCGGCGTGAATGTTTACGGCAACGATCCGGTTGAGGTACACCGGGTGATGCAGGCGGCGGTCAGCCTCGCCCGTTCGGGAGGCGGGCCCACGCTGGTGGAAGCCAGAACATACCGGGTGCTCGGCCATCATGTGCGTGATGCCGGAACATATATGCCCCGGGAGGACCTGGAACTCTGGCTGACCCGCGACCCGCTGCTTCTGGCTCGGGAATACTGCAGCCAGGCCGGAGTTGACTCCGGGGAGATGGACCGGGCGGACCGGGAAGTAGAGGCGGAAATCAACGAGGCGGTGCGGTTCGCGGAACGCTCTCCAGAACCTTCTGTCGAAGAGTTTCTCCGTGAAATGTCTGATTACCCGGGGACCGGAGTATCCTGCCCGGAGATGCGGACGCGGTGACGGGACCTATCGGGAGTCCCTCTCCCTTCCAACCGGAAGAAAGCCCTGAAGCGCGGCAACCGGCAAGCGAACCTGTCAGCCGGATTCAGGCGAAGGGCCCGGGGCTTCGGAACGGTGCGGACCAGCCAGGCCCCCGCAGCATTTGTTAAAAAAAAACGGAAATACATGACCGGGTTATCCAAAATGCGGGATCGGACGGGGCGAACGGCAAAGCGCCTCTTTCCCGGGAATCCGCGTGAAGTCCGGACGGAAACAGGTGGTATGCGGCACGAGCAAACGGAGTCAGAAAGGGTGGTTGCTTCATGAACGGCGCACGGAAATGCATTGCAATTCTTTCGGCGGCCTTCGGCTGCTGTTTCACTGGAACCGCTATTTCGCATGGTCAGGAAATCATCGACCTTACCCTGGAGTCCTCCGTGGAGATCGCCATGGCGAGCAGCTACCGTATCCGGCAGCTCCAGCTTGGGATCGAACGGACACGCTTCTGGCTGAAAGCAGAGCAGGCCGGACTCAAATCCAAGGTGTACATGAACGTGAGAGTGCCGAACTTCAACTACGTCTCCGATTCCAAATGGAATTCCGCTCTCCAGAAGGACGAGATCATCAAGGAGAATACGGGACTCTGGCAAGCTGACCTTTCCATCCGTCAGCCGGTCGTGCTCTTCGGCTATCCCACGGACGGGTATCTCTCCCTGAACAACAAAGTGTACCGGTACACGCAGAAAACCCAGGGTGGAGACCGCGACCTCACATTCTACAACCGGTACTTTGTCAAATTCGAACAGCCGATATTCCGCCCGAACAGATTGAAGAACAACATCGAGGAAGGTGAACTCAATCTCCAGCGCAACGAGCTGGAATACCTGGACAACCAGGTGGACCTGATCCGAGACATCGGATACGACTACTATAACCTCTTTCGCATGAGCTACTACAACGTTTTGAATGCAAATCACATCGCCAACCTGGAAAAGACAAGTGAAATCGCCCGGAACTTCGCCGCAAAAGACACCACCCGCGCCATCGAAACCATTCAGGTGCAGGTGGAACTGGCAAACGTGAAAGAGCGTCTCCTCTCCAACCAGAGCAATCTCCGGCTGGGGCTGGCCCGCATGCGGCAGCGCCTCCGGTTGAACCCCGCGGATTCCCTTGTGATCAATCCAGTCGCGGATGTGCAGCCGATCGTAGTTGATCTCGGCAAAGCGGTGGAATATGCCACCACCCTGCGGCCCCGCCTGCAGATGCTCTCCATTGACCGACGGCGCAATCAGATAAATCTGCAGAACACGAAAGGGAACAATTCGTTCCATGTAAACCTCGAGATGACATACGGTCTCGAGAAACAGGATGAAATCTATCAGGAGCTTTGGAAGGACGAGTACGACAACAGCTATTCCGTTTCCGTAAACGCATATATCCCCATCTGGGACTGGGGACAGCGGAATGCCCAGGTAAAGGCGCAGGAAATCAGCCTGAAGAAAACGGAACTCTACATGGAGGAAGCCCGGAACGGGATCGAATCAGAGGTCACCAACGGCGTGGAGACTCTGAACGAGTTCCAGCGACGGGCGCTTACCATGAAACAGAATCTCGATGTTGCGGTCGAACTCACGGACATGAGCCTGGAGCAGTATCGTGAAAACCGAATCACCCTGCAGGATCTGCTCCAGGTCATCTCCCGCCAGCGCGACACGGAAAGCAACTTCATCGAAGCCTTCCTGGGCTACCGGCGTGCGCTCCTCTCGCTCATGGAAGACACCTTTTACGATTTCGAAAAACAGGTGCCGCTCCTGGAACGGTTCCAGCCCCGGGAGAAAGACGCCAACAGTTGACTGTCGCGCCGGACGCGAATAAAATTGTTTCCGGCATGTAAAACAGCTATATTACAAGGCTCCGGCGGAGCAAGATTTCGGGAACCGCCGGAGCCGTTTTTGTGTTTATACCCACTGAACGCGGGTGGATTCCCCACCGCCTCCCAACCTGGAGAGCCTGCACGTGCCGAGATTGTTGACATACCGGGACGCCCTCAACGAAGCGATCCGGGAAGAGATGCGCCGCGACCCGGGAGTATTCATTTTCGGACAGGGCATCGCGGGCCGGGGTGGCTCCTACGGGGTTACACACGACCTTTTGGAAGAGTTTGGGGCCGTTCGGGTGATCGACACCCCCATCGCCGAAGCGTCCATGGTCGGCATGGCAGTGGGAGCCGCCATCCAGGGCAAACGGCCCATTGTGGAGATCATGTCCGTGGACTTTGTCACTCTGGCCATGGACATGGTGGTCAACCAGGCCGCCAAGTACTCGTTCATCACCGGGGGACAGACGCCGATGGTGCTGCGCACCCAGGGAGGCGCCGGCCTGGGATATTCCATTCAGCACAGCCAGTCCCTGGAAGCGTTCTTCTATCACGTTCCCGGCCTGAAGGTGGTCATGCCATCCACACCCGCCGATGCGCGGGGGCTGCTCATGACCGCCATCCGTGACGATTCACCGGTTATTTTCATCGAGCATAAGCTCCTGTACGGCATGGAGGGCGAGGTTCCTGAAGACGGCGGCTGCATACCCTTCGGAAAGGCGGCCCGGCTTGCCGAAGGCGCCGACTGCACCATCGTGAGCTGGTCGCGCATGGCCAGGCTGAGCCTGGAGGCGGCGAACGCCCTCTCCGCGGAAGGCATTTCCTGCGATGTCATCGACCTCCGGACACTTGTGCCGCTGGACCGTGAGGCGATTCTGGACTCAGTGCGGAAGACAGGACGGCTGGTTGTTGCCTGCGAAGCGGTCAAACGCGGCTCGGTGGCATCGGACATTGCCGCCATTGTGGCGGAGGAGGCGTTCGGTTGTCTCCGCGGCCCCATTCTCCGGGTGGCGGGAGTCGAAGCCCCGGTGCCATACAACGCCGCACTGGAAGAGGCGGTCATTCCAGGAGCGGCGGATATCGCCGCGGCAGTCCGACGGCTGACGGGAACGTAATGCGGCGCCCGCCACCCTCCACCCAAAGCGCATCCCACTTTCAATTCCCCCATCGCCGTTCCGGATTTCTCCATGCGGAAAAAGTCAGCCGTGCACCCCGCCCTTGATGTATCGGGCTGAAACTATTTCCCCAAGATATCATTAGTGTTTCTTCTGCAAAACGGTATATTACTCATGCCGGTCCCGGAACGGGATCTGAAACCATAGAAAAAATTTCTCCGTTCGGGAAAATGACCGGCGTCACCCTCCCCTTTTTTCGTTTTCAGGGCTGGCAGGCCGCGATTCCCGCGCATCCCGCTACCTACCTCCTCCTGATTTATTTCCTGCCGGTCCATGTAAAGGACACCGCCATCACTCGAAACCTTCTCCTTGTTCTGCCAAGGAATGACCGTGGCTTCTGGGGCAAGGTCACCAACGGCAAGACCGGATTTGTCAGGTTGAGCCTCCCCGCCCTCGCAGCCCTCACGCCTTCCCACTGGAATGTACGGATTCACGATGCACGCGTCGCGCCGATAGACTTCCGGGAAAAGGCGGACCTCGTGGGGATCACTGCGTTTACCGCGGAGGCTCCCAGCGCGTATGAAATCGCCGATGGATTCCGGAGTCGGGGCGTCCCAGTGGTTATCGGCGGCGTCCACGCCAGCGCACTTCCCGATGAGGCGCTGAAACATGCTGACGCTGTCATGGTCGGCGAAGCAGAGCAGATATGGCCATCTCTCCTCAATGATTTGGAACGCGGGGAACTGGGGCGCGTCTATCAGGCCGGGAGCTATTGCTACATGCGGAAAATGCCCCATCCCCGCCGCGACCTCCTGCACCGGGAAATGTATGTCTCCTGCTTCAATACGGTGCAGGCAACCCGTGGCTGTCCCTTTGATTGCGAGTACTGCGCGGTGACCGGAGTGTTCGGCCGCGAGTTCCGCACCCGGCCCGTGGACGAGGTCATCGAAGAGATCCGGACATTCCGGGGACGAGACTTCTTTTTCGTGGATGACAATATCTGCGGGAAGCCGGAGTATGCGAAAGAACTCTTTCGCGCCCTTATCCCCCTCCGCAAGGTGTGGGGGAGCCAAACCTCCATTACCTTCGCCCGCGACCAGGAACTCCTGCGTCTCTACGCCAAAAGCGGAGGTCAGTATGCGTTTATCGGGTTCGAGACGATTTCCGAAGAGAGTCTGGCGGGAATCAATAAACGCTGGAACCGGCCCGGCTCATACGGCGAAGCAGTACGGAGCATTCATGATGCGGGAATCAATGTACTGGGAAGCTTTATTTTCGGTCTCGACGAGGACGATCTCTCCGTGTTTCGGAGAACTCTGGATTTTATTATGGATATCGGTATAGACGCCGCCCAGTTCCACATATTGACCCCGTTCCCCGGCACCCGGCTTTACGACAAGCTGGAGAGCGAAGGCCGGATCATCGTCCGGGATTGGGCCAGGTACCACACCGGAGAAGTCGTATTCCAACCCCTCCGGATGAATCCGGAAGAACTGGAAAAAGGGTTTTACCGTATCTTTCGAGAAACCTACTCCTGGAATAATATCCTCAGACGGTCCTTCCGCAGCTTCCGGGGCCTGCCGTACCGGTTGGCCATGAATATCGGATATCGGAAAAAGGCGATGCGAATGCCACGGGACTGACCCCTTGGCAACCACTGCTCCCATTGGGTTGTTCTGCGACGCGCCCATTCGAACGGCGCCCCATGCCACGCGGACGGTTGAGAAGATAATGATTGAGAAAAATACTTGATTCCGGGACCGGTGAATGGTATATTAGGAATCTCTGTATTATCGGAGATCGTCCCCATAAAGGAGTAAGGACACCATGAAAACCTTTGTTACCAAGGCCGCCGAGGTCGATCGCAAATGGTTTGTGATCGATGCGACGGACAAGGTGCTGGGCAGGCTGGCCGTCGAGGTAGCAACCATCCTTCGCGGCAAGAAGAAGCCGATCTACCAGCCCAACGTTGATGCCGGCGATTATGTTATCGTCGTCAACGCGGACAAGGTCAAGCTCACCGGATTCAAGGATGAGCAGAAGGCCTATTACAAAATCTCCACCGGCTATGTCGGTCACAATCGGCACGTCACCTGGCGGGAAATGATGGAGAAGCACCCCGAGCGCATCATTGAGAAGGCGGTCAAGGGAATGCTTCCGCACAACGTCCTGGGGCGTCAGATGTACCGCAAACTGCGGGTTTATGCGGGTCCGGAGCATGAGCACCAGGCGCAGAAGCCCGAGTCGTACGAACTGTAGTTCGGCGGCTGTGTAACCGTGCCGGGTCGAACTCCCCCCGACGCTATTCGTCGGCGAGGAGAATACGGCGCGTCTATATTTCTTGAGGAAAGGAGGAAGAGTGTGGCTGATCCCATCTATGTAGCAACAGGAAAGCGCAAGAACGCCATCGCCCGGGTACGCATCAAGCCGGGAACGGGCCAGATCACGGTCAATGGGCACAATGCCCCGGAGTATTTCTGCCGTATGACCTCCATTCTGCTCATCGAGCAGCCGATGGATCTTACCGATACGCTTGGCAAGATCGACGTGGTCGCCAATGTGAACGGCGGCGGGTTGAGCGGTCAGGCCGGCGCGCTGCGCCACGGCATCACCCGCGCGCTCATGCTGATGAATCCCGATCTGCGGCCGATTCTGAAGCGGGCCGGTCTGGTGACGCGCGACCCCCGGGTCAAAGAGCGCAAAAAGTACGGTCTGGCGGGAGCCCGTCGGGCGTACCAGTTCTCCAAGCGGTAATCCTCACGGCGTTTTCAGCGCCGCGATATTCGCGATATTTGATCTGTTTGCCGGACGGGGAATGCGATTGCTGTGCACTGGAAGCCCGTGGAAATCACGGGCGTGCATTTTTCCGTTCGGTCGAGTACACACGCTCCGTGACATTCGGGGAGGTGCCGTTTTGACGGTCCCCCGGCTGGATGATCGGAGCGGAGGCATAACACCAGCATTCGTGAGGGAAGTATAGTGACTGAAGTAACCGTAAAAGACCTCCTGGAAGCCGGCGTTCATTTTGGGCACCAGACCAGGCGCTGGAACCCGAAGATGAAGAAGTTCATCTTCACCGAACGCAACGGCATCTATATCATCGACTTGCAGAAAACGCTCTCTTCCATGCAGAAGGCCGCCAATGCGGTACGCGAGGTAACCGCCCGGGGCGAGTCCATCCTCTTTGTGGGAACCAAGCCACAGGCCTCCACCATCGTCAAGGAAGAAGCAGAGCGCAGCGGTCAGTACTTCGTGGTAAACCGCTGGCTTGGTGGGATGCTCACCAACTTCCGCACCATTCGTCAGAGTGTAAAGCGGCTGGACCATCTGGACAAGATGTCGACCGATGGCACGTACGAGCATCTGACCAAGAAGGAAACGCTTGACCTGGAGCGTCAGCGCCAGCGGCTCACCGATGTTCTTGAGGGCATCCGCAAGATGGGCCGTCTTCCTGGCCTTCTCGTTGTGGTGGACACCAAGAAGGAAAAGATCGCGGTAGCGGAAGCGGAACGCCTCGGCATTCCCATTTGCGCCGTCCTCGACACCAACTGCGACCCTGATCCCATCAATTATCCCATTCCGGGCAATGATGACGCGATCCGCTCCATCAAGCTGATCCTCCATGCCATTACCGACGCCATGATCGAAGGCGTCCAGATGCGGGTAGACCAGGGCGCGCTTTCCGAGAAGGAAGCGGGCGAAGTGGAGGGCGAGGATAGGAGTCGCGGCTTCGACGATAAGGACAGCGCGGAACGCGCCGAACGCAACCGTCGCCGTGGACGCACCGGTGGCGATGCGACGCCCGGTGGAGATCGTTCCGGCGGCCGTCCCGGTGGCGGCGGACGTCCCGGTGGCGGAGGCCGTCCCGGCGGTGGTGGACGTCCCGGTGGTGGTGGCGGAGGCCGTCGGCCGTAATCAGGCTGAGCATAGCAGTATCCGCGGGTGGACATGCATCCCCCGTGTCATCATAGAGAATGCATGAGCGTGGTGAAACCGGATCCCGGACCCGGAATCCGGTTTCGCCGATACCAGGAAGAGAAAGGACACCGATAATGGACATCTCCGCAAAAGACGTCATGGAGCTTCGTCAGCGCACCGGAGCAGGCATGATGGATTGCAAGAAGGCGCTTGCGGAATCCGGCGGGGATTTCGAGCGCGCGGCTACCCTCCTTCGGGAGAAAGGTATTGCCGCAGCCCAGAAACGTGCCGGGCGCGCCACCAACCAGGGCTATATCGCCGTATACGTCCACCCCGGCTCCAAGCTCGCCGCGATGGTCGAAGTGAACTGCGAAACCGATTTCGTGGCCCGGAACGAGAAATTCCAAGAATTCGCCCGAAACGTGGCGATGCACATCGCCGCCGCCAGTCCGATGGCCGTCTCCGAAGAGGACATGGATCCCAAGGCGCTGGAAGCGGAAAAGGAAATTTACCGGTGCCAGGCGCTGAATGAGGGCAAAAAGCCTGAATTCGTTGACAAGATCGTTGAGGGGCGGGTGAAGAAGTTCCTTCAGGAGAACACGCTCCTCAACCAGATCTATGTTCGTGACGAAGCCAAAAAAGCGACAATTCAGGATATTCTGAACGAACTGATCTCTTCGATCGGCGAAAACATCATCATCAACCGGTTCTGCCGGTTCCAGATCGGCGCGTAGAGGTCTCCAACAGCCACCGGCGGGCAGCAAACCGGCCGCCCCTTTGCAAGACGCTCCCCCGGGAGCTGATGCGGGGACCGGCGGGGGTTGCCGTGCGCCGGTGGCTTCTTCATAGAGGATAGGTGCGAATGGCGGTTTACCGGCGGATTCTCCTGAAACTTTCCGGCGAGGCGCTGGCGGGCAAGCGCGGATATGGGCTCGATCCGGAATCCATCGACACGTTCTGCTCCCAGATTGCGGAAGTCGTCGCCTCGGGAGTACAGGTCGCCATTGTGGTCGGCGGCGGAAACATCTTTCGTGGGCTCAAGGCCTCCGCGAACGGCATGGACCGGGTCAGTGCCGACCAGATGGGAATGCTGGCCACCATCATCAACGGTCTGGCGCTGCTCGATGCCTTCCGGCGGCGGGGAGTGGAGGCGCGGCACATGTCGGCCGTTCCTGTCGCGGAAGCGGCCGAGCCGTTTATCCGGGCCCGGGCGGTCAAACACCTGGAAAAGGGACGGGTAGTGATCTTTTCCGGGGGAACGGGGAATCCCTTCTTTTCCACCGACACGGCGGCTTCGCTGCGGGCGGTCCAGGTTGGTGCGGATGTGATCCTGAAGGGAACCAAAGTGGATGGCGTCTATGAAGGCGACCCGGTAGTAAATCCTGATTTCAGGAAATTCGATACCATTACCTTTGACGAAGTACTTCGGCGTGGATTGCGGGTCATGGACGCCACCTCCATCGCCATGTGCAGGGAAAACCGTATTCCTATCGTGGTATTCAATCTCACCCGGGAGGGCACGCTCCTGAGAGTGGTGAACGGAGAGCATGAGGGTACGATTGTAAAGGAGGACGAGCATGGATAATGAGCTGCAGAAAACCACTCTCGATCACATGAACAAGGCTATCGAGCACCTGTCTCACGAGCTGGCTTCCATCCGCACCGGCCGGGCTTCCACCGCGCTTCTCGACGGGATCAAGGTGGATTATTACGGGTCTCCCACCCCGCTCAAGCAGGTTGCCACCGTATCCGTACCCGATGCCAAGACCATCATGGTGCAGCCGTATCAGGCCAACATGCTCGGCCCGGTCGAGAAGGCCATCCGCGCCAGTGACCTGGGGCTCACCCCCAATAACGATGGGAAAACCATCCGCCTCCCGATTCCCGCCCTCACGGAGGACCGCCGGAAAGACCTCCTCAAGGTGGTCAAGAAGCTCGGGGAGGAAACCCGAATCGCAATCCGGAATGTCCGTCGCGACACCATCGAGAAGATGAAAGCGTCCCAGAAAGCCGGAACGATCACCGAGGACGATCTGCGCCGAGGGGAAAAGGAAGCGCAGGACCTTACGGATGACCGGATCAAGGAAGTCGACCGTGTCATCGCGGTGAAGGAAAAGGAAATCATGACCGTGTAGTCCGTGGTTATACCGCGACAAAAAGCGCCCTCCAGGAGGGCGCTTTTTTTTGCCCGGAAAACCCTGCTGAAAAATGGGCCTACAGCGCCTGCCCTCTCCGTTCCCGGGAATGAGGGATATCGGGCGTCTTGGCGGCGTTTTCCGGTGAAAAGCGAAAATGGGCTTTCACATCGCGGGAAACACGACGGTTACCGTGGTCCCTTCCCGTTCATCGGAAGTCACGAAGACATCACCGCCATGTGCTCTGGTGATAAGATAGGCGTAGGTTGTCCCCAGACCGGTACCATTCTTTTTGCGCCGACGGTCGGAATTGAATTTGTCAAAGAAGGTCGCCAGCCGCTCGGGAGGAACCGGGGCGCCACGGTTGTTGATCCGCACCACGACTTTGTCCGTATCCTCGAAGGCATGCACAGTTACAACCCGTTGCTCCGGGTCGGGATGGTCCGAGACATGTTCAACCGCGTTCATGATGAGATTGGAAAACACACCCGGCGCCAGGGTCGGATCCGCCGTAACAGTGAGATCTCCCGGGCAGGGATCAAAGCGCACTATTACACCCCCTGATTCCGCTGTCGGGAGCACATCCCGGATGGTGTTTATAATAATCGTCCGCAAAGAAACCGGCAGGCAGGACAGGGCGTATGTTCCCGACTCAATGTCCTGTAGCTTCTTCAGATCATCAACCACCCGCACCGCCCGGTCGCTGCTCTCCTGGATGATTTCCAGATATTCACGCTGTTTATCGTTCAAAGACTCCCCTTCCACGAAGAGCAGCAGTTCGGCGTACCCCTTCATGGGGATGAGCAGATTCTTGAACTCGTGACGCATGAACGCCTCGCTCTCACGACGCAGACGGTCAATTTTGTTCTGCAGGTCCTTTCGCACGCTAATGTCCCGTACAATAGAGAGAATGGTCTGCACGCCGCGGAACTCGAACACATGCGAATTGATTTCCACCGGAATCCGGTGATTGCTTTTGGTCACATGCTGCATTTCGAATAGAACATAGCGGTTTTTCATCAGGCTTCTGGTCGCTTCGTATGCCTGTTCCATCATATCCGGAGCATCCACATCGGCCGGTGTCATCCGGAGCAGTTCCTCCCGGGTGTAGCCGAGCTTGCGGCAGGCGATCTCGTTCACCTCGATGAACCTGCCCGGGATCCCGTCCTCGGCGATCGGATGAACGAAAACTGCATCGTTGCCGCTGTTGAACAGCATGCGGAATCTCTCCTCGCTCTCCCGGAGAGCCACTTCGGCGCGCTTGCGCTCCAGCACGCGCCAAACCGATTCCATGAGGATGGTGAGATGCAGGACATCGGTCTGGCCGTAATCCGATTCCTTGTTGGCGACCCCTACCACGGCAACGATTTCATCTCCGTTGAACACCGGTACGGTCAGGAATCGTGTGAGGGGCACATGGCCTTCCGGATATCCCCGCTTGAGTTCGTGGGGGGCCTGAAAATCGTTTACAATTATTGGCCGCCTCTGACGAACCGCCTCTCCCCAGATTCCGGTGCTATCGAGCCGATAGACCGTCTGCGTTTCGGCGACAGCACACTCGCGCATCACTTCCGCGGACCAGGTGTTCAATACAAATTCACGGCGTTCTTCGCTGTAGTGGTAGATATATCCGATCCGGCTTCCGGTGATGGATATTGCCTCGCTGAGCGCATGATCGAGGAATTCCCGGACGGAATCGGATCTGTATTGAAGAATGCGCACCATGCTCTGCAGACGGGTTTCATTGTGCCGGACTTCCTCCTCGGCGCGGATGCGGTCGGTTATATTCATGGCCATGTGGACAACCCCGGCCACAGCGCCAGCCGCGTTCCTGATGGGATTGCTCCGGGTCATCCAGATCCTGCCGTCCGGAGTGGACACTTCGCCTTCCTGGAATTCCCCGGTCTGAACCGACTTTATGGCGGTACAGTCCGGGCACGGTTCCGAGCGGCCGTGGACCAGCTCATAACAGGGAACCCCCCGCAGGCTTTCGCTCCCTTTCCCGAAAGAGTCACGCATGGCGGCGTTGGTCCAGATAATGCGCATTTCGGAGTCCACATACTTTAGGATTACATCCCGGAGACCGTTCAGGATGGCCGCTTTTTCCGTTTCCGCCTGGATGAGGGCGTCCTCCGCCCGTCGACGGTGTATGGCCAGCGAGTAGAGACCGGCAAACCTCTGAACCGCAGCGAGTTCCCGTTCCGTGTATCCGCCGGGAGAGTTGCACAGAGCGACCAGCCCCAGCAGCTCATCTCCCATCATGGCGGGAACGGCGAGAAAGTTCCGGATGGGTACATGACCGTCCGGGGTGCCTTTCCATACGGGGTGAGACTGCGGGTCGTTGTCGAAAAGACCCTGACGGGTATTCAGGCTGTGCCCCCATAAGCCGGGATAGGAGCCATCCGGATTCACCGGAAAGCGGATGGTGCGGTTTTCCGGGGTGAGACGGCACGTCTCCATCATCGAAGTAAGCGTGCAGGAAAGATTATCATGGGTCAGGGGGTCGATCACGGACACGAATCCGTGTTCGCTGCCGGTGATTTTCCTGGACTGTTCAAGCACGATATCGGCAATCCGGTCAATGGGCATGGAGGCCGACAGAAGCGCATCCGAAAGTTCGGCGATGGACCGGTTGACTTCCAGCTCCCACCGAAACCCCTCCACCGCACGGGTGCGTTCCGTAATATCCTCTCCAATGCTGGTTATGCCGACAATCGTACCCCGTTCGTCCCGAAGGACGGTGTTGCTCCATGAAATGGAAAGTTTTTCGCCGCTTCGCGTGATAATGGGGTTTTCGTAATGCGCGGGGAAATGTCCGCCGAGGACCATGGTACGAAATATTCCGCGGACTTCATCCCGAACCGTGTCTGGCAGGAACATGGAAAACCAGTCTCTGCCCTGCACTTCCTCCCTTTTCCAGCCGGTTACTTCCAGAGTAAAATCATTGCAGAAGGTGACCCGTCCTTCGGTATCGAGCATGATGGCAATGAGCCGGACATTCTCCAGCATGTCGCGGAAGCGGCGATCGGAATGGAAGACCGATCCCACCGCCCTCTTTTGTTCGGTTATGTCGCGAACGATGGAAAGGACGATGGGGTTTCCGGCGGGACCGGTTGTCCTGATGCAGTCCAGGAGAACATCCATCGGAGCGCCGCCCCTGCGGATATACCTGTACTCAACATCCGCAACGCGCTCTTCCGCCCGGAACCGGGGAAGCACCTCGGTTAGCATGCGCTCCGCCGACTCCGAAGTCATGAACTCGGCGGCGGGACGGCCAAGCATCTCCTCGCGGGCATAGCCCATGCTATCCAGCCATTTTTGGTTAACCTCCGCGAATCTCCCCTCCCGGTCCATGAAATGCATCATGAGCGGGGCATGTTCATGTGCAAGACGGTACCATTCGTCGCTTCGTACGGAATGTTCCCCATGACAGAACGGGATGTCACCTTGATGCTCCGTTCCGGTGGTTTCCCACAGGCCGCACAGAATGCGTCCCGGCCGTTCATCGTTCTTTTCCGCTCCGATAACGGCGCTCTCCAGCTTTCCCCGAAACGTTGATCCATCTCCCCGAACGAGCCGCGCATGACATCTTCCGCGTTCTCCCGTGGCAACGGTCTCTCTCAGTAACGTTTCGACTGAGTATGCATCGGCGGGAAGAATAAGGGAAAGGAACTTTTTCCGGATGAGTGTCTCCCGGGGCAGATCGAAACACGCCGCGCCGGCCGTATTGACATCCTCGATGACCCCGCCGGAATCCAGGACCAGATACCCGGTCGGAGCATGTTGAAAAATATCCGCATACGGTATTGGCGGGCGCTCCGGATCGAAACGGGGCGGCCCTGAGGATTCACTTAAGGCTCCCGCATCCATCCGGCAGGCAATCATTTCACGTACCAGTTTCCGGAGAGCCGCCATATTCTGATCGTCCGCGAGCGCAGCTTCACCTTGGGCGAGCAAGGTTTCCGCTTTCCTCAGAAGTTCACTAAGAGTCCTGTCAGCGCCTGGTGTTCTCATGTTCATTATTGTAGCCCGTATCCCGTTGTTGAGTGTTCAGAGCATTGTTCTGCCCGAAACGCGACAAAGGGGCGTGGATACCCAGCTTGCGCGAAATCGTAGACAGCAAGTACATGGATTAGTGGATGTTAGGGGGGTATCGTATTATGCCCAGAAAAGGGCCGGAATGTCAAGCCTTTATTTAGAGTTTCCCGGCTCCGGCCGGTCTCTTTTTTAGTACTTCGCAGATTTCCATGGGTAAACGCTCCGCTCGGGCTTTTCAGAAGCATGGGCGCTAACACAATGACAGCTTTTGGCACACATGAGCACATAAAGAGAATCGGTGGAGACTTTGGCCGGAAAATATAACTCACCGCCCGTTCCCATAGTCGTAAAGATAAGAGAACACAACGGGCACGCATGAGTACCAAAGGTAGTCAATGGAGACTTTGGCCGGTAACTCACCCCCTGGCCCCCTCTCTCCAGAGAGAGGGGAATTGAGCCATAGGAAGCACTGAGATGGCCGATAACGAGTCATCCCCTCTATCCCCGAGAGTCGGGGTCCCCAACCCTGGATTCCAGGGTTGGGGTGACAGAAGGGAAACGAGGGGTGAGTTAGATTTTCAAAGACACCCGTTCACCACTAATCCCTTATGTTTACGACTATGCCCCTCGTTCCCCTCTCGCTCCGAATGCTCGCGAAAAATGGAAAAACCGCTTGTGACCGGCCGTTCCGGGGGATATACTCATAGCATCTCACCCGTCCCGGAGGAATCCTCCGGGGCGGACACCCGGAATCACACACGGAGATGGAATACATGGATCGGGAGTATGGCGACTGGCTGCATGGAATCGGAGAGCAAATCGAAAAGGCGGGCATCACCGGACGGCGCGGGTTCGCCGGAACGCTGATTGCTGGGACGCTGGCCGCGGCTTCGGCGCGGGGCGCGGAACGGAAGCCGGGAGACGCGCCGCTTATGCTGGGCGGCTGCGGTGGAGCGTACTTCCTCGCCGAACCCGGCGAACTGTGGGTGGAGGTTTATAAGCAGGACCGCAATGCAGACAACCGCCAGACCCACCTCCGGGCCATCCTGTTCGGGCCGGACCGCAAGGTACTCGACGAGCAGTGGATCGCCGACGACGGCCGTCCGGAGAAGAGCGGGCCGGGGCCGCTGCAATCGGTCCGCCTGCGGACCAAAGTCACCCGTCCGGGCGTCTACGGCCTCAATATCACGGTGACAGAGGACCGGTACGGAACCGGCATGTCCTGGGGCTTCCGGACCAACTGCCAGCGCTGGCTGATCGAAACATCCCGGGGTCACAAGGACGAGCGTCACCAGGAACCCATCGTGCTCCGCAGCCCGGAACGTGCAACCGACATCTGCTTCGCCCCGGAGCCGGGCAACAAGCCGGTCGCCATCGAGGCGAAGGACCTGGCGGAAGGTGTCGGTGGCCTCCGGGTATACGATGCGGCGGACCGGGTCATCGCCACCCTGACGGTTGCGGCGGACGGCACGGCGAAGGGCGAAGTCCCGGTCGGGACAGCGCGTGACAATCTCCCCTGGCGGCTCCATCTTCCCAAGGCGCAGGGCGAGTTCTCCATCGACGGGCTCACCCGCTGGAGCCTCCGCTCCTGGGACGGCCTCTCGCTCTGGACCCCAGACCGTTCCTCCTGGTTCCCCTTCCATGAGCACCGCTGGCTCCTGACCCCCTATCATCGCGTGGTGTATGCGGGCGCGGAGTCCTCCGGGGCCATTCCCTTCACCGTTCACAACAACGGGACCCGTCCGGAATGGGTGCAGTTCTCCCTCGAATTCGACCGCAACGCCGCATGGTCCGCAACGCTTAGTGTTCCCGAGGTCACGCTGGAGCCGGGAGAATCCGGGACGGTTTCCCTGAACTGGCAACTTCCCGCCGAAGGCGCGGAGTGGAGCTGCCGTCTGCGCGCCACATCACGGGACGGCTCAAAATTCTCCACCTGGTCCACGATTGTCCTGCGCCGGGGAGCCGCTCCGGCTGAAACCGGGGTCGCCACGCCCATCGTGCTCAAGCCCTATTCCCATGAAAACGAGCAGTTCGGCTATCTCCCGGACTACCCGCTGGACAACCAGGTCTACTTCGATCTGGACAACCGCCCCTTC
>JAWLHT010000092.1:0-16826 GCA_041690195.1 Candidatus Latescibacterota bacterium
CAGCCGGACATCACGAATGGGTGGAGACCCGCCGCCCGGATTCATGGAAAAGTTACTGACGACTATATCTCCCCCGGGATCAGGGTCACCCAGGGTACCACCGATGGAAACATCGTATGAAACGAGCCCGGTCAAAGATTCGACACTGGGAACCATGTCCTCGAACCAGACAAGCCGAAGGCTGTCTCCGCGCGCGGAGGCCCGGAAAGAGCTTGCTCCGGTCACCGTATAGAATCCCGGCGTATCGATCAATTCGAGACGCGCGCCCGCCACCGAGTAAAACTCATCCCGGTACAGCCGCAACGAATCCACCGTGACCACTCCGGCGTCGAGAGCGGCATTTCCGCCGATAGAGTCCAGATAGGCCGACCGCCAGCTCGGTCGAAGGAGGGAAAACCGCATATCGGCCGAAGGATTCTCCAGGGTCCCGGAAAGGTCTCCCGTAAAAAACAGCGTTCCCTGTACCTCGGGAAACGCGGGGAGCAATGAGCGCAACAGCCGCAGTTCAACGCTTTCTCCCCGCACGGATGCGGTAACCGCGCCAGCTTCCTGACCCAGGTCGAAATCAGCGGCGAACGTCCCACTCGCGGATGGTCCTTCGCCATCCGCTTTCCGCAGGAGATCGAGGTTCACCGAACCGGCCAGGTCCGTGTAGTCCAGCACGCCCCCGGCCGCTATCCTCAGGGAATCGTTTTCCAGGGTGACCTGTTCGACGCGGACGGTGTCCCCGCGAACCAGGGCATGCAGCGAACCTTCTCTGAACCGGATTCCCTGATAGGCGAGGTCATCCATGTCCGCCCGCAACTCGCCGCGGATATTATCGAGAGGACCGTCCGCCCGGGCGGTGTACTGGAGACTCCCGAACAGGCTGTCCACATGGAGCGGCGGACGGAGCGCCGAAAGGGAATCAAGGCTGCCGGAAGCCTGGAGATCGGAGAGGATGACAGTCTGGTTGCGGTATGCCACGCCGCCGGTCAGCTCTTCCACCGGAAATCCGGAATACTGAATTGACCTTCCGTTCACCTCTGCCCAGATATCCGGTGAGGAAAATGTCCCGTTCACCGTTCCCTGGGCGAATACGGTCCCGGAAAAGTCCGGGATTCCCAAAAGTGGAGTATAATCGGCGAGTTCCGCCACCTCCGCCGAGAAGGTGCCACCGAGCCTCCGGCCCGTTACATTGACGCGGGCGAGCACTTCGGACTCGCCGCTCACGATCCGGGCATCGGCCACTCCCCTTTCGAGCGTGGCGAACCCGACGACATCCGGAATGCTCCGGGAGCGCCAGGCCGGGTCATCCACCTCCAGCGCAACCGTGGCGAGGAGACGGTCGAGATCATCCACGGGGCCTTCCACCTTGGTCCATCCGCTGATGGAACCGCGGTACAGCGCTTCCGGGTCTCCCAGGAATTCCGCCACCCGGGATGCGTTCAGCCCCTGAAATCGTGCATAGGCATTTTCTGCGGTCAAATCCCCGGTCCGGAGCGTTCCCCGACCCCAAACGGACCCGCCGAAAGTCCGGACCGCCAGGCTGTCCACCACGACCGAGGCATCGCGCCACGCTCCATTCAGATAGGCTTCGTTCAGGAGAACGTCGGCCACCCGGAGTCCGGGCGAGGTCAGGGTGTACCCGACCCGAATATTCCCCGGATTCCCCGCCAATTCGACCCGGAGATCGACCTCGCCGGACATTCTCGGGATTCCCGTGGAAAAAGCGGCCCGGAGAAATTCCACAATGTTCTCCGACTGACCGGTGAGCCGGAAATCTCCTGCCAGCAGGGAGTCCGGGCCGGAGTGGTAGAGCAGGCTGTCGCCGACCAGAGTCGCCTCGGGGAGACGGAGCAGCAGGTCTCCCACCAGCAGCCGTCCCGAATTCCAGTTGCCGTCTCCCTCCAGGAACGTCCCGGTGAGCAGACCATCCTTGTACGCGAACCGGATTGAATCCGCCTGTACTTCGAAGTCATACCCTTCACGGCCCCGGTTGACCACCTGCCCCTGCAATTCCCGAATCGCGGTATCCAAAGGAACGGTCCGGTCGCCGTAGTGCAGGTATGAATCCTCGATGGAAACCCGGTTCAGCACGAACTGCACCGGCCCGGGGGCGGCCTCCTCCTCCGGCTCGCCGCCCAATTCCGGCAGATTTGAGCTTCCGGAGGAGTCGACTACCACGTTGAGCAGCAGACTGTCGACCCGGACGGACTGAACCACGAACTTCCCTCTCAGAAGCGGGAGCAGACTGTAGTTTACCGTAGCGTGCCCCAGGTTCAGGAGCGGCAGTATATCACCATCCGGCTTTTCCTGATATATGCGTACTGAACCGACCTGAGCCCGGGTGAGCAGGTTTGTTTCGAATTCTCCGATGCGCACTTGCTGGCCGAGGAACTGCTGGAGCTGCCGCTGCAGGATTCCCCTGACATAGCTCTCGCCCGGAGGAATGGAAACCAGCACCCCCGCCAGGAACACCAGGACCAACGCAAGCCCCAGGATACCCAGAATGGAAAGCACCACAAGGCGCAGAATCCTTTCCACCGCATGTTTCATGATCCAACCAGAAGGAATGTGAATGCGTCGTGCCGGTGATTGTCTCCCGAGGGAGAAAACCGGAAAAGGGAATACGCACCAGACACCGGAGGTTACAACCATCCCCGGGAATACACCGAATCGGTGAAAAGCGCGGATTTCTGCAAAATGCGGCACACCGTATTAGTTAGTCGGCCGGGCAGATGTTTCCGCGCTCCGGCTGACGCCTGCCTTTACCCGGGAGATCCGGACTGTCCGGATATATCATGTGCTATGAAGATATATAAATATCCTCCCCAAACCAAACCATAATCCGTTCGGCATTGCGGGAGGATAGTGTGAATTCCACGGAACCGCATCCGGCAGGGGAGACCGTCTGTCCGATCCAGCCTCCCATCCCAAGCCACAATCAGCAGAGCAGGGGAATTGACAAATTCACCGGTTCACCGACGCCCCAATTCTTCCGGTATACGGCCCGTCCGCTGTTCACCCGCCCCGAACGCCGGCACACCCTGTACGGGGAATCGCGCCTGCACGCAGAAATCAGTGTCCGGTCGTCCCGTGGGCCCCGGTCAGGCGGTGAGAACACAGATGGCTTCCGGGACGTTAATCTTGAGGAACAGGCTCTCCGAGACTGAAAAGACATATCCGCTCCCCTCCGGCCCGATGAACCCGGCCGTAATGTCCTGGCCGAGCACGATCGAGGCGAACTGGGAGCCCGCGGCCAGGAGTACGCCGCCGGAGCCGATGGTCGCCGACTTGTAAATGCCGCCGGTCACCATGACCTGGATGTGCTGAAGTTCGGTCATCATCCCCTGCTGATACCGCCGGAGGAGCCGGTTATACAGTTCCGGGGCCAACGCCAGCGTGTACGGCCCGGGGTAACCGGCACGGTCAAGTGTCGTTACCGCCTCGATCACGGTTTCAGCAGCGCCCCCCACGGATTCCCAGCCGGAGATCGCCACCGTCTTGCCGCCGGGGACATTCAGAAGACCGTCAACTTTCATGTCGGCGTCACCATTGAAGACGAGGCCGTCTTCCATCCGGGCAACCTCGCGGGCGGCTTCCATTGCGGGACGGATATTGAAAGGAACATTCCCGTCTTCAAAGGAGGCGATTTCCCGAACCGGTATCCGGAATTCGGCATGTAGAAACGCGAGCGGCCAGGGAGCGCTTACCGAGATGCTCGATCCGGCAGCCTGATTCTCACGCACCGTCCGTTCCTGCATGGGAAGCGTCCGCAGCCCCAAACCATAGGGACCCTCGATGTCCAGCAGTTTACGACCGGACAGAATTCCCCGGGCGGCCTCGACCACGGCGCGGTCCAGCACACTCCAAACGTTCTGCTCGAACGGAGCATCGCCTCGATTCAGGTACTTCCCGCTCATGGGCACCCCTTTCTGGTTCATTGTTCATCGCATGCTTCCAACGGTGCTGGGTGTATCGTCCGGGGAACCCACGGCACCGGTTTTCACCGCTTCGGCAATTTCCTCCACCTCCCGGGCGCCCTTGTCGAGAAGGTCCTGCTCGTCGGAAAGGAGCATGTTCAGGAGCTTTTGGAATTCTCCCACATGCACCCGCTCCTCGTCGGCTACATCCCGGAGCACCGCCGCGGCAAGCGCGTTGTCGGTGGCGTCGGCGAGCGCCTCATAGAGGTGAACCGCCTCCTCTTCCGCCGAAAGGCTCAACCTGAGCCCCCTGGTCAGTTCATGGAGAGTGATTTTTCGCCCCGGAACAACTCCGGAGAACGGATTCACGAATTCCGGCATACCTTTTCCTTTCCCCATACCGGTTCCGGAAACAATTCCGGCCGCATATGGTTGATTATGACACCCGCTGCTCCGGGTCGCGCCGAACGCGGCCGGAAACACGCGTCATGATGTAACCTGCCCGGCCGCATACGACGGGTGCACGGGTACAGCGGTGTCGGCGAGGAATACGACTGATCACATGTTTCCCACAGTGTCCGGAGGAGCGATGGTGGTGGTATCCGGCATCGGCTCGGTCATGGTAGTATCGGCTCCGTCCATGCCCGGGGCCGGAGTCTCTTCCTGCTGCCCGCAGGCTAAAGCAATGAACGACACGAATGTTACGGCGGCCAGTGTCTTCAGAAAATTCTTTCCTCTCATCTCGATTTCCTCCAACGAACGGATTTCCCGTTCCAGGTTGACCGGTTTCATGCCGCGCCGTCAGAAAACCTGATGCAGCATCCCTTTCACCTCGCGGAGCAACGACCCGCCATTGCCGAAAGTTCGCGGCAGTGCTTGAGGTGGAGCGGAGTGGTTCCCGCCTTCCGGGGAACGGCATGTCGTTCCGCAAAAAAACAAAATAGCGCGGAACATCTTCCTTTTGCCGCCCAGAGCCTCCTTTCACTGAAGGTTCATATCACACCACCCATACCGTACACCCGTGCCGGGGAGAACGGCGCCCGGTTTGGCCGCTGAAAACGACCGTGATTCATACCCATCCACCATGACTCGTCACCGTATCCATCATACCCGGAATCGTCACCTTGGCGGAAGGTTGTTTCCCAATCGCACCGCCTCCCTGACCATCTGATTTGAATATCCCCATTCATTATCGTACCAGCTCATAACTTTTACGAGATCTCCATCCACCACCTGTGTCATGGTAAGGTCCACGATGGATGCCCGGGGATCCTTGATAATGTCGGAAGAAACGATCTGCGCTTCGTTCGCCCCCAGGATACCCCGGTACCGCTCGCTTTCCGCCTCTTCGCGGAAGATGGCGTTGATCTCTTCCGCCGAGGTAGACCGGGAAGCCAGAATGATGATATCGGAGATGGAGCCCACCGGAATCGGGCCGCGTACCGCCACCCCGTTGAACCGGCCGGCAAGTTGGGGGAGCGCCCGGGTTGTGGCGATGGCCGCACCGGTGGATGTGGGAACGAAGTTCTGTGCGCCTGCTCTTCCCCGCCGAAAGCTTTTGGCCGGAGCATCGACAATGGACTGGGAGGAAGTATAGGCATGAATAGTGGTCATTATTGCCTTTTTCACTCCTATCCGGCGATCCATGATCTCCATTACCGGGGTGATGCAGTTCGTGGTGCAGCTCGCGCAGGACAGTACCCTCACCGAAGAATCGGAACGATCATTCACCCCGTACACAATGGTCTCGACTTCCTCGCTTTTGGACGGTGCCGAGAGGATGACGCTCCGCGCGCCGGCCCTGATGTGACGCTCCATGTCTTCCCGCCGGGTGAACTTCCCGGTGCATTCCAGAACGATGTCAACCCGGAGATCTCCCCAGGGTAGAGCCTCGGGATCCTTCTCGTGAAAAACCTTATAGGGCTTGTCATCTATAATCAGGGTATCGTCCTCCGAACGAACCGTCCGCTCATACCGGCCGTACACCGTGTCGAATGACAGCAGGTATGCGAGGTTATCCACCGGAACCAGATCGTTGATCGCCACAAGCTCAAGTTCCTGGGTTTCAAGAATTACCTTGAGCGCTGCTCTTCCGATTCTCCCCAACCCGTTTATCGCCACTTTTGCCATATATTCCTCCTTGCTTCTCCGATGGTACACAGTGGCTCCGAGAATAAAAAAGCAGGGCATACCGGGGTTACTCTCCGGCTCCGGTCCTTTCCTTCGTCTTTTCCCTACATCCCTGTTCCTGCTTTTTCGATGCTTCACGTGTGTAACCACCGGAACAATCAACCGGGCGGGAAATGCGTTTTCACCCGCCCACATTCGAAACCACTCGTCACCTGTCACAGGAAACGACGTATTCCCGCTTCCGGCCATCCAGACTCAGACACTATGCTGTACGTAATACTCGTATACCTCGTCCTCGAAGGCGCGGTCGGGCATCCGGGACGGGTCATACTCGGGTCCGAGTTTCACCACGTCTTTCCGGACGGTGATGAACACCCTGGATTCAGCCCAATCCACCCGGAGAATCATGTGGGGCAGGAGCAGAACATGTTTCCCGGGAAGAAAAGTACGGGTATCCACCGAGAGATACCGGATCGCCCAGGTATCGTCGTCTATGATGAGATTTTCGAGATGTCCGATCTCACCGTCAGTGGCCTGGATGGGCCCGCCGATGGTATCCTTGACGCTCCGGATGTTGAATCCAATCCCTCCTACCGCCTCTGTTCCAGCTTCCCGGCGGTGCTGCTCCTCGGACGAGGGGGAATAATACCCGCGCGCCGCTCCGAAATAGCCCGGTTTGCGAATCTCCGGATAGCCGGGTTCGCTCACCCCGGGATATTCAGGGTAGCGGTTGATATCCCAATAAACCGGCCACTGGAAGAACGTATTGATTTCCTCTTCCTTCTTTCGGGAAACGGGACGGCCGAAATCCACTTCCGGGCTGTTCCGGAGCGCATCCCGAGTCAGAGAGACCCCGAACCGGCGTGCATTCCAGTCTTTTTCCCCAAGAGCCTCAACGGATAGCAGCGCTTTACGGCTGGAAAACCACGAGTCCATATCAACCCGAAGGTATCGGATCACCCAGTAGTCCTCATCAAAATACAGATCGTCGACTTTCCCGATCTCTCCCTCTGCCCCATACACGCTGTATCCAATGATATCCTTTGCCTTTCGGAGCATCAATCCCTCCTTGCGTGTTCTGAAAGCATCTCGATCACCTGTTCCTCCGATACCCGCACCGCGTCTGATAACCCCCCCGGCGACCAGGGGTCCACCGCGCATCACAGACGGTCACAATCTTTCTCACAGCCGCTCCCGGGCCGGGTCATGACAACCCCGCATCCGCCGAAGCCAGAGGTCACAAGAATGAACCGGGCCAAGACCCGGGTTACCCCGGCCCGGCCGGTGCAGGCGTATCCACGGGAGGGCGTCCGGGTTCCGGTTCGGGCGGATGCTCGTTCTCAAGCTCAAGCATGGCAGCCACCCGCTGCAATGTGGACAGGATCAGCGATTGCTCCCACTCGTTCAGCTTCCCATATTCCCGAAAAAACCGTTCCTGAAGGAGCGGAGGAGACTTCCGGATGATTTCCAGGCCCGCCTCGGTCACCGATAACGGCGAATGAATCAGATCCTCCGCCTCCGCGCTCCGCCGAACCAGTTCACGCTTTTCCAACCGGTCCAGAATATCGTTTACCGCGGGCACGGATATTTCCACCGTGGATGCCAGTTCACCGGCCGAAATTCCCGCATGTCTGCTGATTTCGCGCATCAGGAACAGCTGGGGACCGGTCAGATTATGCGCGAGGAAGATGTTTCTCGAGTGTACATCGATGGCATGGGTGATCCGCCGAAGCGCAATGAGAACCAGTTCGTTCCGGGTATGGTCGGCATTCATGGAGCAGTTCCTTTTCCTGTTCAATATACGCGCGGCACCACCTCTATGTCAACACTATAAATATATATCAATACTTATCTATATGCAAAACGTATACGCTCCGATCAGCCTCAAAATTCATTTATGATTTCACTTGACACCCCAATATGACTGTACTACCTTATTATTACAGTACCACAGGAGCCTCCGGACACATCGTCCGGAATTCACTGTTCCGAGGCTGCCATGACCGAACATTTCGACCCCAACCGTCCCATCTACCTCCAGGTTATGGAGGAGATCAAGCGCCGCGCCGTCCGGGGCATCTACCGTCCAGGCGACCTGCTCCCCTCGGTGCGCGACCTGGCCCGGGAAACCGGGGTCAATCCCAACACCATCGCCCGGGTATACCTCGAACTTGAGCGCGAGGGGTTCATCTCCACCCGGCGAGGCCAGGGGACCTACCTCACCGGGGATGTTTCCCGAATTGACGCGGAGCGCGGCCGTATGGCGGCCGAGGCGGCCGACCGCTTCATCGCCGAAATCCGCGGTCTAGGGCTCGACGATAGCACCGTCACCGATGTACTCGAACATATGGGGAGCGCGCTCGGCACGGCAAAACCCGCGCCCTCAGCCGGGAAGAAGAAATGACATGCTTGGAGAAAAAAGGCACGATACGCGCGATTCGGGGATAACTGAAGGCAGGATTTGAAGAGAGCTGAAGAATCATTACTTCGGCGGGTTTTCACGCCATAGCTGTACAAGAATTTGTGTGGACCACCACAATCGAATCGTTCCGATTCGACTTGAGGCCCCGGAGAAGCATAATGAACTCCCGGTGAACTGCCCCTCCTGATCTTTCATCGGCTTTTATCATATGCATCACACGCATCATAATTCAGACAGATTATTACCGCTGTCAACAGGGATGGCGCAAACATTACCCCCTCACCCCATCCACACCCGGACGGCGTCGAGGAGGAATTTGCCGCTGAAGAAGATGAGGAAGACGCCGCAGACCGCGAGCACGACCTTCTGGAAGATCGCGCCGAAGACCGCGCCGCCCCGGTGTGAGGCCGCGGAGAGGAAATAGAGCCAGACGAGGTCGCAGCACCAGTGAACGAGGGCGAAGAGGAGAAACCCCGCGAGGCCGTAGCCCACCGCGCCGGCAATGAGCGTGGCCCCGACTGTGGCCCACCAGACGAGGAAGTAGGGATTCCAGAGGCTGAGCAGGACGCCGGTGGCGAGGGGCGTCCCGGCGGAGGCGGAAGCCTCGTAGCGGGCGGTCCGGATGCTCCGGAGCATGCCGAGACCCATCCAGAAGAGGAAGGCCCCGCCGAGGGCGAACACCGCCATTTTGACTGGGTCCAGGGCGAGCACCCGTCCCGCGCCGAAAAAGATAGCGGCCATGAGGGGGAATTCCACCAAACCGTGCCCGACCGCGACCATCACCCCGGCATGGGGCGACCGTCCGCCATGCCCGATGGTGACCGCGGTGATGGGCCCGGGCGACATCACCCCGGAAAGGGAGATGAGCACGGTCTGGAGAAGAAAAGACAGCATTGAGAAGTCTCGCGCAGGGTTGGTTCAGGATGGAATACGGTCTGAATTGGGATGCGCGGGACCACCCCAATCGAATCGTACCGATTCGGTTGGGGACCCCGGGATGCATGGGATAAAAAGATGACGAAAGACAAGGCCTTTTCATCAGTATTTCATCATGCCTTTATCGCGCGCATCCCAATTCAGACAGGCTTTCCCGTTTTTTCGAATCTGATGCAAGATACCCCTTTCTCCTCCGAAACTCAAGGGGTACCGCACGGTCAGCGCGCGCCGGCGGTGACCATCGGCCAATCGTCAGTGCGGAAGGGCACGGCGGGCAGGCCCTCCCGGTTCATGAGAGTGCAATCGGGGTCGTCGTCCCAGGCATAGCGTACCGCGACCGGCGCGGGAACGGCG
Source organism: Candidatus Latescibacterota bacterium (assembly GCA_041690195.1). GTDB lineage: Bacteria > Latescibacterota > Latescibacteria > Latescibacterales > Latescibacteraceae > JAWLHT01. The sequence continues at coordinate 9,748 of JAWLHT010000092.1, forward strand.
TCGCTCCAGACCACGACCTCAGTTCCTTTGAGTTCCGCTTTGGCCCACACGAAATTACGGTTCGCGCCCGCAATGGAGAATCCTGTCAGGGACTTGCCGTCCTTCGCGGCAAGACCGCCGCCGTTGCTGGTGAACTTCAGCCGGATTCTGCCGCCGGCCGCCTCCATGGAGGCGTATACCGGCCCGGAGTGGACGATGTCGCGGCCATAGACCGTCCGGAGCGCCCCGAGGGCCAGACGGCGGCCCACGTCCTGCTTGTTCCGGGGATGGATGTCCGCGCCCTCGCCGATGTCAATGGCGCAGGCCATGGCGGTGTTGGGGAGGGAAAGGGTCATGGTCTGGGCTTCGCGGAGTTCGGCCCAGGCGCATTCCACGGGCTGGTCGTGCCGTTTACCGAAGTTGGCGAGCTGGACGAAGAGGAAGGGGAAGTCGCCCTGCCCCCAGGCCGTTCGCCAGTCGGCGATCATGGCCGGGAACAGGGTGCGGTACTGCTCGGCGCGCCCGGCATTGGACTCGCCCTGATACCAGATCGCCCCCCGGATGGCGAAGGGAACCAGCGGCGCGATCATGGCGTTCCAGGACCAGCCCGGCTCGGAGGGGGCGAAGGAGACCTTCACCGGCTCAACCGGCTGACCGTCGGGAAACGGCAGGATGGGCTTCCCGGCATAGAGGACATGGTGGACATCCTCTTCCCATTCGCGGACGCGACGGTGCCAGGCCAACATCTCGGGGGTCTTCGCTCTGATGGCGGGGGCCCAGTGGTCCAGGATGGGACGGAGCTCCGGATGGGCCCGGAGCGCTTCGGGACGGGTCCAGGCCTCGGCGGTGGTGCCGCCCCAGGAAGCGTGGATGAGTCCCACCGGGACATCCAGCTCACGACGCAGTTCCCGTCCGAAGAAGTAGGCCGCGGCGGAAAAGAGATAGGCCGTGCTCGGACGGCAGGCTTCCCAGCGTCCCTCGCAGTCCTTCTGGGGCTCGGCGGCGACCTCGTTGGTGATCTGAAAGAGACGCATGGAGCGGTCGAGCGCCCCGGCGACCTCATTGGCGGCATCCTTCACATGGCAGAGCCGCATTTCCATGTTGGACTGCCCGGAGCACACCCAGACCTCGCCGACGAGAATATCGTCGAGCCGGAGGGTGTTCTTCCCCCGGACCACCATCGCGAACGGGCCTCCGGCGGACATTGGCGCGAGCGTGACCTTCCAGGCACTGTCCGCGCCCGCCGTGGCGGTGACGGTCTGTGCGCCGAACGTGACGGTCACCTTCTCTCCGGGAGCGGCCCAGCCCCACACCGGAACCGGGATTTCCCGTTGGAGCACCATGCGGGACCCGATCACCGAGGGCAGACGCACATCGGCAAATGCCCCGGTCACACCAGACAGTATGGTCACCATAAACAGGACCGCACCGCGAAGCCCATCCATTCTCCGGCAGTTCTTCTCCATTCTTCCCATCTTTTCTCTCTTTTCCTCTCTCTGTATCATCTCCGCGTCTCTGCGAGAAACATCTTTTCTATTTCCGCTTTCTCGGCCCCACGTCCCGCAGGTCAATCGGCTTGAACCCCATCGCGAAGGCCGGAGAGCCGGGGCGGAGGGTGAAATCCCCCTTTTCCGGGTTCACGAAACGAGGGTCGGCGATGCGGGAATGGATGTCCTGACCGCGGGCCCGCCAGTCCGAAAACGTCCAGGAGGCGAAACGGACCGAGTCCGCCGGAAGGCCGGGATTCCAGTAGAGATTGGAGTCGAGACGGTAACGGTCGTCGGACCAGTTGCTCCCGAGGAGGGGGCCTTCGATCCAGTATACGATGTTACGCTCGAAAGTGAAGCTCAGGTGCGGCTCCATGCGGGTGCGGATGACCTGCCCGATGAGGGAATAGGCGAAGATGTTGTTCCGTACGGTGTTCATGCGCCCGTAATGCTGGTGGAACCCACCGGACTTGGTGCGGTAGACAAGGTTGTTCTCGATGAGGATATGGCTGGAGCCCTCGTCGGTGTAGATTCCCCAGCCGCCGTAGCCGTGGGAGGTGATGTCATGGAAGAGATTATTGCGGATGACCGTCCCCGGCTGCACCCCGAGGTTGTAGTTCCCGCCCATGTCGGAGAGCATGCCGCGCCCGATGTGGTGGACATGATTGTATTCGATGACGTTCTCCCCGGCGTTGGTGGGGCCGTACCCCCAGGTCCAGCCGTTGGAGATGCCGGTATAGTAGGTGTCGTGAATGTGGTTGTGAGCGATGCGGTTCTTCCCGCTCTGAAAGATGATGATGCCGCAGGCGGCGGGATAGACCTCGCCGATGTGGTGGATATGGCAATCGGAGACGGTGTTCCCGAATGTCTTGTCCGGATCGTCCCGTCGCACCCGTGGTTCACCGATCTTGACCCCGCCCGCGCCCATGTCGCTGATCTCGCACCCGACAATCCGGATGTCCCGGCAGCCCCGGGCGAACTCGACGCCGTACTTGCCGTGATGGCGGATGGCGCAGTCCTCCAGAACGATATCCTCCGCAAAGTCGCCGCGGATCACTCCGGGGATGTCATAGGCGGCCTGGACATCCACATAGCCGTGCTCCGGGAGCGTCCAGTCGGAGTGTTCGAAGGCGATACCCTGCAGGCTGATGCGGGACACCCGCGAACCGGACCCGGAATCCCCCTCGAACCGGACCAGTTCATCGAGCACCGGCGCGACGACTTCGGCATTCTCCATATCCTCGCCGGGACGGGGGATATAGGACAGAACGCCGCTTGTCCGGTCCAGGAAGAACTCCCCGGGAGCATCCAGCGCTTCGGGGACATTTTCCACCCAGTACCGGGCATCCTTTTCCCGGTTGGAGGGAGCGCACTTGTGGGAGAGCACCGCGATGGACGAATCGGCCTCCACGCTCCGGATAAGCATGCGGAACTCGGCCCAGGACTGGAGCGCGATTACCTCGACATCGCTCCGGGCGGCCCATTCCGGCCGGATGTCGTCGTTCCGGTACCTGAGCCTGGCGCGGTCGTCCATGGTAATCGAGCCGTCCGCCTGAAAGAATTCGCCCGCGTTGGGGATGCGGGCCCGGACCGCGCGTTTCCCGTTCACAAAGAGCTGACGGAAACGCCACTCTCCCGATTTCACTTCGGGGATGGCGACAGTCCAGACGCCGTTCTCACCCTTTGCGAACCCGGTGACCTTCCTCCCGCCACTGACCACTGGCTTCTCATTCCGGTATGCGCGCCAGGTCACCGGGGTTTTCTCCGTACCGGAGTCCTCCGGGGTGAACACCACCGGCTTGGATATTTCGTACACCCCGCCGCGCAGGTATACCGTCACCGGGGCGGCTTTCCCCGAGGCGTTCAGTTCCCGGACCGCCCGCTGCGCCCGTTCGATGGTCCGGAAGGGGCCGTCGGAAGCGGAAACCTCCGCCCGCGTACCGCTCCAGGCGTCATCGCCGGAGGGTGAGATGTAGAACGAGGCGCCGGCTGCAGTCCCGGCGAAAAATGCCGCACAGATGCCGAGCACCGCGAGCGCCCGGACCGGAATACCCCTGAAAATCCGGTACATGCTGTTTTTCCTCCGGTTGTGGATTTCGCGAAAGAACGACTGTCCTGCCGTATCATCCGGAAAGCTAACACAATCGGATTCGGAATGGAAAGCGCTTTTTCCGGAAAACCTCTTGACGAGGCAAAATGACGCACGTATACTGCGATAAATGTATTCCAGTTGCAGGGGAATCGGGCCATGCGGTTTTTTACCTCACACTCCATGCCGTTCCTTTGGACGGCATTGCTGATCACGGTTGGAACAGTCCTGTCGCTGGCAGAGCCGCCGTCCCCCGGTTCGGACAGCGTGGTCACGGACTTCCGGGCCAATCTGCGCCCGCTTCCCGCCGAAGCCTCCGGGCCGGTGCGATTCGTTTCGGAAGAAATTGACCTGCGCGTCACCGGGGGCCGGGTTACAGTCACCGGGCGCTATCATCTCCATTCCGACCTCCCCGAAACCCGCGCCATCCCTCTCGCCTACCCCTTTCCAGTGAATGCCGGGGCCGATTTCCCCGACACCATCCGGGTGTACCAGGGGAAAGGCCGCATCCCGGTTCCCTTCGAGGAAGACCGGAACGGAGCCGCCGTATTCTTCCGCATCGAGGCCGGACGCAATTTCGAGTTCACCGCCGTCTATTCCCAAAAGCTCGGGGCGGGCGAGGCCACCTACATCCTGACCACCACCAAAGCCTGGGGCGCGCCGCTCCGGAGCGCACGGTTCACGGTCACCCTGCCGGACAGCCTGGTCCCGGTGTTCTGGTCATACCCCCCGGACCGCACCGAGCGGAAAGCGGAGGGAGTCACCATGTATTCCATCCACCGGACGGATTTCCTCCCGGACCGCGATCTCACCCTCCGCTGGAAACCCCGGAAAGCGAGGACACCATGAAGAACGGTATAAGGGCGATGCTGTTCGTTTTCTGGACGATGGCGCTCGCTCCAACCGGGACATCCGCCAATCCAGTCATGCCAGGGGGCATCACGGAGTTCTCCGTGGACCCGGACTGGATCGAGGTGAACACCAATCCCTGGCCATTCGGCGTCAACAGACCGATCATCATTGACGGGAAAGAGGTCGCCATAGACTGGGATGCAGTTGCGGCGAACGAAAACTTCGGGAGACAGGTCGTCTTCGACAGCACGAACACATCCGGATTCGACCTGAAGCCGGAGGGCGGGTATATCTATATTTCCGTCCTGTCGGACACCCTGTTTTATGGTCCGGGGCAGATGTGCCCGTCTCCATTGCCCGGGGAGAGCATTTCCCTCAACGGCGAATGGCAGTACCGGGGTTCCCGGTATCCCTGGAATTTCGATCCGACGCCCACACCACGCGAACCGAACGACGCCCCGGACCCGAAATATGGAAGCGGAACGGTTTTCATCAACGAGGTCTTCCCCGGCAGTGAGGGCCAACCGGCTTTCATCGAACTGTACAACCGTGGAGATTCCCCGGCGGATATCGGCGGGTACTCGCTGATCACGCTCGCCCGGTATCGCGTTCCCGGTGGTACGGTCATCCCGGCCCGCGGGTTTTTCACCCTTTCCGCGCCGGAATTCCCCGTCGGGTTCGCACTATCCCCGGAGGGCGGGACGGTATACATCCAGAATGACCGGTACGAACTGGTGGACCAGATGGGCTGGCCGGGCGGGATGGAAGCCGGAATCTCGGTGAACCGCGTTCCCGATGGCCTCGCGACCGAGTTCCGGGGGTATGATTACGCCACATCCCTCGATTTCCGGGAGGGGAATGCCTCGCCGGACGCGACGAATTCGGGATTCCCCATTCTCTCCATGTCCATGGAGAAAACGAACGACCTGCTCTGCCCGGGAGCGCGGAAACAGTACTGCTGCCGGGGAACGGACAGCCGGGGCCGCACCGCGCGGATGCTCCCGGAGTGGAGCATCCGCGGAGGCTTCGCCGAGGTGGACGGGTACGGCGTGGTCACCGGCATCCGGTGCGGAGAGGGCGTCCTCACCGCTCAATATGAAGCGTTTACCGACACTCTGTTCATCCGGGGTGCGGCGGGGGGAAGTCTGTTGAATGACGCGGTGTGGAAAAACGAATATAATCCATATCGAGTGGAAAGTCAGTTCTGGATTGGGAATGGAGTAACGTTACGGATAGAGCCTGGAGTGGTAATCGATTTTTATGGAGACAGCCCGGTTTACGTATCGGGAACATTGCTCTGTATGGGTAATGCGGAACAGCCAATTTCCTTTTCCGCCCAACCGCCACGAGATCCCGACCGAAGCAGCGGTATTAACTTTTATGGTGGATCAAGCATTCTCAAGTATTGTATGTTCGACCGGACTGAGACACAGATAAACATAACCGAGTACGCGGATTCCACGAAAGTTTCCCATTGCGTTTTTCGTGGCGGAAAGAACTCGATATTGATATCCGGAGAGGCGATAATAGAACACAATTTGTTGGTCGGTTCTTTTGCAGAACAGGAGCCGGGGATACGAATCAGCCGGATGGCACGGGAAGGAACATGGGAATGGCCGGGAACCGCACGCGTGGTCAACAACACGCTCATCGACTGGAACAAGGGAATCACCATTGACCGCGCCTCCGAAACGGTCATCCGCAACAACATTATCTCCAACTGCACCACCGGCATCGACGGTTCCGCCGATATCGCCCACAACTGCATCGCCGCCTCCAATCCCTTCGTCAATGGTCCGGAGGGCGCGGGCGTCCTCTCCGGGGTCAACGCCCGGGGGACCGCCTGCGATGCGTTCCGGAACATCTTCGTGAATCCCGGATTCACGGACGCCGCCGGGGGCGATTACCGTCTGGCTGCAAACTCTCCCTGTATCGACGCCGGAGACCCCTCCATTCTGGATGAAGACGGCAGCGTTTCCGACCTGGGCATGTATGGCGGCGGGGGTGACATCGTGCCGGTGGTGGAAGAGCGGGAGGACGACGCGCTGCCACGGACGCTCCGGGTGGAACGGAATTATCCCAATCCCTTCAATCCCTCAACGACCATCGGGTTCACCCTGCCGGAGGAAGGCCGGGCCAGCCTGACCGTATATGCCATCACCGGCGGGAAAGTCCGCGAACTGGTCTCCGGCGCGCTCCCGGCGGGGAAACACGAGGCGCGGTGGGACGGCCGCGACGACCGGGGGCATGCCGTTTCCTCCGGCGTCTACCTCGTCCGGCTCACGCAGAAAGGTCGGGTTTCCACCGCCAAGATGCTGCTGATAAAGTAATCAAGAGATCACTTGGTGACCTTCCCCGCGAAGAAAGAGGGTTCACCGGAACAAAGCCTGAGAATAGACGCCCGGGAAGAAATATGTCTGAATTGGGATGCCGCTGATGCCTAAGCAACACCAAGCAGTGCGCGAGCGCTTCCCTGAAATCATCGGAATTCGGCCGCCGCAAACTGCACTCACACAGTCGCATCCAGTCGGCGGCACCATACAGGGCAAGGGCTTACGGAAACATGACCGTAAGCCCTTGTTGTTTTATCTGGATATTTGCAACCAGCGTGTTTTCTTTCTCATTCTAACAAGCTCGAACCCCGACAGATGCTTTTGGCCAATGATGGCGCA
>JAWLHT010000093.1:0-16504 GCA_041690195.1 Candidatus Latescibacterota bacterium
CAAACCGCGATACGCGGCCGTAGGTGGGCTTGATGCCAACGATTCCGCAGAAGGAGGCGGGCTGACGGATGGAGCCGCCGGTATCCGAACCGAGCGCCGCAACGCACTCGTCCGCGGCCACCGCGACCGCGGAGCCGCCGGAAGAGCCGCCGGGCACCGCTCCGGTGTCATGAGGATTGCGGGACGGGCCGAAGGCGGACGTCTCGCAGGTGGAGCCCATGGTGAACTCGTCGGTGTTGGCTTTGCCGACAATCACCGCGCCGGCATCCAGAAGGCGGTTGATGACAAAGGCATTGTACGGTGGAACGAAATTTTCGAGGATGCGCGATCCCGCGGTAGTGCGGGTACCGGCGGTAATGATGGAATCCTTGATGGCCATGGGAACGCCGCCAAGGGGACCGATATCTTCGCCCCGGGCGAGGCGGGCGTCGAGAGCCCGGGCACGCTCGAGCGCCGGTTCGGATATCACGGTGATGTAGGCATGTACGGTGGGTTCGACCTGCTCGATCCGGCTGAGAACAGACCGGACTGCATCTTCCGCGGAAACATCCCCGCCCCGGATTTTCGCGGCCAGATCCCAAGCGGTCATTTCATAGAGTTCCAAACGTACGACTCCTCCCGACTATATACAGAAAGAATTCAGAATTCAGAACCCAGAATCCAGACACGCGGCACAAATCGCTCGTCTCCCCTCCCGCTCCGGGTCATACGCCCGCTCGGGTCGGTTCTGCAAACGGTCGCACACGCATCCGGATCCGGTATTCTGGATTCTGAATTCCTCTCTTGTCCCTTACCCCTCTTTGGATTCGGAGCTGTCGTTGCTTGCGGCGGTCTGTTGGGGCTTTTCGGCGATCCGCTGGCCGCGAAGCTCATTTTTTGCCGCTGAATTGGCGGAGCGCTCATTGACGCTGGACTCGATTTCATCGGTGACATCCCGCGCGGCGCGCTTGAACTCGGTAATACCTTTACCGAGACCCTGTGCAATCTCAGGAATTCGCTTGGCCCCGAAAACGAGAAGTATCACCAGAAAAACCAGTACCAGTTCCATCGGTCCGAGTCCGAACATAACGTATTACCTCCAAAAAAAAACGGCATGAGCGCTCAGTAAGAATATTTATGATAATACCAGGCGCCGACAATGCCAAGGACACTGAAAAAGTTGATGAAGAGTTTGAAACCGACGGTTATGACTATAATGATGAGATTCAGATCCCAGGGACCCATTCCATACTCCAGGAGTGGAGCCACCAGCGCCCGGGCCACAATATGATCCGGCGGAAGAAACAGTCCCAGGAGCGCCCCGAGCGAGGTGCCGATCAGAACACCGACAAACAGGGTGACAATTAACATTCCGATGCTTTTCGACCGCATTGCATCTCCAAAAAAACGCTGTCAGTTCCAGTCCGTTATTTTATTCCGGTATGGTTCGTGCGATGAAAGACCTGAACGAAGACCGGAGCGGAAACACTCCTGATCGGTCCTGAGGCCAGATACATAAGTCCTTCCACAAAAAGTACCTCATCCGGAAACAGTGCAATCAGGATGATGTTACCCAGGAACAGCACGCTCCGGATCGTTCCCCTTCGCGAACGGAATACGACCTTGGGCAACGCGCTGTACCGGAACCGGCTCACCATGGACAGAGAGGTCAGGAGCACAAGCACCGCCGCAAAGTCAAAGCTCCCGAATCCGCTCCAGACGTTTTCCGTGAACAGAACGTATGACGCCAGAATTCCCGCGGCGGAAGGAATGGGCATCCCGGTAAACCCGCCCTTGGGTCCGGTAGTGGCGGTGACATTGAATCGGGCCAGCCGGAACGCTCCGGCGGCCAGAAACAGAAACCCGATTGTCAGACCAACCCGACCTGCATCGGCCAGGGCATACTGGAAGAACAACACCGAGGGAGCCAGTCCGAAAGAAACCACGTCAGCGATGGAATCAAATTCTATCCCGAATTTGGACGATGTCCCTGTCAACCGGGCCACTTTACCATCCAGAGCGTCGAGAATGGCCGCGATAATGATCCACCACGCCGCGGAAACCATGGCCTGCGGAGTTCCCTCGACCACGTTCACCACTGCCAAAAACCCGCAGAGAATGTTAAACAGGGTGATGCTGCTCGGCAGAAGACGCTTCAGATTCAGTATATCCATTGCATCCCTCCTGTTCCTTTCCGTGGAGGTCACCTGGCGCTCGGCCTGGCAATCACCGTCTCGCCAGCCCGTACTTTTTGCCCGGGTGTCACTGCAGGCGCATAGGTCAGCGGAAGAAAAACGTCCACCCGCGAACCGAACCGGATGAGTCCGATCCGGTCTCCACGTCCAAGCACATCGCCCTCCTTCACCCGGGTCACCACCCGCCGGGCAATCAGACCCGCGATCTGACGAACCCGGACCACGCCCCGCGAGGTCTCGATATCGGTATCGCCGTGCTCGTTCTCGTACTCCGCGTTCCTATTATACGCCGAAAGCTTTTTCCCGGGCCAATGTTTTTTTCGGATGACCCGGCCTTCGACCGGGCTGCGGTTCACATGCACGTTAAACACGTTCATGAACACCGCGATCCGCAGGACACCCTTCTCGTCCAGACCTTCCGCCAGAACTTTTCCAACGTCTATCACCACGCCGTCGGCGGCTGAAATCACCGCTTCTTTGTCCGCGCGGGCTTTCCGCTCCGGATCACGAAAAAACGAAACGGCAAACACGGTGAGCGCAAGAAAGATATAGGTAATCAACCGCAATGCGGGCCAACCGGTAAGGGCAAACGCCACCCAAAGAAGCACGGTCGCCCCAATGAGGGCACCACCGATCAGCAAACCGTCCGGATCAATTCTCATGCAGTCAACGCCTCAATATAACCGATGGGGTGAATTCCAGCCAAACTATTTTTTTATCGTCCGTCTGCCGGAGAAGAGCAGTAAAAGGCGCGTTTGCGCCTCTTGGACATCCGCCGGTCCGTTTCCCGACATGGGTCTCTCTGCCTTTTTCGGACGGAGGCAAGAAATGCCTCCCCAATCCGCAACGCACCGCGGCAACGCTAATTCGACTCCAGCGTCAGTCCCGTCTCAAACGTTTTCCCGTCCCTGAACACCGTAAGCGCAAAAGTCTCACCCGGCACCGCGCCACGGAACATGCTCACCAGTTCCTCCGAGTTGGTGATAACGAACCCGTTCACTCTGCTGATAATGTCACCGCGACGGAGGCCGCTCTTGTCTCCCGGACTGCCGTCCTCCACTTTGGTCACAAGAGAGCCGCCCTGTCCCTCAAAACGGAGCGAACGCGATGTCGATTCGTTGAGGTCCTGCACCCAGATTCCGGTGTAGCCCGGACCGAAGTCCCTGCTGTCGCGCACATGGCTCAGGATGAGCTGAACGCGATCCGAAGGTATGGCAAACCCGATCCCCACTGAACTCCGGTCCGGCGAGTAAATGGCGGTATTGACCCCGATGAGTTCCCCCCGCAGGTCAATGAGCGCGCCACCGGAGTTTCCGGGATTGATGGCCGCGTCAGTCTGAAGCATATTGCGCAGGTAGCGGGTTCCGCCCCCCTCGATGGGAACGTCAAGATTCCGTCGTGTGGCGGAAATGATACCCCGGGTGACCGTGGGTTCGCTGTAAGAGAGTCCGCCGTTCAACGCGTCGCCGAAGGGATTCCCGATTGCCAGTACGGTCTGACCGGGCGACACATCCTTCGAAGAAGCGATATTCAGGTACGGCAAATCCTTTCCCTTGATGGACAGCACCGCCAGATCCTGGTCAGGGAACTCCCTTATGACCTCCGCTTTGAATTTCCGCCCGTCGGTGAGAATGACGTTGAGGTCACCGACCTGCCTCTCCACGCGGACGACATGGTCGTTTGTAATGACAATGCCGTCCGGGTGAATGATAACCCCGGAGCCCATGCCGGAGAATTCCCGCTTCTGGGGACCATAGAACATGTCATAAAACGGATCGCGGAACCGGTAAACCACAGTAGCGTTGGAGACCACCGATACAACGGCGGGCATGGCGCGTTTGGCCGCATCCGCCACCGCCCGGTCGTAGGCCATGGCGCCGATGACATCGCTTTCCTGCCCGGCGGTCCGGGCTTCCGCCACAGTGCGGGTAACGGTTGCGGGAGCCGCATCCCGGTGGTCCGGCCGGGTATGATTCATGTAAAACACCCCGACGAGCAGTCCCAGCACAAACAGAAGCGCCGATGTCAAGTTCAGTCGCCGACGAGGACGGTTGAATGCCCGATAGTCTTCGGAAGGTGGATACACGTTCATTCGCCGCTCTCTCCATAAATCACCCGAACCAGGCAAAGCCCGGCTGCGGGAGCGGTGGGACCCGCCAGCACGCGGTCTCCGGTATCCAGGATACGCCGTAAGAGATCCGGAGATTCTTTGCCCCTGGCCACTTCAACCGCGCTGCCGACAATACTCCGCACCGCGTGATGAAAAAAACGCACCGCGGAGATTTCAAATATCATTAAATTCCCCTCGAACATCCACTGGTTTTTCAGGACAACAGTGGAAAAATCCTCCTCTTCCGCCGCTTTGGAAAAACCGCGGATATCGCACGGTCCGTTGAGAGGACGTGTCGCCTCAACCAAAAGTTCCCGGGAAAGCCGATACCGGACATGCCAAGCGTACAACCGCCCGATTGACAGCCGCCGGTCGGAAATGGTGTACCGGTAAACCCGCGCGCGGGCGTCATACCGGGCATGAAAACCGGGCCAGGTTTCGGCTATATCCACCACGGTGACATCGCGGGGAAGAATGGCGTTAAGCGCCTTCTTCAATCGTCCCGGATCAACCGGCATATCGGTATCGAACCCCGCCACCTGACCTGAAGCATGCACCCCGGCATCGGTACGTCCCGCGACAGTGACCCGTACCGGGCGCCGAAGAACAGTCCCCAGCGCCCGTTCCACTTCCGTCTGCACCGTACGCACTCCGGGCTGTATCTGCCAGCCTGAAAAATCAGTGCCGTCATACTCGAGAATAAGTTTATAGGTCATGGAAAGCAATACACCGGAATCGAGAAAAATGATCGGGCAGGACTGAGCGATATCCCGCACAGGAAAGACGGGGCAGCTGAACGGTATCCGCCATTCGGGCGCAAACGGCGCGTCCCTTCTGAATACGGGTCGCTGGCCCGAAACGGTCAGGAGCGATTTCGACCGGAAGCAGGCGAAACATCGATCAGCAGGGCGATGACAATTCCCACGACCGGCCATACTGTCCACTCACCGCCGAACCAGTGCTGCACCGCGGAGTACCAGAGAAGCGTCGTGGGCAGGAAAATGAATCCCAGGACCGGCCACAGAATGGTATCGAACAAGCCGGAAAACCAACGGGTGAACAACCAGAGAAGCACCACGGTCAGCCTTGGGGCGGCAAGCGCGAGCACAGCGAAAAGACATGGCACCTCGGGCTACCTCCTGACGGGAACACGGCCTGTCCTTTTCCCAAGTATACACAACTATTCCGTAAACCTCAAGCGGGGAGATGAGATATACGCCGTTTCACGCTGCCCCACAATCAAAGCAAGTCCGGATTTGATCCGTGCCAGGCTCACCGCCTTTTCCCCGCCCCAACAATATCTTCACGACAGGTAAGGGCCCCAGGTCTTTCCCGCTTCCCGTATTACCGTGCCTCTTCATTATCTGAAAAAAAGGCGTCACCGGCCGGAGAGAGAGCCCGTCGTTATCTGGTGACACAGTCGCATGGCACAGGGGGGACGGGTATCTTGAGACTCCCGCATTCACCGGTCGCTCCGTTCCAGCACCGGGTCTTCGGGGAGGGTGATCCCTTCGGCCGCCCACTCCGGAGACATCCAGGGCGGCGGAGACCCGTGATCGTACTGTCCGATGATGAGGAGCGGCGTACCGGTTTCAAGCACTTCCCAGCCGTTGGAAGCGAGCGTCCACCCCTCGCCCCAATGGAAGATCCAGATTGCGTCCGGCTCCAGCAGGCGCTCACAGGCATGGCTGGCCGGATAGCCCGGCAGAACGTACTGGTGGAGAGAGAGCCCGCGGCGGTTTTCGAAATTGAAATACCACGGCATGTACCAGTCCGGATCTATGGTGCTGCTTCTGCCCTCGCTTTTCCAGTTCAGGTGAAAGAGTCCGGAGGGGGTCGGCAGGCTTTTCCGTCCGGAACTGACCGGTCCCCAGCGCACTAGCCGACCGTACCCGTATGCCCCAAACGCCTGTGAAGGGTGATGTATGACCAGGGCCTTATAGTGCCGGGCCGCCCAGTCGAAAGTGGCCGGGAAGGGACTGTAGTAAAGCGGGTCCGGCCGCCATTCGTCCGGGACAATGATGCTGTCCGCGAGGACGAGATACTTCAGGCTGCGGCGGTTCAGCTTCTGGAGCATGAGAATCTGGTCCGGGGAAAAACGGTCCCGCAGACCGCGCAGACCACCCTCCACAGGCTCGAGATGATAGGTCGCCTCACCAACGTGCTCTGGAATGGGCGGAACAACCCGTACGGAGTCCTCCTGCGCGGCGGACGGGCTGAAGTTGACCGCGATCGCAATCACTGCGGCGATAACAGCGATGCTGAGTTGGCTTCGGGCTGACATGTATGCCCATTGGGATAAAGGGTTCACCGGCGGTTTTGAAAAAACAAGGGGCAAAGGAAATTCCGGGGGACAGCGGGGCGGTCCAAACGGACGAAGGGGACGTCAACAAACGGAAACGCCCTGATATCTAACTCACTCCTAGTCCCCCTCTCTCAGGAGAGAGGATGCTTTATTGGTACACTATGAGTTACACAATACATCGAAGGTGCGGCGCACGTAAAGCAATCACCTGCCCTCTTTCTCCCATCTTCAAAAACTTGGGTAATGATAAGCTCTCCCGAGAGAGGGGACCGAGGGAAGAGTTACTCTTTTGGGGAAGGGCGGAATCGGCTGAAGCTCCCAAAAATCCAAATCCCTCCCCGACTCTCTTTGCGTCTTTGCGTGTGACGGCCTTTCCCCGGGCGCGGGGGGTCAGTTTTTCTCCAGCAGCGCGGCCGTTTCGATATGGTAGGTATGCGGGAACATGTCAACCGGAACGACCCGCCGCAGGCAATATCCCCGTTCCAGGAAATAGCGCAGGTCGCGGGCCAGTGTGGTGGGGTTGCAGGAGATATAGACTACCCGCGCTGCGTTGAACCGGCACATTTCCTCCACCGCGGAAAGCCCCAGCCCGGTGCGCGGCGGGTCCACCAGGAGACGGCCGACTTCCCCGGACCCGGCGAAGGCTTCCTTGGCGTTCCCGGCCAGCGCGGAGAAATTCCCGAACCCCATCGAGGCGGCATTGTGAACGGCGTCGTCCACCGCCCAGGGCGCGAGGTCGAACAGGAACACCACCGCTTCCGGAGCGGCAAGGGAAAGGGAGAAGAGACCTACACCGCCGTAACCGTCCGCCAGAACCTGCCCCGGCTGAAGCCCGGTCATCTCATCGGCGAGCCGGACCATGTTTTCTGTCTGGGGAATATTGATCTGGAAAAAGGAGCGCTCCTCGATGCGGAAAGTCCGTCCAAGCACGGTCTCGTACCGGAAGGGGGAGCCGTAGACGCGCATCCGCCGTGCCTCTCCGGGCCGGACCTCTTTCCAGAAGCTCACCCCCTGCAGGTCATCTATTTCCCGGAGCATCCGATCCGCTGTCTCGCCGAAATTCCCGGGTCGCCCCAGGAGAAAGCTCACCAGCGACGAGGGATGATGGTATCCCGCCCGGACGGTTACTTCCCGCAGGTCCATCCGGTCTATGCCGGGAAAGGTACGAACCATCTCCGTGATCCGGTTGGCCCGTTCCCCGGAAAGCGGACAGGCGTGGAGGTCGACGATGCGGTGACTCCGCCGCTCGTAGTACCCCATAGCCAAACCGGCGGAAGTGCGGTGCGCGGGGAAACGCACCACGGTCCGGTAACCCCGGTCCACCGGTGAGGGCAGACAGTCTTCTACCGGGACATCTTCGATCCGGCCCAACCGGCGCAGGGACTCCTCCACGATAACCCGCTTCCACCGGAGTTGGGCCGCATAAGCCAGGCTCTGCCACTGGCAACCGCCGCACCGGTCCGCAAGGGGACAGAAACCCTCCACCCGGTCCGGCGAAGACTCCAGCACTTCGAGGAGCGCCCCACGGAGATAGGTCCCCTTGTCCTGAGCAACACGCACCCGGACGACATCCCCGGGAAGAGCGTCCGGAATGAAAATGACCCGGCCCTCCAGGTGCGCGATGCCATCGCCGCCATAGGCCAGGGATTCCACGGTCAGAACCGGAGTATCTGAGTTCATGAAAAAACGCCTTCAAGGGAGAAAATATGTTGATCAGAAAAAAACGAGGTGAAAGTCACGAGGATTAAGTCCAATTGCAATCCATACATACAAGATAGCATCCCACCTTTCTCACAGCAAGGCGATTCGATTGGGGACGGGGCAGCGCACCCTGATTGGCTCCCGTGCCATACCGCGTTTCTGACGCCGGAAATATTTGCCGCGCGCGCCATGCTTACACCAAGAAGATTGCTTTTTTTCCGGGATTGGACAATATTACACCAATTCTCCGCTTGCAAGCGGAAATCCGGAGAAGCAAGCCCCGTGTACGATCTCCCACGTTCCGCTGTATCGGTTAATACGTGCCGTCCGGCGAACGTTTTCATTCCTCAGGAGAAGACCATGCCGATCCCAATGCCGTCCCGGCCCCGCGAACCGCGCCATTTCCCATCGCACACAACCTGGAGAACGGCGGTTGCGCTCATTCTCCTCTGCGCCGCGTCCCTTTCCGCCCCGTCTCCCGGAACATCGCTCACACTCCGGGAGAAACCCCTGCCTTCAGCCGGACGGCGGCTGACCATCCGGCACATGGAGCAGACCGGCGTAAATCTTGCCGGTGCATTCCGGGGGAGCGGAGTGGCAAAACCGGCTGCGGAATCCCTGCCCGGCGTTCACCGCGACAAATCCACGGGCGTCCCGGTCTTCATCGGACGGGACGCGCTTAACGAACTCTCCCGGCGCTCGGGGAAAATCGCGGCGGGACTCTCCCCCTTCGAGACCGCGCTCAATCTGATGGAGGGGAACCCCGGCTTCTTCCGGCTCCGTAATCCCCGAAGCGAACTGCGGGTCTCCCGGGAGTACCGGGATTCGGGCGGACGGCTTCATCTCCGGTGCGATCAGGTGCACGCTGGCGTCCCGGTGCAGGGAAGCTCCCTGACACTGCACTTCGATGCCGACGGGGGAATCTATGCCCTCTCCGGCCGGTATGTCCCGACTCCGGGCGTGACAGCCGAAACCGGTGACGTGACCGCAGCCGCTGCATCCGCCCGGGCGAGGGAGTATCTCTCGGAAAAAACCGCGTTCCAGGATCCCCAATCATTCCCGGAAATATCCATTTCTCCGGAACCCGAACCGGAATTGGTCATCCTTCCCGGCGACCGGGACAGTACGGCCCGTCTGGCCTGGAAAGTGGAGATCCGCCCCAACCTCCGCGAACGCTGGCTGCTGTTCGTGGACGCACGCACCGGGGGAATAAGCGAGGCCTGGCAGGACAACCCGCGCCAGACGGTTGAACTCACCGCAGCAGCAACCGATGCGCTGGGAGCTTCCCGCACCATCCGGGTGACCCGGGAGAACGGGGTGTATTACCTGGCGGACTTGAGCGCGAATCTCTATACATACTCCGCCGGAGGGAAAGTCATCACCCGGGATGAGGACGTGAAGCTGGTTTCTTCCCCGAACAACGCCTGGACCAATGCCATCGCGGTTTCCGCCCACGCCAATCTCCGGGAAACCTATGATTACTACCTGCGGGAGCACGGACGGGACGGCGTGGACGGAAACCGCATGGTCCTCCCGGTCATTGTCAATTATACAGAGGACGGGACATCCTACTACAACGCATTCTGGGCTGGAGAATTCATGGCGTTCGGCGACGGCCTCCCCTTCGCGGCGGCGCTGGATGTACTGGCCCACGAGATGACCCACGGGGTGACCCAGTTCACTGTCGGGCTGGAATACCGCTTCGAATCGGGGGCGCTCAACGAATTGTTCAGCGATCTCATGGCCGCCTGCGTGGACCCGGACTGGCTTATGGGAGAAGACCTGCCCGGTGGGGCCATCCGCGATGTCCTCAACCCCGAACGCTACGGTCTTCCCGCTCACATGAACCAGTTCCGGCAGCTCACCATCGAAGAGGATAACGGGGGGGTGCATATCAATGTCGGCATTCCCTCCCGGGCCTGCGCCCTCCTGGCCGAAGCCATAGGCCGTGACAAGGCGGCAGACCTCTTCTATCACATTCTCGACTCCCGTTATCTCTCTCCCCGGGCGCGCTTCTCCGATCTCCGGCTCGCCATGGTCCAGGCCGCGACCGACCTTTTCGGGGCGGATTCTCCGGAATTCGCGGCGGTGGGTCCCGCCTTCGATGCCGTGGGCATAACCTCCGAAGACACCGCCCGGCCTTCGGATGACATCCCCGCACCGGCAGGCGGCGAATGGATCGCGTACGTGGAGGACGGCGGACTCGTGCTCACCCGCCCCGAAGGCCAGGGGGAAGAAACGATCCGCCCGACCAGTACGATGGTGTACACCGGCACCGCCTGTCCGGTCAGCATCGACCGCGCGGGGAGCATGCTGGTCTTCGTTGACTCCTGGAACGACCTCCGCATGATAGATATCGAGACGCTCGACGAATACATCCTGGATTCATCGGGCGAGTGGAGTTCCATCGCGCTTTCCCCCGACGGCTCACGGCTGGCGGCGACCTCCATCTATGCGGACAGCACTCTCTACCTGTTCGACTTTGAAAACCCCGAATGGAGCAAGGCGGTGCGTCTCCATACCCCCGGGACGGAGGGATCGAAAAGCTACACCGCTCTCTACGCCGATGCGCTGGACTGGGACCCCTCGGGAACGCATGTCATCTATGATCAGTTCAACCGCGTGCCTTCCGCAGACGGTGCGGCCGCGGAGTTCTGGAACATCAACACGATGGAGGTTGAACACGAGGTCATCGTCAACATCCAGACATCTTCCAACCGGTCGTTCCAGACCGGAAATCCCTCCTTCGCCCGAACCAATGACCGCTACATCGTCTGCGATCTCCTCTCCGACGACACGGAGTATTGCGCGGTGACCACCGTGGACCTTTTCACCATGGAAACCGTGGAAATCAACCGGAGCGGTTATCATTCCGCATTCGGAGATCCCTATCCCAATCTCGGCATCCCCCGCTACGCCCCCGACGACCGGGCGCTCATCTTCCAGCGGCTCGACACCGTCTCCGGACAATATGCCATATACACCATCCCGCTCGCCGCGGACCGGATGCACGCCGAAGGCACGGCCGTCCCGTTCGTGAACGGCATGATTGCCCGCTGGTTCGTCAAATCCGACGGCACCGGGGTGGCGGACGGCGACGGCGAACTGCCCTCGGCCATCGCACTGGGGCGGAACCGTCCCAACCCCTTCAATCCTTCAACGGTCATCCCCTTTACCATTCACGCATCCACGCGGGTCAAACTTGAGGTGTTCGACACCCTCGGGCAACGGGTGCGGGTGCTCGTGGACGGTGAGCTGCCCGCGGGAAACCACGAAGCGGTCTTCGACGGCGCGGGGATGGGCTCCGGAGTCTACTTCTACCATCTCCGGGCCGGCGCGGCGGAATCAACGGGGAAAATGCTGCTGGCGAAGTAGGAAGAGCGGGAAAGGAAACCCATCCCGGCCGGTACGGGCCTCACCCTCCGTCTCCCTCTCCAACAAAGTTGGAGAGGGAGTGACTCGATGTCGGCTGTCGCGATACTCCCCTCCGTCCCGGTTTCCCCCTCGCCATCTTTGATGGAGAGGGGGATCAAAGGGGTGAGGACCTTTCTTCACGCATCGAAATGAATATGGAATACTGCCACCACCATAGAACGAATTGGAGTTTACCCACCGGAGCAACAAAAAGAGCAGGTGATGACCCGTCATCTCCCCTCCCGGACTGTTGACTTGGGGGCCGCGGCCGCGTATCTTCCCTGAAACAGTCATTGGGGAGATAGGCATGCCGGACATCATCCATGTGGACATGGACTGCTTCTATGCCGCGGTCGAGGTGAAGGACAACCCGGACCTCGCCGGGAAGCCGGTGATCGTCGGGGCGCTTCCCGGGACCCGGGGCGTGGTCTCGGCGTGCAACTACGAGGCCCGCAAATTCGGCGTCCACTCCGCCATGCCCATCAGCCAGGCGTACCGCCGCTGCCCCGGAGGAGTGTTCCTCCCGCTCCGGGGTTGGCGGTACGTGGAGGAGTCCACCCGCATCCACGACATTTTCCACCGCTTCACCCCGCTGGTGGAGCCTCTGAGCCTGGACGAGGCGTTTCTCGACGTTTCGGCGTCCCATCTCCTGTTCGGGCCGAGCGAGCGCATCGGACGGGAGATCAAGCGGCTCATCCGGGAGGAGACCGGACTGGTCGCCTCGGTGGGAGTCGCCCCTTCTAAATTCGTGGCCAAGATAGCCTCGGACCTGCGCAAGCCCGACGGCTTCGTCGTGGTGGGTGATGACGAGGCACTCGACTTTCTGGCCCCGCTCGACGCCCGCAAGGTTTGGGGAGTGGGCGGCGCCACCTGGAAAATCCTGGAAAAGCACGGCCTCCGCACGGTGGCCGACATCCGCGCCTTCCCGGGCGACGAACTGGAACGCATCCTGGGCAAATCCGGGCGTCACCTCCACGACCTTTCCCATGGTATCGACCACCGTCCGGTGGTCCCCGAATCCGACCGCAAGCAGGTCAGCGCCGAGCACACCTTCGATGTGGACACGGCGGACGCGGCCGAGGTGGAACGGACTCTCCTCGCCCTCTGCGACAAGGTGGCCTCCCGGCTCTTCCGCAAAAAGCTGCACGGCCGGACGGTGACCCTCAAGCTCCGGGACGAAACGTTCAAAACCATCACCCGAGCCCGCACGCTTTCCAAAGCGGTCATGTCCGGGGAGGAGATCTACCGCACCGCCCGCGCCATCCTGCGGGGGGAAAACGCCGGGAATCAGCGCGTGCGGCTGGTGGGCGTTTCCGTATCCGGTTTCGATGAAGATCCCCAGCTCTCCCTTTTCGGGAGTCCCGCGGACGAACGCCCGGACAAGCTGGAGGAGGTCATCGCCCGGGTGCGGGACAGATTCGGCAAAAACGCCATCACCCGCGCATCGCTGGCCCCGGAGCGGAAAACGAAGGATGGAAAGGGCGGCAAGGAAAACGAGAGGTGAACTTTTTCCAATCACACGGGATTTCCCCGGCAAGGAGGAGAAACGATGCAATACCGCAAGGCGGGACGATGGGGAGTAAAGCTCAGCGTTATCGGACTGGGAAGCTATCTCACCATCGGATACAAACTCGATGAGGAAACATCCCGGGCCACTGTGGTGAAGGCCTACGAGGGCGGCGTAAACTTTTTCGATACCGCCGATGCCTACAACAAGGGAGAAGCAGAACGTGCGCTGGGCGGCATTCTCTCAGGATTCCCACGGCACACCCTCTTTCTCCTCTCCAAGTGCTGGGCCCCCATGAGCGGCGAGGTGAACGACCGGGGGCTTTCCGCCAAGCACATCTTCGAGTCCTGCCACAAGAGCCTGAAACGGCTCCGGACCGACTATCTCGACTGCTACCTGTGCCACCGTCCCGACCCGGACACGCCGCTCGACGAGACCGTTCGGGCCATGGAAGATCTTGCCCGCCAGGGGAAAATCCTTTACTGGGGAGTGAGCGAATGGCCCGCCCACCTCATGACCCGCGCCAATGGAATCGCCCGTGAACTCGGAGCCCGTCCCATCGCCTTCAGCGAGCCGCGCTATAACCTGCTCTACCGGTATCCGGAGCGGAACCTTTTCCCCGCCACGGAGGCGGAGGGCATCGGGAACGTCATCTTCTCCCCCCTCTCCCACGGCATGCTCACCGGCAAATACCCGCCCGGATCGGAAGCCCCGGAAGGTACCCGCGCCGCCGACACCGACACCAACTCGGTGATCATGAATCTCTACTGGACCGATGAAAACAAGCGGAAAGGACAGGAGATGGTGAAAATGGCCGGAGAAATGGGGGTTACCGCAGCCCAACTCGCCATCGCCTGGTGTCTGCGCAATCCGGCGGTGACCAGTGTCATCACCGGTGCAACGAAGGTAAGCCAGGTGGAGGACAACCTGCGGGCCGCCGATCTTGCCATCCCCGAAGACGTCGCCGCGAAGCTCGAAACGATGTATCCCCCGACGGAGCGGGTGGATACGGAAAGATAACTGTCCCGCCGGGGAAGGACTTCGGCGGGCGCATACAGTGGTTGACGGAGGAACCGACACGATGGCTTCAACCCGCAGAAACATATGCATGGTGCTCGCTCTGGTGTTTTTCGTCGTCCTGGCCTGTAACGGAACAGATCTCAACACTGAATCGAAGGAGTTCTCCTTCGTTCTTATTTCCGACGTACACGTCCCGAGCTACAGTTACCCCATCGGTTTGGCGCTCGATGAGCAGTCCCTCATGCCGATGCACAATCAGCAGCGCATTCAGGAGTTTACAGAGGAGTGCCTGGCGCTCTCGCCCAAACCGGCATTCGTCATGAACGTGGGCGATACCGGCGACGCGGGCTGGATGCCGCTCCTGAAGCTGTATCAGAAGTTGATGCAACCCCTGGTCTCCGCAGAAATCCCCGTGTACACCGTCGTGGGAAATCACGATCTGGATTATGCGGGTATCACCCGGGACGACCTCGCCGAAGTCTACGACCCGCTGGGTCCCGCGCTCATCGGATGCGGGGGAACGCGGTATTCCTTCGATTACGGCGGATGTCATTTCATCGTCATGAATAACCGTCCCATCAGCGGCCTTATCCGGTTCAACCCGGAGGACATCGAGTGGCTGCGCCGCGACCTGAGTAAAATCAGGAAAAACACCCGTCTTTTTCTCTTCATGCATGCCAACATGCCGGAAGACGACACCCAACGGGTTGTTGAACTGCTCCAGCCCTTCGCCCGCCCGGTTATCTTCCACGGTCACTCCCATTCCGACGCGGTCACCGCCTGGGGCGGTGTCCCGGTCGTGGTAACCGGATCCCTCTATGGCGGCAAGCCGGAAGCCGGAAGCTACCGGGTGGTGACTGTCACGCCCGAACAGATCACCGTGCGGACCCGCGATTTCGCCACCCCGGCCGGTACTTTCGGGCCGGAAAAGACTATCGAGCCGCTTGTGCCCGCACCCAGTCTCCATATTTTGAGCCCGGAAGATAACGCCGATTTCAGGGGGAAACTCACGGTCAAAGCGGAAGCCAATCCCGCCGCTCCGGGAACGCTGGAATATTCAATTCCGGGAATCTCCAAATGGACCGTCATTCCGGGAGAAAACGGCCAGTGGGAAACGGAAATATCCACACCTTCCCTTCCCGGCCGCTACTTTCTGGCAGTCCGCTTCACGGGAGAGAACGGAGCGGTAACTCTGTCGCACCGGGAATTCACTGTGGCCGGGGAGACGGTACATGAGGCCTGGAGCCGTGATCTCGGTTCGGCGATACAGGGCGTCCCGGCAATCTGGAATGACCTTGTGATTGTCCCGACCATGGAAGGCACTGTTCATGCACTCCGACTCCGGGACGGCGGGGAAGCATGGAAAATGAAAGCCGGCGGGCAGGTGTCCGGACGGGTTTCGGTCGAGGGCGATCAGGTCTTCTTCGGCGCTGGCCGGAGTGTGTATGCCCTCGACGCCGCCACGGGTAAACAGCGCTGGAGCACTCCGGTGGACGGTTCCATCGTCATCGGTCCGGCCGTATCCAACGGCGCGGTATTCGCTCCGGCGGGTGAGCAGCATCTCTACTGCCTCGATGCCGCGAGCGGGAAAATCCGCTGGGATCATACCGTTCCCCGCCCCATTATCATGGAGCCAGCCCCCGCGGGCGAACGGGTGTATTTCGCGGCAATGGACGGTCATGTCCGGGCTCTGGACGCGGCGACTGGCAGGGAAATCTGGGATACGGCGGTTTCCTCCCCGGATGACAACTACCCCACGGCGGCATACTGGACTCCGGCCGTGGTCGGAGACACGGTGCTCGCGAGCAAGCGCCCAGCATCGCAGGACGAACACACCCTCCACGCCCTTTCCGCAGAAGACGGCAAGACCCTCTGGTCCCGTCCCTTGGCAGCGTGGCCCACGCACCTGGTGCTGAGCCCGGAAAAAGACCGGCTCTACGCGGCCCTCTCTTCGGGCGGTACACGGGGGGTCCAGTGCCTCTCTACCGCGAACGGGGATTCGCTCGCCGTATTCGATACCGGCGTGGTGATGAACGGCGGAGTCGTCCGGGGAGGGAATGTGTTCGCCCGGGATAACAACAGCATGTGCTGCGTTGATGCCGCCACCGGAGCGGTCCGGTGGACCTACCGGCTCTCTACCGGCCCCCAGGGGTCGCTGTACGGGCCCACCGCCTTCGCGGTCACGGAAAACCTGGCGGTGGCCGGTACCATGGACGGCCGGGTGATCGCCCTGAAGTGGTAAGCGACGTCCATTGAAAAACGAATGCGGATTC
>JAWLHT010000094.1:0-16448 GCA_041690195.1 Candidatus Latescibacterota bacterium
GCGGAAATAGATTGGCGCGCCGGCGTGCTTGCCCTGGAACCCGATGCGCCCCCGGTCGGCCAGTTCGGCCACCGGCTTGTTCAGCCAGGCCGGAATCTTGCTGCCATCCGGATTGGTCTCGGCGCTGGTCCACAGGTCCATGTTCATCTCGTTTACCGCCTCGTCGTTGAGGAGGACATAAAGCATGCGGCCCTTGCTGGTGACTGTCATGCGGTTCCATTCCCCGGCTTTTTTCACCGCGCTCTTCACGGGAGCCTTATGGCCGAAGAATGCGCCGCACTGCCAGGTTTTCGGGCTGTTGGCCCACTGCTCGGCGTAATCGTCCGCGATCTGGATCTCCACCGAATTGGGAATCCACTGCTGCGTGTCGGCGCAGTGCACGATGACCCCGCTGTTCGTTCCGGCATCGGTCATGAACTCCAGATCGAGGATATAGTCATCATACTCGCGGTTCGTCCAGATGCACTGATCCTCGGTGGCGGTGAGCACGCCGTTCCCGAAGCTCCAGATTCCGGCGGGATATTCCGCGTCGGAGAGGTCCGCCGCAAACAGCGGCTGCCAGTTCGCGCTGTCGGGGTGGGTGGTGGGGGGTACGGTGGTACGATCTCCACAGGAGAGCAGAAGAGAGCAGATTCCGAGCGCCGCGAATACGACGGCATGGTTCCGCATGGCAGGGGTTCCTTTCCGGGAACAGGGAGTGAACGGTTTTCTTCCGGACTGACGAACGGGTGTGCGGGCCACGCGGCGAAATCGCCGTCGCAAAGGCCCGGGGCAAAAGCCCGGCGCGGAAAGAGAACTCCCCCGCACGGCAACCATCGGCCGGCGCGGGCGTTCAAGGGTTGGATCGAAGCGCGCCGCGGGTCCGGAAGAGCGGTGCGCCTCCGCTGGTTCCGAATATTCGAAACCGGCCGGATGAAATGAATATAATTTCTCCTCTTTGCAAAATCAGCCAAAAAGTGTACCTTATGGTTGAGAACATCGGCGCGGATACCGCGAGGGCAAACGACAGAGCCAAGTCCAAAGCCCAAAGGGGTAGA
Source organism: Candidatus Latescibacterota bacterium (assembly GCA_041690195.1). GTDB lineage: Bacteria > Latescibacterota > Latescibacteria > Latescibacterales > Latescibacteraceae > JAWLHT01. The sequence goes on from JAWLHT010000094.1 coordinate 1,038, forward strand.
GGCGGGGCCGCCGCATCCGTTCTCCTCTTGTTTTTCTTTGCCTCCGCGTGAGGTATTTTTTTCGGGACGGGCCGGACGGTCGCATCCGCAAGGGTGAGGAAAGTCCGGGCTCCGCAGGGCAGGGTGCCGGGTAACACCCGGTGGCCGGGAAACCGGTTAAGGAAAGTGCAACAGAAAGTATACCGCCTCCGCCGGGAAACCGGCGGCGGTAAGGGTGAAATGGCGGGGTAAGAGCCCACCGCCCGGACGGCGACGTCCGGGGCATTGTAAACCCCACCCGGAGCAAGACCAAATAGGGGGCGAGGACTCCCGGTTCACACCGGAAGCCCAGCGATGCTGCCCGCATCGCCATCAGTCCCGGGTAGGTCGCTTGAGGCGTCGGGAAACCGGCGTCCCAGAGAAATGACCGTCACCCCTTCGGGGGGACAGAACCCGGCTTACAGGCCCGTCCCGGAAAAAAATATCTCACGCGAAGGCGCATCAGTGAAAACGGTACAAAGGGAAAAGAACGGTCTCTCGCAAAGTTCGCAAAGGGGAACTATCAGCCTGAATCGCTGATGCGCGTGACCAACCCGGACAAATATGATAGAAAAACTGTATTATACGAAATTTGCGTCAAGTGAGTATGAAACGCTTCCCCGACGACTCACGCAACCGTGCCTCGTAGGACCATTCTTACTCACATGATCGGAAATTCGTATTATTTCCGGCTTTATCTTTCTTTCGCGCCTTTCCTTTCCCCTTATCTTTTCTTTGCGTCTTCGCGCCTTTGCGTGAGACATTCTTTTTCTCTCTTTTTTCTCTCTGCGTCTCTGCGAGAAACGTTCTTTTTCGCGAGGTCCCGATGAAGCCGATTCTCTTCGCCGTCCTGCTTCTGGCCGTCACGGACGCCGCCGGAGCCCAGACCGCGGGAGTAACCCCGGTAACCGCAATCTCCCCCGGCGAGTCCCTCGATTCCATCCTCAGGAAAGCCGCCCATGTCCGTCCCTCGCCCCGCCAGGTCGCCTGGCAGGAGCTGGAGTTCACCTGCTTCATCCATTTCGGCATGAACACGTTCACCAACCGGGAATGGGGCGAGAAGGGCACCAGCCCGGAACACTTCAATCCCACCGCGCTCGACGCCCGCCAGTGGGCCCGGACCGCGAAGGCGGCCGGGGCCGGGCTCATGGTCATGGTGGCCAAGCACCACGACGGGTTCTGCCTCTGGCCAAGCAGGTACACTGATTACACTGTGGCGGCAAGCCCCTGGAAGAACGGAAAGGGCGATGTCATCGCCGAGGTCGCCGCGGCCTGCCGGGAGTACGGTCTCAAGCTCGGTGTTTATCTCTCCCCCTGGGACATCAATTCGCCCATCTACGGTACCGATGCATACAATACCCACTTCAAGAACCAGCTCCGGGAACTTCTGACCAATTACGGCGAGATGTCCGAGGTCTGGTTCGACGGCGCCAACGGGGAGGGCCCCAACGGAAAGCGCCAGGTTTACGACTGGCCGGGGTATTACCGTCTGATCCGCGAACTGCGGCCCGACGCCGTGATCGCGGTCATGGGACCCGACGTCCGCTGGGTGGGAACGGAGTCCGGCTATGGCCGCGAGACGGAGTGGAGCGTTATCCCGGCCACGCCGGACATGCTGGACGAGATCGCCCGGAACTCCCAGCAGGCTGCGGGAAGCGGGACCTTCACCCCGCCCGGGAACATGATGGAGGAGGATCTCGGCGGCCGCGAAAAGCTCAAGACCGCCCGGGGGTTCTTCTGGTATCCTTCGGAGGTGGATGTCTCCATTCGTCCCGGATGGTTCTACCACGCCGATCAGGACACGCTGGTGAAGACCCCGGAAAAGCTGGTGGACATCTGGTTCAGCTCGGTCGGACGCAACTCCGTGCTTCTCCTCAATATCCCGCCGGACAAGCGGGGCCTCATCCACGAAAACGATGTTGAAAGCCTCCGGGGCATGCAGGCCATCCTCGATGCCACGTTCAGAACCAACCTTGCCGCCGGAGCGAGGTTCGCTTCCGGGGCGGGCAAGGGCGCGGATAAGGCGGTGGACGACGATCCTCGTACCTTCTGGGCTCCTGAGCCGGGAGCCGTCGCCGTTGACCTCGAAATGGACCTTGGCGTGGTAAAGACTTTCGACTGCCTGAAGCTCATGGAGAACTTCCGTAACGGCCAGCGGGTGGAATCCTTCATCCTGGAAACCTGGACCGGCGGCGCATGGAAAGAGGCGGCCAAAGGCACTACCATCGGCTACCAGCGCCTGCTGCGCTTCTCGCCGGTGACCGCCCGGCGGGTCCGGCTGCGCATTCTCGACTCCCGCGACACCCCCGAGATCGCCTTCCTCGGCCTCTACAGACTGCCGGACGGCGCCAAGGAAGGAATGTGAGAGAAAAGAAGGGGTCAGAAGCCGGAATTCAGGAGAAAAGGATTGTCTGAATTTGGATGCGAGTGATTGCCCCGGGATGGACATGATGCACTACTGACAAAAAGAATGCGTACCCGACGTTTTTGTCTTTTCATCATCTTTTATCCCATACATCCCGCGCATCCCCATTCAGACAATCTTTTCAGGGGTGGTCCCGCGCATCCCCATTCAGACAGGCAGTTCATCTCTTTTCTCAGGCACTCAGGCGCTTTTTTACCCCCGAAAGGAATTGCATGCGTCGCATCCCGAAAACCGTGTTTGTCGCGCTCTGCCTGACCTTCGCCCTGCTCCGGGCCGTCGCCGCCGAACCGTTCCCGGCCGGAGTCGAAGCGCTCATGGACAGCATCGCCGCCGGCCAGGGTGTGACTTCTGAAACCCCCGGCTGCGCGGTGGCGGTCATCCGGGACGGCCGCATCATCTTTCAAAAGGGTTACGGGCTGGCGAGTTTGGAGCACCGGGTTCCCGTCACTCCGAAAACGGTGTTCAACGTCGGTTCCATCTCCAAACAGTTCACCGCCGCGGCGGTCATGCTCCTCGCGGACGAGGGGAAACTCTCCCTCGATGACGACATCCGGAAGCATCTGCCGGACTTCCCCGATTACAAACAGAGTATCACCGTCCGCCACCTGCTCCACCATATCAGCGGCATCCGGGACTACGAAGCGCTCATGGTCCCGGCGAACATGCCCTACGACCGCAACTACACCCCGGACGAACTCTATTCCTTCATCATCCGCCAGCGCGCTCTCAACTTCGCTCCCGGCGCGGAGTTCTCCTACAGCAATTCCGGCTATGTCCTGCTGGCCCGCATCGTGAAAACCGTCAGCGGAAAATCCCTCGGCGAGTTCTGCCGGGAGCGTGTTTTCCGGCCGCTCGGCATGGAGAACACCCGGTTCTACGAGAAAATGCACGAGGTCATTCCCAACCGCGCCACGGGGTACGACCGGGACGGGGACGGGTATATTGCCGGGCTCCTCGACATCTACACGGTCGGGGCGAGCAATCTCTGCACCACGCTGGAAGACCTGGCCCGCTGGGACGCCAATTTCTCCACCCCAAAGGTCGGCGGTCCGGGTTTCCCGGAAAAGCTCCGTACCCGGGGAGTTCTGAACTCCGGCGAAACCATCCACTATGCCCGCGGGCTGAACATCTCTGAATACCGGGGGCTCCCGACAGTATACCACAACGGCTGGTGGGCGGGATTCATGGCGGGCATGGTGTGCTTTCCGGACCAGCGGTTCACGATCATCTGTCTTGCCAACACCACCACATTCAACCCCTACGACCTCCCCTACACCATCGCGGACTACTGTCTGGCCGGAGAACTCGAACCCGTCCCAACGGCGGACGCATCAGCCGCGGCTGCGTCGCTCGAAACTTCGGACGGCTGCGCCTCGTCCCCGGAGAAGTCCCGCGACCTCTCCCGGTTCGCCGGGACCTACGCGAGCGACGAACTGGGCGTGACCTACACGGTCGAAGTCCGGGACGGCGGCCTGGTCCTGCGGACGCCGATCACCTACGACTTTGTCGGCTATCATTTTCTCACCGCGGAAAACCCCCTGAGCCGCCGCGCCGGATCATCCTTCGGGACCAGCGGCGAAGTAACACTCGACTTCACCCCGGAAACCGGCGCGGTCACCGGAATGACTTTGGGTGTTCCCTCGGTCAAGCTGCGGCTTGAGTTCACCCGCCGCTGAACGGGTTCCCGGTAAAAAAAACCCCTTCTCCGTACGCAGAGCGAAACGGGAAAGGGGTTTGGAAAAAAAGGGCCCTTCTTTTCCGGGGATTCCCCGCGGGGTGAAACCCCGTCGGGGAAAAGGGGAAAGAACGCACAAGCGTCCAAAGATACGCCTGCCCGTGTTTTACCCAAGGAAAAACACCTGTTTAGCAGTTACCCGGTCCGGAATTCGGATTGCCGGCACGGAGAAGAACTCCGTACCGCCGGGCCGGCGGTTAATGATCGTTACGGAAATGGATAACCGGAAGGTCGGCCGGAGTTTCAGCAAGAGGAAGCCAACTGAACCGAGAATCGACCGTCACACCCGCAGGAACCGGGTTCCTCTCCAGGGAAGACCCGGAGAGGGAGGCTGCAGGCCGGGAAGCAGCCGGAAGGCATGAACGAACCCTGTCTCATCACAACCAGTCCGAAGACACGTCTCGACGGGGGCATCTGCACATCACAAGCTGTATTCGGGGAATTCCCGCACGGAACGGAAATGTTCCGCGCCAACACCGGTCAATATCTGCCCCGACCACCACCACCACCACCACCACCGGAACGGGCTCCTTCGGGACGGGGACGCGCCTCATTGACAGTCAACGCCCGTCCTTTGATATCGCGTCCGTTGAGCGTTGAAATGGCCCGCTGGGCTTCATCGCGGTTCGGCATCATCACGAAACCGAACCCTTTCGACTGTCCGGAGAAGTTGTCCTTGATAATGCTGACCGACTCCACCTGCCCATGCTCCTCGAACAGCGCCCGCAGTTCATCTTCCTTCATGTCATACGACAAGTTACCGACGTAGATATTCATAGCAGCCCCTTCCATTGCTATGGGTACCAGATTCGGGCGGAATCCCGGAACGGACTCAGGTCCGCACCGTTCCGCTCCAAGCGGCATCACCGGGAATGCAATCCCCGAAACGTGCTCGACAATTTAATATACATAAATTTTTAAGATTATACATATATATTTTATTTTTTATACATCTTTTCGGCGTATGGGCGCAAAATTCTCTCAATTACCGGAAACCAGGAATCGCCGGATTATCACGGTTTGCCCGGGAATGCGAACTGACGATTTCGGGTGAAGATTCCGGGCGGCTCCATACCGAATTTTCTGAGGCGCGGCCCGGGTCCGGGTTCCCGGTGCGGAAAGGAGCGGCAGGGGCGTCGCTTTTCCAGATTCCCTCTTGCGATTTGACGGGCTTTGTTGAATATTTCGCAAACAGTGGGAAACCCGGAAGCCCTGCTTCCGTGCGGTTCATTTCACCAGAGGGGGGAGAATCATGCGAAAAGTCTTCCTGTTGCCGCTCCTGGCGCTCATCACCGTGCCCGGTCCCGCATCCGGCGGGATCGTCCTGGAGCCGTACCAGTATACCGAAAACTTCGAGACCCGCGAGGAATGCGCCTGGGCGTCCTATCCGCAGTGGCAGGACACCGCCTATGACCCGAATTTCCGGGCCAACACCATCGTTCCCGGCGACCCCAACATCTCCATTGTCCAGGTGGTCACACCATATACCAGCGTGGACAATTACGCCGGGGCGATGAAGGAGTTCGACGCCTGGTTTGTTCCGGGTTCCTCCATCACCCTCCGGTACTACATCAAAACCAATCTTCCGGCGGAATCTTTCACCGTCCGCCTCGGCGCGGGCCCGGACGGCAAGCTCGATGTCACTTTCAAAAACCCGGCGCGGAACCGCTGGGAATGGGTGACCGTCACCTTCAACGATATCCTCCGCGAGAACCCGAAGGTCGCGGGAAAAGCGCAGATCAAGGTGAACGGTCTGGCCGTGCTGGCGAAAATTCCCAAAGCCGACCCCGCCATGCCCATCTATTTCGGGCTTGACGATATCACTTTCAAAGGAGCGAAGGCGGTGACCTTCCGGTTCGCCGAGCCCCAGACGTTCAAGCTCGCCGAGTGGACTCCCTTCATTCCGAAGAATCACTACCGCACGGGAGATACCTTCACCCTGCGCGGTTCCTGGCCGCTGGATGCCGACCGCGTGCAGCTCCGGGTCATTTCCTACACCGACACGGCCAGAACCGTACTCGAAGCGCCGCTGAAACGCTCCGGAGCGGAATGGTCGCTCGATGGATACAAGCTTGGCTGGCCCGCCGGGCTCTACCTCGGCACGCTCACCGCATTCCGGGATGACGAGCCGCTCTCCGACACCCGGTTTACCCTTTACGTTTCTCCCGGGGTGATCGGCGGAAACCACCCCCGTCTGCTGTTCGGCTCCGGAAGCGACAAACAGCGGGTGCAGGAGCGGTTTGACAGCGAGCGTTTCAAGAGTGTGCGCGATGGCATCATGAATGCGGCCAGATCCGCTCGCGAGAAGACCCCGGTGGACACGGTGGTGTGGGACCTGGACCAGCTCCCCGAGGAAAACTGGCTGCCCACGCTTACCGCCTGGTCCGGAGCCCGTCTGGGAACATGGCGGGCCGCGCTCCACAACAACTCCCTGGCCTATTCCCTCGGCGGCGACCGTGAAGCGGGCGAATACTGCAAAAACCTGCTGGTGAAGATCAGCTCTTTTCCCTATATCCTCCATCCCTGGATGAACAAACGGGGCCATCACATCTATTATCCGGTGGGCGAGTTCGGCATCGAAATGGCGCTGGCCTACGACCTCACCTGGGACCTCATGAGCGAGAACGAACGCAAAGTCGCCCGCGACGGTATGATGCGGTTTATCGTGCAGGGCGCCCATGAGGGATATGTTGTGGATGACCTGGTGATCTCCAACACCTCCAACTGGGTGGCGCACATCACCAATGGGTCGCTCCTGTGCCAGACGGCCATGTACGGCGACTCCCCGGACATGACTCCGCTGGAGCCCTACTTCACCGGCGCGCTCATGAAAAATCACGAACTCATCCAGAACGCGCTCTGCCGGGACGGCGAGTATGGCGAAGGCTACGGCTACTACAACTTCTCCATGCTCACCTGGTCCCATGCCCTTCCCGCGCTGGAAAAGGTGTTCGGGATCGATCTTTCCGCCAAGCTCAACGGTTCCTACAAGGGAATCATCTGGGCCGGGCGGCCGACCGAAAAAGAAGTGTTCTACTTCGGCGATTCACGCGGAGAACTCATGCCCATGACCAACTGGGCCTGGCTCCTGCCCAAGTACGGGGACCCCATGCTCGGCTGGTTCTACAATCACGCCAAGCGGTCCGAAACCCTCATGGATGTCTTGTATGAAACGCAGGATATCCCGAAAAAGGACCCCTTCGACCAGAACCCGGTGAAGCTCTTCCGCGATGTGGGCACCACGGTATTCAAGAGCGGCTGGGGCAAGGATGATTTCGTGTTCGTCATGCGCACCGGACCCTTTGTCAATCATCAGCACCTGGACCAGGGTTCTTTCTGGCTGGCGGACCGGGGCAGCCTTTTCATCGAGGAGCGCCACGGCTCCACCTATTATGACGACCCGCTGTATCAGTCCTGGTACACCCAGCCGGTGGCCCATTCCACCATTCTCATCGACCATAACCACCAGAGCCAGCGGACCGGCGATCTGCTCCACCACATTGACGGGTTCGACGATTACGCCTTTGTGGGGCAGTTCCTCGACGGGAACCGCGCCGCGTTCTCCTCCGGCGATATCGGGCGTCTCTACTGGGGCAAGGTGAAGAGCATGAAGCGCAACGTGCTCTACCTCAAGCCGCGCACGCTGCTCATGCTCGATACGGTCATTCCGGCCGAAGACGACGTTGATGTCACACTTCTCTATCAGACCCTGCACCTCGGCGACATCCGTGCGGGGAGCGACGCTTCCAACATCACCAAGGACGGCAGCACCCTTCACATCCGTCACCTGACCCCGGGCTACGTGCGTGCCGAGGCAGTGGAGACCCCGCACTACCTGAATACACTCAGGGAGAACACACCGCTTGAGAAAGAGGGCATGCTGACGGTAACCGCCCGCACCTCCGGGGTTCCGCTGGTCATGGCCAACCTGCTGACCACCACCACGGGCGGAGCGCCGAGCTTCACCGCCGTTCCCGGCGAGAACTGCATGTCCGGCGTGGCCGAGGGCGTACCCTTCGCCTTCAGCACCCGGCCGGGTAGCGTGTACACGGTCAACGGCATGACCACCGACGCCGTGGCGGTGTCCGGTGACGCTGCGAGTCCCTTCGCGGCCATGGCGAAAGTTTTCCGCAACGGTTCGACCCTGGTCATGGAAGCAACCAATCCGGTAACCTTCGAAACCACTGCCGGGGGATTCCGTTATAACACCTGCCGCGACTGTTCGCTGACCCTGGGTGTTGCGGCGAAGCCCGCGACAGTCACCCTCAACGGCAAGTCCGTTCCCTTTACCTGGAACGCGGGGAAATCCGCGGTTGTGTTGAATATCACCAAAGGCGACGGTCTGGTCGCGGTGAAATAAAGGTCGTGATCATGGAAAGAACAGAGGGAGGCGGAAACGCCTCCCTCTGCTTAGGAAGATGGACCGGCAAAAAGGCTGTACTGCTGCGGGCATGCTGCGCATACGCTTATAAAAGCAATCTCGTAGCCATAGACCCCCTATCCCTCTTATCCGTTGCCGCTATGCGGGAACGATACTACCGTTTCCCCGGAGGGGGCTGCCTTACGGCCGGTGGCGATATCCCGCTTTCCAGAGAGTCTCAAAACATACGAGCACCATATGTTCTTAAGCTCGGCTTTTTTGCCGCTCCGTCTTTTCAAGGCTTTTGAACAAATTCCAGTAATAGCGTGAGTCCGGCATAACAGCGAGCGGGGGTTCTTTCCGGCAGCGTGAAAACCGGGTGAAAAGAGGAGCAACCGGCTAGCCAAGCCTTTCCAGGGTGAGATTGGTGACGATCATCTTTCCGCCTTCCACGAACAGCCCGAATTTTCCGGATGCTTTTCTGTCGATTGTGGCGGAGAGTTCCGGCATGTTCGTCATGGAAAGCGATAGTTTCCCTTTCCCGGATTCCAGGGTGAATTCATAGGCGATGCCATCGGCGATATTGAACCATGACCGGTCCAGGGTCGTTTTCTCCGCGCCGTCGCAGCGCGCCAGATACATGTTACCGTCCGGGCCGTATTCGCTCGTGACCACGCCTTCGAAGCGGCGGGAACAGTCTTCGGAAGCCAGCGCGATCACTCCCATGCGGGCCGCGCCTTCCTTGACCGCCGAAAAACGAAGGCGGGCGCTGTTCAGGCCGGCGGTGTCGATGAGAAGATATGCCCGCTGCTTTCCCGATCGCAGGGTCAGATGGCCGTCGCGTATGGAAGCGGAGGCGTTCTCACCGATTACCCGCAGGGAGTCGAGCGGGAGTTCGGTCGATCCGCCCAGCGTGTAGAAGCGGTCTTCCTCCTCACCCTGAAGTCCGGGGCTGATGCTGTCGGAGAGATAGTTGATAAACGGGAAGTGCTGCGATTTCTGTGCCACCAGTATTCTGCCGTCCGGGTAGGGATACACGAGCGTGTATCCAAGAGGCGCCGCCGTATTGCTCGCCCGGATCAGTACCGGTATGTCTCCGAGCATGGTCCGGGAGTTACGGTGGGTGTGTCCGCAGAACATGCCCCGAACACAGCCGGTTCGGTTCGCTGCCTGCTCGAATCCGTTCCGGTACGTGAAGCTTGCGGGCGGGACATGGGAGAAGAGGAGCGCGGGCATGGAGTTTGACGCCGCATCCCGCAGAACACCGTCGAGCCACCGTACCTGCGCGTCGTCTATACCGTAACGGGAGCCTTTGCCCAGTGTCTCTCCCGGGTTGGGGACCATGCTGTTCAGGAACACGAGACGCCAGCCGCCGATATCGGTATAACGGTTCGGCGGTCCGAAGCGCCTTTTCCACTGGTCCAGTTCCGATTCATCTTCGTACAGGGCGTCGGGAACTTCATGGTTTCCGATGAGCGGTACGGCCGGATGCCGCAGAGAGTCGAGAAAGGTTTTCTCAAAGTCGAGCTGACGGATATACTCGTCAAGGGGCGGCACGAAGGAGTTTCCCGCGCTGATGACATCTCCGCAGTGCACCGAGATATCGGGATTTTCTCGGTTGAGCGTCCTCACCAGGTCGCGCATGCGTTCTTCGGTGTGGCGGAACTGCTTTTCTCCCCAGTTCTTGGCGTGATGGGGCCAGTAGTGGTGGTCCGCGACCAGGGCGAGTTTAAATGATGCGCCTTTTGGGACAAAATCCGAAGAATACAGGGGGTTGTGACCGCTGTATGTAACTTCCGCACCGGCGGCGAATACCGCGCCGGAGGCCAGCGCGCCGAGGGAGAGAAACCGCCGCCGCGAGAGCGCCGCGTTCATGGTTCGGGGTTCGTTGTCTCTGCTCATGTCCATGCCGTCCTGGAAAGAGTGGGGGGGGATGCGGCGCCGTTCTCATGGGTGTCATCACCGGTCGGGTGAGGGCCGGGAGGGATTCCATACCGTGACAGCATATTGTTTCCACCGGAGCCCCGTACAGGAGTATACGGGATATTCCGCATGATGGGCAAGCAATTCCTGTGGCAGTCAAAACCAGACTTTCCGGAGGAGCGATTTCCGGGATCGTTTGTTCCCGTTCCCTCTGCATCTGGAACCTGAATCTGTATCATCGGCAAATCACCCCTGGAATGGAAAAGGAGAATCATGGCGCAAACGAAAGGCTCTCAGAACGCGGGATCGTCCGATCCTTCGGGCGGGGTGGAATCCCCCTGGGCGTACAAGCAGCGGGAAATCCCGGCCCATAAGAAAGTCCTCCGGGTAGGATGGGTCGGCACCGGTCCGTTTTCATTCTACAGCCATTACATCCTGGTAATCAACAATATCTTCCGGGAATACAATCCCCTCGACATGCGGATCACCCACATCTGGGGTGACGACTATTCCCGGAATTACCGGGGCCGTCCCGAGTGGGTGAAGCAGATGCTCGATTATTGGGCGAGCGAGGACCAGTCTCCCGCCGGAATCGCCCGGAAGTGCTCAATTCCCAATGTCTGCGCCGATTTCCGGGAAATGGTGGACCAGGTGGACGCCGCCATGATCATGGATTTCGACCGGGCCTATGAACTGGCCGAGCCGTTTCTGCGACGGGGGCTTCCGATCTTCCTGTGCTCCCCGGTGGCGGTGAGCGTGCCGGAATGCGAGCGCATCCTCGATCTGGCCGAGTCCACCGGGTCGGCGGTGATTTCCGGTTCCTTCACCTTCGGAATGCCCCAGAACGTGATGTGGAAGATGCTGGTCGAGCGGGATAAGATCGCGGGGTTCTATGCATCCACCATTTGCAATTTCTTCACATCGTATGTAAACGACGGGCTGGAGCCGATTCACTTTCTGATCGGACAGGGGGTGCGCAAGGTGCAAATGATCGGTTGGGACGGTTCCCGGGGCTACGATCCCCACGGGTTTCCGATCTCCCATATCCACCTGGAGTATGCGCCTCGTGACGGCAATCCGCCGGTCCAGGGATCGCTCACCCTCGGCGGATTCAAGAAGGAGATGGAGTGGTACCGGATATACTACCGGGACCATCGGGTGTTCGAAGGGATCGCCACCTGGGCCGGGCGCGAAATGAACTTCCGTGACTTCCTGCTCATTGTGCAGGAGACATTCATGCTGAACAAGTCTCCCGAAACCCGGGAGGACATTCTGGCCAAACTCCGGGTGCTCATCGCCGCCTACAAATCGGCCAACGAAGGCAATCGCCCGGTCCTGGTGGATGAGGTGGGGGACTACAGACTTCCAACCGTGCGGATCGAAAAGTGGAACGAAATTCCGTGAGCGTGCTTCCGGCGCGCGGAAGATGTACACGAGCCCCCTTCCTGTCCGGAAGGGGGCTCGTGTACATGCGGATTGTGTCCTGTGGGTGCGGGAAGTCCGAAAAGGGCCGGCCCTTTTCCCCCGGCGCTCCGCCGGGTGTGCCTCATACGGTCATCGGGAGCTGGGTGGATCTGCGGTTCCGGAGTTGGTGAAGGCGTGTATCACCGTGTTCACCAGGAACTGGAGCCGTTGTTCGTGTCCGTTGGTCCGGGTGGAGAGCAGGGGTGCGCCATCCCCGGAGCACAGTGCGGCCAGACGGTTACCGATCCAGATGCCTTTCAGGCCGGACCCGGAGATGTATCCGGAAGCGGTGAGATCGAAGAAAGACCGGAAAACGGGGTGAGCTGGTTCGACCGGCAGGACAAGAACAGGGCTACCGGAAGATTCGGCCAGCGACCGTTCGACCGCTTCCCGAAGCCGGTCCGGTTGGGCGCCGGAAGCGGGACAATCGATGACTGCGAACCCGCCGGTTCGGAGAAACCGGGAAATGGATGAAATTTCCTCTGGATCGGGGATCGACTCACGTTCGGCAAGGAAAATGATATCAAGCCCGTCCAGAGTGTCGGAATCCGGTGTAATCTGGCCCCGGTTGCGAACAGCTATACCGGTATGCCGGCTGATGGCATCCGAGAGCTGGCTGAGCATCCGGACAGGGTCCGGGGACGGGGAATGGTTTCCGCTCCGGGCGCAGGCGAAGCGGAGCGGACCCCGGTTCACCACATCGGACAGGCTGTCTCCGGAATGCCTCCTGAGTTTGACCTGCGGCAGGCCAAGTTGCACCGGGAGAGGCGGGACATCTCCCGTCTCCCGCGCGGAGAAGAGATCAGGGAAGAGGTATCCCGTTTCTTCCGGAAAGATGTCGCCGCGGAGAATGTCGGCGGGGGTTTCGGGCTTGATACGCAAATCGAGCGGCGGAAGTGCCTTGACCAGACCGTAATCGCGGAACACCGTGCGGGGCGCGAATGATTTGCGGTATTCGAAGGGGCGGTTCCGGCGGGGGGAACGGGAGAGACGGTCCAGGGAGTATGAAAAGGGCCGTGTGAGCGGTTTACGGTACATGTGGTACGCCGCCGCCGAAGGCTGGGCAAGAGCCGCACATAGCGCGAGCGGGAACAACACCCGGCGGAGAATGGCCGCCGATGATTGACTGAGCCTGTTTCGCATGGCGAATACTCCTGGCTCCGTTCCCGTGAGTAACATCCGGCTGTAACGGAGCGGGCGCGTATACACACACCAGTTTCCACGGAAGAGACCGGACCGGATGCGCGAACTTGAACATCCGGACCCCCGAGCCCCGCTTCGCCGGGAATGCTTACCGTGACGCGGGACGCCTGCCCCGCATTTCCCTCACCATACCAATAACATAGGGAGCAGATGGCTCCTGTCAAGAGAAATCCGGTTCCGCTCCGGGTTCAGGTCTGCCGGAGAACCTGTTCATAGAGATCCAGGTACTGTTGAGTAATGATCTCCTCGCGATACTGCTCCCTGGCCCGGGCACGGCCCCGGGCACCCGTTTCCCGCGCCAGACCCGGCTTTTCCAGAAGTTCCAGGCATGAATCAATCATGGCGGCAATATCTCCCACCGAAGAGAGCCTTCCCGCTACACCATCGCCGAGAAACTCGTCCATGCCGCTTCCCGTGGTTCCGATGACCGGTACTCCGCAGCTCATGGCTTCCAGCGCGGTGAGTCCGAAGCTTTCGTGTTCCGAAAGCAGCAGATAGAGGTCAGCGAGGGGCAGGAGACGGCTTACATCCAACTGGCGGTCCAGGAACCGCACCCGGTCGGAGAGCCCCAGTTCTTCGATAAGACGGATGGCGGGCTCCTTCTCCGGGCCGTTGCCGATGAGCACGAGCTGGGCCGGGACCCGCCGTGAAACCCCCTCGAACACCCGGATGATGTCCGGTATGCGTTTCACCGGCCGGAAATTGGAGATGTGCATGAGGATCTTCTCGTCCGGCTCGGCGAAAAGGGACCGGTTGAGCGTGGTGGAGGGCGAGAACCGGTCGGTGTCAACGAAATTGGGAATCACCTCGATGGGTTTTTCCACAGCGAACCGGTAGAGGGTCTGCCGTTTCAGATACGCGGAAACCGCGGTCACCGCCGTGGACTCCTCGATGGAAAACCGGGTAATATCGTAGTAGGAGGGGTCGGCGCCGACCAGGGTGATATCCGTGCCGTGGAGCGTGGTGATGATGGGGAGCCGCCGTTCCTGCTTTTCCGCGATTTTCCCGGCGAGATACGCTCCCGTGGCGTGCGGGACCGCGTAATGGGCGTGGATGAGATCCAGGTTTTCCCGGAGCGCCACCTGGGCGATTTTCGAAGCGAGAGAAAGGGTATAAGGTACATAGTCGAAGAGCGGGTAATTGAATACCTGCACTTCGTGGTAATAGATATTCTCATAGAAATCCGAAAGACGGTATGGCAGCGCGGTGGTGATGAAGTGTATCTTGTGGCCGCGCCGGGCGAAATTCTTGCCGAGTTCGGTCGCCACCGTACCGCTGCCGCCGAACGTGGGATAGCAGACGACTCCGATTCGCATGAAAACTCCTGAAAAAACGTGGTAAAGATGAGATCCGGAACGGTACGCCCGGCAGGGAGTGGTGCGCCCGCCGGTCACGGCAAACGCCGTTGAACACCCGTACTGCCGCGTATCAGTCCTTCCGGCTTCGCCCCTGTCCGGGGATGAGCGCCCGCAATGCGACTTCCCGCACCAGGTCTTCCACTTCCATCGGGGTTTCCATGCGGAAGGCCTCGGCATAATCGGTGTGGATCCTGGACCCGTAGTAGCGCATTCGGGCCTCGATTTCCCGGGTGAACCGGTTGGAGGAGATGTAGGTGGGCGGGCCCTGAATGCAGGCGTTGCAGACCTGGCTCTCGTAGCATGCCACCGCCTGCATCTTGCGCTCGAACTGATCGGTGATGTCTATGATGAATGTCGGCTCCGTCTCGTAATACTCCATGCCGTAGATGATCTTGTTGGGACGGTGCGGGGGCTGGCCCGTCTCGTACTTGGTCAGTCCGGCGGTAAAGCATGATTCCCGAACCAGATGGGCGGTGTGGGTATGATCGGGGTTACGGTTGTTCAGGTCGTGCGTGATGACCAGGTGCGGACGGTACTCCCGTATGGCCTGCACCACCCGGCGACGGTTCTCCACAGTGTTTTCGATGTGGGCGTCGGGAAAGCCGAGATTTATGCGGGCGTCCACCCCCATCACGCGCGCGGCGCATTCCGCTTCCCCGGCCCGGGTCTCGGCATCGCCGCGGGTACCCATCTCACCCTGCGAGAAGTCCACGATTCCCACGGCATACCCCTGGTCCTTCAGCTTAATGAGCGTTCCCCCGGCGATGATATCAGCATCGTCGCGGTGCGCAACCATGCACAGTACATCCATGTCCATGTGTTGTCTCTCCGGAAATTCGGCGGTGGGGAAAGTGTGCATTCATTGGGGATATAGCAGTCGGCGTCTCCGTTGCCTACCCTTAAAGATAGACGATTCCGGGGAAGA
>JAWLHT010000095.1:0-16399 GCA_041690195.1 Candidatus Latescibacterota bacterium
CGGTAGCGTACCATATCTCCAAAGCGCGAATAACCCGAATGGTATCATTCTCATGCAGTTCCGCGGCACGATCCGGATCAATTCTCCACAGCTCCGCATGAAGCGCACCCGCCCCCTGCTCACGAAGCCGTGACTCCAAACCGGTTCGTACCTCCGTATCCGAAGGTATCCCCTCGGACAGCCCCTCCATGAACGCTTGAAGGTAGAATCCGGTTCCGCCGGAAAGAATGGGCAGACGCCCCCTGGAAAGGATGCCGGATACAGTGTCCGATGCTCGCGCCACCCATTCTCCCGCGCTGAACGGTTCGTCCGGTTCGACAACGTCGATGAGATGGTGCGGAACACGGGCACGGTCCGCCTTTGACGGCTTGGCGGTGCCAATATCAAGATAGCGGTACACTTTCCGGGAATCGGCGCTCACAATTTCGCCGTTGAAACGCTCCGCAGCGCGGAGCGCGAACTTTTTCTTCCCGGCGGCGGTTGGGCCGCCGATAACAAGGATTTTTGGGAGGTGAGACACAAAAGGATACCTAATTACATGAAGTGTAACTCGAATATTTTATCGGGAAAACAACTCCAATCTCTTCTCAGATATATATGACCTTACCATAGCTTGAATAGAGTCTACATTACTTGAGTTTGTTTTTAACTTTTTCGCCCACGGACGGCCAGGATGCAAGGTGTCCCATGGAGACCGTTGTTGTTGGTATCTTCCTCGCCCCGGGTCATGGTTTCCAAAACCATCAAGGTATTTATTCCAAAGTGGCGAAAACATTTGAATCAACAGTGACTCCGCTAAAGGAATCCAAATATCTTCTACAACAAGGAATCGACACGAAAAGTGTTCTACGGCTAAATTCTCTGTCTGCTGAATTGACATGGCATGTTCGCTTAATCGCTTAAACAACACAACACCTGGATCTTCATCCAAGCCAAAACCGCCCTTTCTTGCACCTGCGGGAACCGCCTTCCCAACATATATTGGCCAGAGGAATTTATCGTCCATGTTCATCTCGGCAATTTCAAGATATGCAGGATGGTTTCCGTGATAGTAGATGGAATATATGCCAGCACCAACAAATTGACTAGGTGGCAGAGATGTAACCGGTCGAGCGAGCAATGCATCAGCAACACTCTCGCCGAGATTTGTCTTGCTTAAAGGATTGAACGGAGTGATTCTTTCAATGTTATCAGACTGCATACACCCTCACATAGCCTGCTTATAAACGCTTTCACCAACGATCTCAGCCAGTTTCACAGGAACCGCGTTACCTATTTGCCGCATTGCTTCTGTCCAAGATCCGCAAAAAATATAGTCATCGGGGAAAGTTTGAATTCTAGCGCTTTCTCTTACAGTGTAGTACCTGCATTCGCCATTTGACAATACAACCATGTTTTCTCCGCCCGGAACACCATGGTCGCCTGCTTTGAGTGCTTTTGATGGTTCATCTAGTACACTTCCAGTGTGGCCCGGATATCGTTTTGCCCCTGCACGATATTCATGATTAGGAAAAAGAACTTTTTCGCTTCTCGGTTCAGGCAATCCTCTTAATGCATCTCTAACTGTTTGAAAACGCTCGCCCGGAGGAGGTAAAAAAAAGAAGTCCGACTCAAGCATTTGGATTAACATAGAGTACTTAACTGGAAGTTCGGGTCTATTTTTTTTTGCAACGCAGTGTTCATCCCAATACTGGCCTGTAACCCACTGGTCCCACAACAGTCGTTCCAATGAATGGCTTGGAGTCGGAAAGTTCCATTCCTTACCCAAATCTGATCTAAATCCAACAATAAACACCCGATGTCGATTTTGAGGAACACCGTATTCAGCCGCATTGAGCAAACGATATATTACCCTATAGCATAGTCCACATGCATGCCCGCTTGTGTGAATTCGCTCTAATCGACCAAGATGTTCTTGCCACATTTCGCCATCATGCAACACAATTTCTGGATATGATAGTTGAAGAACTATGTAATTAAAGTAACTTGCAAAACTTTGCCGAAGTAAGCCTTTGACATTCTCAAAAACAAAAAAGCGTGGCTGTAACTCTCGTACCGCTCGAACCGCTTCCGGAAACATATCTCGCTTATCGGAATAAGCCCTATGTTTTCCTCCTAGAGAGAAGGGTTGACACGGCGGGCCTCCCGCAACGAGGTCTACTTCATTTTTGTAGCTTGAATAGTTGAACTCTCTGACATCGTTTGAATATAATCGCCATTTACGGGCAAGAGGATGGCCGAAAGATTCGTTGAGAAGTATAGTTGAACATGCGTGTTTGTTTCTTTCCACAAGAGCCAAATGATGCCATCCGGTTTTTTCCAACCCGAGAGCAAGCCCGCCAGCACCGGTAAAAAGCTCGATTGAGTTGAACCGCTTCATATGTACTCACCCCAAAAAGGATACAATTCGTTTGCGTAGCAAGTCAATATCCTTTAGTTCACACTCCCAGATAATCATAGTTTCCCAACCTAAATCACGCAAGGTAATTTGAACTTTTTCATCTCTTTCGACATTATTCCATAATTTCTTTTCCCAAAACTCAGTACGCGTTTTGGGCATTCTGTAATGGTTGCAGCCATGTTGATGCCAAAAGCATCCATGTACAAAAATCAACTTTTTCCTGCTATTAAACACCAAATCCGGATGTCCGGGAATCCTTTTATCATATAGTCGATATCGAAATCCCATACCAAATACCAGACGCCTAACGAGCATTTCAGGTTTCGTATCGCATTGACGTATACGAGACATCCGCTCACTACGCTCTGTTGGTGATAGTGGGTCTAACCGTTCTTTATTTTCCATGTTAACAACTGTTTTACTGAATGTTAACGCGTTTAAACGAAAATTTCAACATAATATTTCAGTATTCAAGCTCAAAAGATATAACATCTCACCTGCCAAACCTCCGATCAAGCTCATCGAGGGTAAGCTTCACCACGGTCGGCCGTCCGTGCGGACAGACAAACGGCGCGCTTGTGGCGAAAAGGCGATCCACCAGGTACTGCATCTCGACCTGGGTGAGGGGTTTCCCCGCCTTTATGGCGGCGCGGCAAGCCACAACGGCGGCAAACTTGTCAATGTAGCCGGAGGTAATCTTTCCGTGTGTCCGCATCTCTTCGATAAACTCCCAGAAAATTCCGCCGTCCTCGAACCGGGAGAACCCGGCGGGAATGGCATCCACAATGATGGAACGTTCACCGAACTCACGCACGCCGAAACCGATCTTGTTCAGGAACGGGAACATGGGTTCGAGTACATCGAAATCGGCAGTGGAAAAATCCAGGGTGATGGGAAACAGGAGTTGCTGCGCCGCCGCCTGGCTGCCGTGAATCTGGGAGAGCACCTCTTCATAGAGAATCCGCTCGTGGGCCACGTGCTGGTCGATGATGATGGCGCCTTCCTTCACCGTTGTAATAATATAACGGTCCTTGAGCTGCCAGAAAGCCGGTCCCTCGAACGGCGCGGCGTCTTTTCCATAATCCGTTGCGGCCTGCGATGCTGCCGATGCGGCGGGAGATTCGCAGACATCCGGCAGGTCCAGCCCCATCTGCCCGGGGGCTTTCCCCTCAGCAAGGGTATCACCCGCCGGTGAAACCGTTTGAACGGCACGGGGAATCTCCCGCTGCCAGCTTTCCGGAGGCGGGTTGTAAACGGTCACCGGCGAGGCGATCACACCCCCGGAACGTTCGAACCGGGGCAACGGACCCCGGAGGTCGGGAACCGCCGCCATGCTCTGGATAACCCCGGCCACCGCTTCCCGGATTCCCTGCACCAGAACGAATTCACGATGAATGCGCACCTCACGCTTGGAAGGATGCACGTTCACGTCCACCCGCGATGGGTCTGTCTCGATGGACAGAACGAAGGGGGGAAAGCTTCCCCGCGCCACGGTGGGTCCATAGCCATCCAGGACGCCACGGGCTATGGATTTTGAACGGATGGGACGGCCGTTCAGAACAATAAACTGGTTGGCTCCGCTGGACCGGGCGGTTTCAGGCTTTCCGACGAATCCGCGGCAATGGATACCCTCCACTTCCGCCTCAACCGGCACCATGCGCTCGGCCACGCTCTCCCCGAATATCTGCCGGAGCATTTCGGTATGGTCATGGCTTCCACGGTATGTAATCACCTCACGACCATCGGCCACCAGCGTCAGCGAAAGATGGGGTGAAGCGACAATATAGTCGTAGATGACTGTTTTGACATATCGCAGTTCGGTTTCCACCGATCCCATGAACTTGCGGCGGGCGGGAAGATTGAAGAAGAGATTTCGGACTTCCACTTCGGTGCCGGGATTCCGCGCAGAATCGGTGACATTTTTCAGTACGCCGCCGTCAA
Organism: Candidatus Latescibacterota bacterium; assembly: GCA_041690195.1. GTDB lineage: Bacteria > Latescibacterota > Latescibacteria > Latescibacterales > Latescibacteraceae > JAWLHT01. Next base: position 4,343 of record JAWLHT010000095.1, read on the forward strand.
TTGTCAGCCTCGTACCGAAAACGTCCTCGCGACGACGAGTTTCGATCACGGCGTGGGATACAGACACGATGGACGGAATCGCCTCACCCCGAAACCCGAGGGTAAGAATGTTTTCGATGTCCTCCATCCTGGATATTTTGGAGGTGGCATGCCGCTCGATGGACAACAGCGCATCCTCACGGCTCATCCCCTCGCCGTCGTCGATGACCCGAACCAGTCTTTTACCGCCATCGCCAACTTCGATAATGACAGAAGAAGCTCCGGCATCCACCGCGTTCTCGACCATCTCTTTCACCACGGAGGCAGGACGTTCCACGACCTCGCCCGCGGCAATTTTATTTGCAATCAAATCAGGTAGTACACGTACTTTGGTCATAAGGCACCAACAATATCCATACCCGGACGGGGTCGCGATATCTTTTAACCGAATGTTTCGCCAGGCAGTTCTCTTGCTATGAGTTATCGCGAGAAAACCGGCAGGACCACCAATTACTTTCCGTTCTTCCCAATGCATATCTTCCGGGATGCGGACGGTTGCCTTCGCTCAGAAAAGAGCGGGCGCACCCATTCCTTTTCCCCTGTTACGATTTTGGTTCTTCGCGGTATTCCATGGATAAATACACAGTGAAGGGGCAAAGGCACAGAGGCACAAAGGGAAAGACCGCCGGGGCGAGGCATGCCTCGACCGGTCTGAACGGTACGCTCCGGCACCGGCGGCCGATTCCCTTCTCCTGGTTCCCGACTCCTTCGTTCTTCACTCTTTCCCCCAACACAACTCCGCAAAGCGCCACGCTTCTTTATCTGCAAGGACAATTAACCGCCGGCGCACTACCGACTATCCTTTTTTACAACCTTCCGCTTCAACTGCTCCAGCATCAATAGCGCCTTTATCGGGGTCAGGTTCTCCACGTCAATCTGGCGTAGTTCCTCGACCACGGGGTGCTCCGGAAGTTCAAACAGGCTCAACTGGAGAGTCCCGTCCGGAGCCTTGGGCCGTTCGGAAGCGATTTTCGGCTCATGGTTTACCGTAAACTCGTTCGCCTCCAGATTGGTGAGAATTTCCCTGGCGCGGGTAATTACCTTTTTGGGAAGACCGGCCAGACGAGCCACCTGAATCCCCAAGCTCTGGTCCGAGCCGCCCTCCATGATCTTCCGGAGGAACACGATTTCGTCGTTCCACTCCCGTACCGCGACGTTATAGTTTTTTACCTTGGGGAGAAGGGTCTCCAACTCGGTGAGTTCGTGGTAATGGGTGGCGAAAAGAGTCCGCGCCGCGGCGTGCTGCACCTGGTGGAGATACTCCACGATGGCCCAGGCGATGCTGAGCCCATCGAAGGTGGACGTCCCCCGTCCGACCTCATCAAAGAGAATCAGGCTCCGGGGAGTACAGTTATTCAGGATGTTGGCGGTTTCATTCATCTCCACCAGAAACGTTGATTCGCCCCCCGCCAGGTTGTCGGAAGCTCCAACGCGGGTGAATATCCGGTCCACCGCCCCGATATGCGCGGAAGATGCGGGTACGAATGACCCCGTCTGCGCCAGGAGCACAATGAGTCCGACCTGACGGAGATAGGTGGATTTTCCGGCCATGTTCGGTCCGGTAATGATGAGAATCTGTTCCCGCTCACCATCGAGAACGGTGTCATTGGCGACAAATTTCCCGGCTGGAATAAGGGTTTCTACCACCGGGTGACGACCATCCCTGATTTCTATTACCGGTCCGTCGTAGATTTCCGGCCGGGTGTATCCCCGCTCCCTGGCGATAGTAGCGTAAGAATGCAACACATCTATGGCCGCAGCAGCATGGGAAAAAGCCTGAATTTCCCGTACCCGCGAGGCCGCCTCGCGCCGTAATTCTGTAAAGAGGTTGCGCTCCAATTCGTTGATGCGTTCAGCTGCACCGAGCACCTTCTCTTCATATTCTTTCAAAGCCGGGGTAATGAATCGCTCCGCGTTCACCAGGGTCTGCTTGCGGATATAGTCCTCAGGAACCCGCTCCCGGTTGGAGTTGGATACCTCGATGTAATAGCCGAATACGTTATTGTAACCGACCTTTAGAGTGGCAATTCCGGTCCGCTGACGTTCCCTGGCCTGATAGTCGGCGATCCAGCGGCGTCCCGAGCGGGAGATATCCCGAAGCTCATCCAGTTCGGGCAGATAGCCGTCCCTGAAAATCCCCCCATCGGTGAAAACGGCGGGTGGATTATCTACCAGAGCGTCGCTGATGATGGCCGAAATGTCCCGGAGATCTTCGATTTCCTCCGCACAGGAGCGAACAAGGCTGGACCGGAACTGCGAAACCGTCTCCCGAAGTTCCCAGGACCGTTCCAGGGACTCTGCCAGCGAGAGCAGATCACGGGGGTTGGCCCGGTCAAGACAGACTCTTCCGATAAGTCGCTCAACATCGTGAACGCCTTTCAGAACCGCGGCGGCTTCCCGGATACGTTCCGGATAATCAAAGAATTCCTGCACCCCGTCATGACGGGCGATAATACCTTCCGGCTCAATGAGCGGATTGGAAATCCATGTCTTGAGCAGACGCGCACCCATGGGAGTAACCGTACGGTCGATCACTGCAAACAGGGTGCCCTTGGATGTCCCGTCCTCGGAAAGTGTGGCAGTCAGCTCCAGATTTCTCCGGGTGCGGGCATCCAGGAACATGGTGGCGCCGGGGCGATAGCGCCTGATTGCCGTGATGTGGTCCAGAGAAGCTTTCTGGGTTTCCGTCAGGTACGCCAGCACTCCGCCCGCCGCGGAAACCGCGACCGGGCTGTCTTCGATTCCGAACCCCTTGAGACTTGTCACGCCGAAATGGTCCCGGATGCGGTCCGCTGCGTACTGGAAATCGAACATCCACCCGTCGCGGGTTGTCACCATTACATCCAGACGCGATTTTATCTCCCGCTCCAATTCAGGCGCTTCTTTATCCGATAGAATCACCTCGGAGGGGTTGATCCGCTCCAGTTCATCGAGCCAGTTCCTTGACGCGGGTATTTCTCCTGCCAGAAACTCACCGGTGGAGATATCAGCCATCGCGATTCCAGCCGCCCCCCCGTCGAGGGAAACCGTCACAAGGAAATTGTTGCTTCGGGCATCCAGTGATTCCTCACCCATGACCGTACCCGGAGTAACCACCTGCATCACCTCGCGTTGAACCGGCCCCTTCCCCTTTCCGGGGAGTGTGGTTTGCTCGCAAACCGCTACTTTGTAACCGGCCCGGAGAAGTTTGGTCAGGTATCCGTTCGCCGCATGATACGGGATTCCGGCCATGGGAACCGGGTCCTTCTTGCTCTTGTCGCGGGAAGTGAGGGTCAGTCCCAATTCTTCCGACGCGATGCGGGCGTCTTCGTAAAACATTTCATAGAAGTCGCCCATACGGAAGAAGAGTATGGCGTCACCATGCTGCTTCTTGATGTCGAGATACTGCTGCATGACCGGTGTAACGTCTGCCATGGGTCAGCCCGGAAAAGTGGATTGGTTGTTGTTGAACCGTTCAGCGAAGGCACATCCGGACAATGCCGGACGCCGGGGAAATCATATTATAAAAAAGCAGATGATAAGAGTTCTTTTGGCGATTCTCAGATTGGTGTGGGTAAACGAGTGAAGAAAGAAGGAGTCAGGAGAAGGGAAACGGCCGCCGATGCCGGAGCGAATTGTTCAGACCGGTCGAGGCATGCCTCGCCCCTAAGGTTTTTCCGTTTATGCCTCTGTGCCTTTGCCCCTTTTACCCTTCACTGTGCACCGTTCAATCTCATTTGTACATAGAATACCGCGAAGAGCCAGCTTTCTTCGCATACAGCTATTCCACCATGACCACGGTCGCGCTCGAGCCGGCAACCCGGGAAACCTTTACCGCCATCGCGTCAGCCTGGTCACGGGAGGGAAAGGGGCCGACACGAACGAGGTAGAAATGCCGGTCGCCGACAGTTTTCATGTCCACGCGGGTGGAAAAGCCGGAGTCCTTCAGACGGTTGTATATCTTCAGCGCATTGACCCGGTCCGTAAAGGCGCCCGCCTGCACCGCGAATCCTCCCTTTGCGAAGTCAGCATTTTCGGGTGAACCCTGCCCGCCATCCCGGAGGCTCTCCGAACCGTTTTCCGCCGGGACGCCTTCCCCGGCGGCCTGCTGCCGGCCGGAAGGCGGTGCGCCCCCCTCCAGGATCGAGTCTGCGTGTTTCCGGAGTGCATACGCCTGGTAACTCCGGGGGAAGTTGGAGAGAAGTCTCTGGGTGAACTTGTCGGCATTGTCCTGATTCCCCAATTCCCGCCAGGCCTGGGCGACCGCTTCGAGCACCCTTGGGGTGAGCGCTCCGGTATCGTCCGGGCTTTCGAGGACCTCCCGCGAGGCATCGAGTACCCGGTTCCAATCCTTCTGCGCCACATAGCACTCCATCATACCGGCAGCGGCAAGTGTTTTTCCAAAGCCATCTGGCTGGGTATCACGGCTTTTCTGGAACTGAAGCAGGGCATCATCCGTTTTCCCCGCCCGCAGCCGTATCATACCAAGGCGATATAAGGCATCGGCATAGGGTTTCCCGGATGGACGGACCGTGACCACCCTCACCAGAAGCGGTTCCGCGCCAAGGTAGTCTTCCTCCTCGATATGCATCTCAGCCCGGGCGAGCGTTGCCTCGGCTGCCAGGTCAGGGTCAGCCAGACGTTCGACTTCCTTATACAATGCTCGGGCGAGATTACGGTCGCTCTCTATCCGGGCGAGATAGAATATGGCAAGTGCATTATCGGGCTCGCGACGACGGAATTCCCGGATCATCTCCCGGGCTTCGTCGACTCTCCCCGACCTGATCAGGGCGGGTATTTCCTCCGGAACCGGGGAACGCTGCGCGAGCGCTCCCGGAACCATGAAAAGCAACGTAATTCCAGCCGTTACAAACGAACGCACTTTCCCACAACAACTCATACCGAACTCCCCACCAGCGAAGCGGCGGTGCTCGACTCAACCCGCATACGCACAAACACGCCCGGCTGAACCGCGCAATCGTCCGTGGTTACAACAGCAGGCGCTCCGGTATCGGTGAATCCGTACCATCCCCGCGCATCCTTGCTCGGCCCCTTGACCAGCACCGTGTGCACCCGCCCGATCTGTTCCCGATTTTTCGCCGCGGTGATTGAATTCTGGAGTTCAATGGCGGCTTTCAATCGTTCTATCCGCACTTTCTCCGGGACACTCCCGGCAAAATCACAGGCGCGGGTGCCTTCACGTTCCGAATACCGGTAGAGAAACGCAAAATCATACCGCACACTCGCCATTACATCGAGAGTGGCCTGGAAGTCAGCTTCCGTCTCCCCCGGAAACCCGAAAATAAGATCGGTGGTAAGGCTGACCCCCGGAATCATGTCCCGGGCGCGGCGTACCAGTTCGAGATAACGCCCCGTTGAATATTTTCTGTTCATGGAGGCAAGTATCCGGTCCGAGCCGGACTGGAGGGGAAGGTGGAGGTGGTTGCACACGTTCTCCCGGTTGGCCATCACTTCCAGAATACGGTCATCCAGGTCTTTCGGGTGAGAGGTGAGAAACCGTATCCATCCGACCCCGGTATCGGCCGCACGGTGCAGAAGTTTGGCAAAGTCAGTATCACCGTCCCGATAAGAATTAACATTCTGCCCAAGAAGGGTGACCTCACGATAGCCCTCCGCCGCAAGCCTGTCCAATTGGGCGATGACACGGTCCGCGGAGATGCTCCGCTCCCGGCCACGGGTGTACGGCACGATGCAGTATGAGCAGAAGTTGTCACACCCGCGTGTCACCGCCACCCACGCCGAAAACGGACTGGTGCGCACCGGTTCGAGGTCATCGTACATTTCGGCGGAGTCAAACCCCAGATCGGAAACGCCTCGACCGTCCAGACCCGCAATCATTTCCGGCAAACGTCGGTACGTGTCAGGCCCGGCAACGATTCTTACAACCGGCGAAAGCAAGCGGTCGCCCAAACGCTGGGCCATGCATCCGATTATTCCAATCACCAGGTTCGGACGGTCCCTGCGCAATGAAGAAAGTTCCCCAACCCTGCCTCGAATGCGCGACTCGGCGTTCTCCCGCACCCCGCACGTATTGAGAAGAATCACATCAGCCGATACCGGGTTATCCACTACGGGGTAGCCCGCTTCTCCGAAAATGGCGGCCACGTTCTCGGAGTCCAGCTTGTTCATCTGACACCCGTAGGTTTCGATGTATACAGTAGGTTTAATCATGTACGACACGAAGAGGTGAACGTCTCCCGAAAAGTCGGTGTATATCAAAGAGCATGAGAACTATGACGCGTGGCCATACCCCTGTACAGTGCTCATGAAAATCACAGCGCCTGCTCATACGGTAAAACAGCTGTCGGCGTGGGCGTTTTGAATTCGCAACAAAAAAGGCGGGAAAGACGGGTACGGAAAGCCGGACACCATTGTCATGCCCCGACCCTCTCATTGTTGAACAGGAGTAGCAGGTTGAGCGACAGGAACAGGGAAAACCTCGCGCTTCCGACATTCCCGGCACTGCCAAACCTCCTTCCGCCTCCGCGACATCTCCCCGGTCCAGGAAGATAAAGGGAAAAGCATCCACGACACAGGTCCGCTGTCCATTAACCCGAAACCCCGTATTACAGCACGCATCCTGCGCCAACTTGACGAGGAACGTGTGCTGTACGGGGGGACCGGTCTGCCGGTCTCCATTCAACTCACATGACCCGAACTCTGAAAAACGCCTTCCTGAATAAGAAGAACGATGCGCCTTTCGGTTCCCGTATTTCCGTATCCCCCGCACCTGTACGTTCACGAAAAAGCGGGGCTTTACGGGGCATGAGCTACAACCGCTCCGTAATTAACAAAAATCACCTGACGATTCCAAATAAAAAGGCGGTCCGGATGTGGGACCGCCTTTTCTCTGAGGAATAACAGAGCCCCGGAAGCCGGGAGTCTCCGCTACGCTTCTTCGCCAGGTTCGGCTTGCGCCGTGGGAGCTTCGGGAGCATTCTCCTGTTCGGCTATTTCCGCCGCGGGAGCATCCCCTTTCTGCTCGCCAAGAAGGTCGCCGAACGCGTCGCCGATGGTGACCGGCTTCGGCTTGTGCATATCCTTGAACGCATCGAACTCGGAGCGGTCGCGGTCCTTGAAGTACTCACGGACGCTCAGGACAATTTTCCGCTGGTCCTTGTCGAATTCGATAACCTTCAGCGGGAGTTCCTCTCCAACATCAAAGGCATCGGCCGGCTTCTTGACGTCCTGACCAAGCTGGAAAGCTGGCACAAAACCTTCGATGTCGTTTTCAAGGGCCACCACCACACCCCGGTCGAGGATGCGGATGATGTTTCCCCTGGTAACCATGCCGACCGCAAAACGGTGTTCCAGCGTTGACCAGGGATCCTCGAAAATCTGCTTATGTCCAAGCGAAATTCGACGATTCTGTTTGTCGATGTCGAGAATGACCACCTCGACGATTTGCCCCTTCTTCATGACTTCGGAAGGATGCTTGATCCGCTTGGTCCAGCTCATGTCGGAAATATGCACCAGGCCATCGATGCCTTCCTCGATTTCGACGAACGCGCCGAAGTTGGTGAGGTTGCGCACCTTGCCCTTGACCCGGCTGCCGACCGGATGGCGCTCGTCGATAGTCGACCAGGGATCGGCTTCAAGCTGCTTGATACCCAGCGAGATCTTCTCGTTGGCCTTGTCCACGCTGAGGACCTTGACATTGATGGTGTCGCCAACGTTCACAATCTTTGAAGGATGCCGGACATGCTGAGTCCAGCTCATTTCGCTGATATGGACGAGACCCTCGACTCCGCGCTCCAGCTCCACGAACGCACCGTAATCGGTGGTGGAAACCACGCGTCCCGGAACCACGGAACCTTCGGGGTATTTCTCCTCGACACCGTCCCAGGGATAGGGCGTGAGCTGCTTGAGACCCAAGGATATACGGGTCTTGCCCTCTTCGAAGTTGAGCACCTTGACCTTGATCCGGTCGCCGATGGAGACCAGTTCGGACGGGTGATTGATCCGGCCCCAGGACATATCGGTGATATGCAGGAGACCGTCCACACCGCCGAGATCGATAAACGCACCGAAGTCGGTGATGTTCTTGACCGTACCCTCGCGAGTCTGTCCGATTTCGAGATCGGTCAGCACGGTTTCGCGCATTTTGGCCCGTTCCTCTTCCAGGACCACCCGGCGGGAAACCACGATGTTGCGGCGCGTCTTGTTGATCTTGATGATCTTGAGGCGGAAGGTTTCGCCGATGAACTGGTCGAAATTCTTCACCTGGCGGATATCAATCTGGGAACCGGGCAGGAAAGCCTCGACCCCGAGGAGGTCCACGACGATGCCGCCCTTGATACGGCGGATCAAGCGGCCTTCAACCGCCAGATTGTTGTCGTAGATATCCTTGATCTTGTCCCAGACCTTCATGAAGTCGGCCTTCTGCTTCGAAAGAACCATCTGGCCGTCCTGATTCTCCACATCCTCCAGGAATACTTCGATCTTGTCCCCGATCACAATGGTCGAGGGATCCGGGAACTCCTGCAGGGGAATGCTCCCCTCGCTTTTGAAGCCGATATCGACGATCACCGAGTTTTCGGTGACCATGAGCACCGTTCCGCTGACGATATTTCCCTGCTCGATGGACTTCATGGTCTCATCATACGTTTCGAGCATGGAAAGATACTCTTCTTCAGAGTACTCGGTCTCATCCAGAAAACGAGCCGCTTTCCGGGTCAACCGATCTCTCAAATTGGGAACGGGTTTCGGTTCAACTCCCGACTGCGTGGACTGCTCCTCTCCGGTCGCAGTTACCGGAGACATTTCGTTGTTCAACATTTCTTCCGACACGAACGATTCCTCCTTACCTTTCATTAAATTTGGCCCGATTACGCACGGCCATCTGCGAATTATATAATTTACTAATATCGCACATTATTTTTCCCGACACAAGCGAATAATGATCCTTTTTGTTTCAGCTTCAATTTCGTTCGGATCAAAGGCCGGGAGGAAGTGCACCGTGATCCGTGAGCGGAACGGTTTTGCACTGAACGATCCCTCGATCCAGCAGGGAACCACCGGAACTCCCGCCATGACAGCGGCCATCCCGGCTCCGCTTTTGGCCTCTCCGAATTCACCGGTTCTGGTGCGGGTTCCCTCGGGAAATACCAGCACGGCCCAACCGTTCTTCAACCGCCGTATCATCTCTTTCAGAGCTTTGGAACTGTCGCCGGACCTGTCTACCGGAATACCATTGGCCCAGGCAATGAACGGCCCTACCATGGGGACCCGGAAAAGCTCCAGTTTGGCAAAATAGCTGATCTCCCGGGGAATGAGGCATCCCAGCGTCGGGGGGTCGGCCAGTGACGCGTGATTGGATGCAATGATCACGCCCCCTTCCTTCGGGATATTTTCAATTCCCTCCACCCTGATCCGGTACAGCACCTTCAGAATGACCCAGGTGATGCGCTGGGCCGCGGCATAGGCCCACCGCCGTTTCAGATTCCCAGTATTACCACCCATTCCGTTGCTCTCCGACGATCGCGATAATTGCGTCTACCTGTTCATTGAAGCTCAGGTTCGTGCTGTCAAGGTATACTGCGTCCGGAGCTTTTCGGAGGGGAGCGATCGCCCGCTCGGTATTGGCACGGTCACGCTCCCTGATTTCTGACACCAGTTCCTCAAAGGAGACCGCGACGTTTTTTCCCTTCAACTCCTCATACCGTCGCCTGGCCCGCGTTTCGACCGAGGCATCCAGATAAATTTTCCACTCGGCGTCCGGAAACACCACCGTCCCGATATCGCGGCCTTCCATAACCACCCCGCCATGCTCACCGAGCTTCCGCTGCAATTCGGTCATCCGGTCACGCACCGCCTTTCGGGCGCTCACCTCGGAAACCGCGTTGGTGACATCGCGGTCGCGGATCCGGCCGGTCACATCCACCCCGTTCAGGTATGTTCGCTGACCTTCCGGAGAAAGACGCAGTTCCACTCTGGACCGGGCAGCAATTTCTTCAACCCGGTCCCCATCCGCGGGATCGACATCATGCTCCAGAACATCCAGGGTAACCGCCCGATACATGGCGCCGGTGTCCACAAACAGAAACCCCAGCCGTTTGGCCACCTCCCGGGCCGTGGTGCTCTTTCCCGCGCCCACCGGACCGTCAATGGCGACTATGGGGTTGCATCTTTTCATGCGTCCTCCCCGGATTCACGGTCTTCGCGTCGCAAATCCGACTGACCCGAATGTCTGCGTCGGCGGGAACTCCACCCACCCCCCCCGCCCATACGCTCCGTATCAAAAACCGGCCCCGCTTCCGGCGCATCGGTACCGTGCGGATCGGAAATACTCCGGAGCGCTTCAGCCCAGGGCGAGGTCCAGGGTGCTTCATCCATGTGCATATCTCCCTATTTACGCCTGTATTCCGTCGTCCCCTGTTCCAATCCGGTCAACTTTTTCAGGCGCGCCACTTCTCCGGGGGTAAGTTCCCGGTAGGAGCCGGGACGGAGCCCCTTCGCGGTCAAACCGCCGAAGGACATCCGCTCCAGCTTGATTACGGTGTGCCCGAGCGCTTCCAACATGCGGCGGACCTGCCGCTTTCGCCCTTCGTGCAGGGTGAGCTCCACGATTGAAGCGGTGTCCCCGGCTTGGAGAATCCGCAGGCGGGCCGGGGCAGTAACACCGTCCTCCAATTCGATTCCCGCGGCAACCATCCGGACAACTCCGGACCCGATCCTGCCCCGAATCACCGCCCGGTAGAGCTTCTCCACGCCATAGGAAGGATGGGTCAGCCGGTACGCCAGTTCGCCGTCATCGGTAAGCAACAGCACTCCGGAAGTATTTGCATCCAGCCGTCCCACCGGGAACACCCGTCCCGCTTCGGAACCGATCAGGTCAAGCACAGTGGCTCTGCCGTGCGTATCGCCCACGGAAACAATGAACCCAACCGGCTTGTTCAGGAGCAGATATTTGCGTTCCGGTTCAACCTGAAGCACACGGCCGTCAACGACCACCACATCCCTTTCCGGTTCCACGTCGGATGCGGGATCGGTTACAACCGTACCGTTCACCAGCACCCGTCCCGCCCGGATGATATCTTCGCCCTTGCGGCGGGAAATGTACCCGCTCATGGAAAGAAACCGGTTAAGTCTCATTGAGTCTCATCTTGTCTGGCCGCTTCCCCGGCGGAAGTATCCGGCAACGACTCCGTTCCGGGGAAAATAGAGTTATCGAGGCTCAACTGCCCCGGATTGCGTGGGTCAGGTTCGGTGCCATCGAACATGGAAGCCAGCTCGTCGGCTCCGGGGAGATCCTTGATATCCCGCAAACCGAAATAGCGCAGGAACTCTCTTGTGGTTCCAAACAGGAGCGGTTTTCCCACCGATTCACTTCTCCCCACCACCTCAATGAGATCCCGGTTCTGCAGTGTCCGGATGGATGCATCTGAATCAACCCCGCGGAGCGCGTCAATTTCCACTCGGGATACCGGCTGCTTGTATGCAACGATCGCGAGAGTCTCCAAAGCCGCACGGGAAAGTTTCTGCCGGGGGCGAGCATGATAGAGCCGGTCAATATACGGACCGTAACGATGCAGCGTCTCGAGTTGATACCCGCCCGCCACTAGCACTATGCGGAAGGCTCGCTCCTGAATCTCATACTCCCGGTTCAGCGCATCAACCGTCTCCGCGAGCTCATTACGGGAAACGCCGTCCAAGATTCCGGCCAGCCGTTCCGGTTCCACCGGCTGGTCGGAGGCGAACAATACCGCCTCAAGAATTCGCGATTTCGTCAGGGGTGTATGCATAGAGTTCAATACTTCCGAACTGGTTGGTTTGACGGATGCGAATTTTCCGGTTTTTTACGAGTTCGAGCATGGCGATGAATGTCACCACAACAACCAGGCGAGGATGCCCGAGCACCAGTTCAAAAAAATCCGCCTTTCCCGCGCGGACGATCCGATCCATAATCTCGCGCTGTTTCGTTTCCGGGCTGACATTCAGAAACTCAACCTCATGCGTGGTCACCCGGGGGGCATTGGTCAATACATCCCGAAAAGCGGTAATGAGATCAAAGAGCGC
>JAWLHT010000096.1:0-16373 GCA_041690195.1 Candidatus Latescibacterota bacterium
ACCAACACACCCGCTTTTGCCACTTCACGCATGGCAGCTTGGCTAATGGATGTTCCCGTCCCAAGCAAAAGCGTGGTGGTGTTGGCAATGGGAATATTGTTACCTCCGGCGACTATTGTGGCGAGACCCCGAATGAAAATCATCATTCCGAGCGTGGTGATAAAAGGGTTGATGCGCATCCGGGCGATCATGAACCCGTTGCCGAACCCTACCGCCATTCCGCAGGCCACAGCGGCGAACATGGCTATGAACCAGGGCATGCCGCTTTTGAGCATGAGCGCGGCGACCACCCCGGTCAGGGTAACCACCGATCCGACCGAGAGATCGAATCCGCCGGAAACCAGAAGAACTGTCATCCCCACCGCAATTACCGCAATGGGGGACATGACCAGTATCGTGGCCTTCAACACCGCTGGGTTAAGAAATTCCCGGGGATAGAATACGCCCATGATGGTCCATGCGCCGAGAAGGATAAGGAAGATGCGACGTTCCTCGAAACGGTTGAGAATGGGTTTCACAGCGGCGATTGCGGTATTCATGCGGATATTTCTCCTGCTCCGAGTGCGTGCGAAATGACCTTTTCCTCCGTCGCTTCCGATGCCGGAAGAACTGTGACAATACGGCCTCCGCGCATGACTCCGATACGGTCGGACATGCCGAGAATTTCCTTCAGGTCGCTCGAAATGAGCAGAACTGCGGCTCCTCCTGCGGCAAGCGACCGGAGATGTGAGTAAATCTCCTCTTTTGCTCCCACATCCACCCCCCGCGTGGGTTCGTCAACCATCAGCACCTTCGGTTCGATGCCCATCCACATACCGAGAAGCACCTTCTGCTGGTTGCCCCCGGAGAGGTGGTACACTTCCTGATCGAGACCGGGAGTCACAATATTGAACCTGGCGGCGTTTTCTCCGGCGAACCGTACGATTCGGCTGTCGCTCAGTATTCCAGCGAACGAGGCAAAGCGTCCCAGGGAAGGAGCAATGAGATTCTCTTTCACCGAGAGAGAAAGGCAAAGTCCCTGAAACTTCCGATCCTCGGTCAGGTAGCCCATGCCTCGGGTGATGGCATCCCGGGGCGAAGAGATATTCACCGGTACTCCCTCAAGGCGCACCTCTCCCCGGTCCGGCCGTTCCAGGCCAAACAGCGCGCGGGCGACTTCCGTTCTCCCCGCACCGACCAGACCGGCCAGTCCGAAAATCTCTCCGGAGCGGATAGTAAAGGTAACATCTTCGAATACCCCGCGACGGGTGAGCTTTTCCACTTCCAAAACCGGCCTGCCCTCCCCCGCTCCGGAACGTCCTCCACCGAACATGTCGCTGATTTCACGGCCCACCATGCGGCTTATGAGAAAATCCTCGGTTACTTCCGGAACGTCGAAGGTCCCTTGTCCGACACCGTCCCGAAGCACGGTTACCCGGTCGGCTATCTCGAATATCTCGGGTAGATGGTGCGAAATGAAGATAAACGAGATTCCCCGGTCTCTCAGTCTGCGGATATTCCGGAAAAGCCGTTCGATTTCCACACCGGAAAGTGAGGATGTCGGCTCGTCGAGAAGCACGAGCTTCGGGGAACGGGTGAGTGCCTTGAGGATTTCCAGAACCTGTCGCTTCCCAATGGGAAGTTGGCCGGCCGGCATATCGGGATCAATCTCTTCGCCGAAATGCCCGATCATTTCCGCCGCCCGGCGGTTCAGTTCGCGACGGTTCACCAGGCCGAAACGATTCACGGGTTGTATGTTGGCAAAAATATTTTCCGCAGCGGTAAGGTTTGGGACGATGGAAAGTTCCTGATACACTACCCGGACGCCCCGGACCTGGGCTTCGTGGGCATTGCGGAAGACAGCTTCCCGGCCATCGAACACCATCCGGCCCCCGGTGGGCCGGTGCACTCCTCCGATAATATGCATGAGGGTGGACTTCCCGGCGCCGTTCTCTCCGATGAGCGCATGCACTTCTCCCCGGCTCACCTCGAAGGAAACGCCGTCGAGCGCCTTCACCCCCGGAAAGATTTTAGTGATGTCTTCAATTTGCAGGATGGGTTCTTTTTCACGCACCGTCCGGCTCCGTATTAAAAACGCCACAGAGAAACATCGGCGCTCTGTGGCGGTTCTGATGCCCGGGTCAATTTCCGGAAGGAAGCGGACCGATGCAGAGTCCCTTCCACGCCCGGCCTTCTGCACTACCGCATGAAAGACTGGCAGTTCGAACGGTCTACCAGAATGCTCCCCGTATCGATGCTCCGGGGAACGGCAGCAACTCCGGCAGCCGTGTTGTCGCTGGAAATGGGAATATCGTAATGGTTCAGGTGATAAAGCACCAGGAGCCCGTAATACGGCATGAGCATGGTCTGCTGTACCACGCTGGCGTCAATGATCCCATCGCGGATGTAGGCGAGAATGTCATTGTCGCGGTCCATGGCCACCACCCGGACACTTCCGCTCCGTCCCGACTCCTTCACCGCAGTGGCTGCACCGGCTCCACCCGCCGCCTCGACACACCCTATTCCCGCCAGATCCGGCACCGCTGAAATTACCGCGGCCGCAGCCTGGGCAGCCATGGGCACCTCCGATTTCGTGTCCGCCACCCGTACCACCTCTATCCCGGCATGCCGGGCAAGCGCATCCCGGTATCCCCGAACCCGCTCTTCCAGATTCGGCTGACCAACTTTGGTAAGAACAGCCACCTTGCCTTTTTGGCCCACCAGTTCAGCCAGCTTCATCCCGCCCTGAAAACCGGCATCATAATTGCCTGTCCCGACAAATGCCGAACGTTTCGAGTTGGGTAGATCGGAATCGAGCGTCACCACGGGAATGCCCGCCTCCACCGCCTTGTTCACCGAATCATTGAGCGACTCTTCGAACCCGACAACCAAAATGCCGCCGGGCTTCCGGGCTACCGCCAGCTCAATGGCCTGCACCATGGCCTGAATATTGAGGTCAGGCGGTCCCTTGTATTCCGTCCGGACCCCGAGATGCTCACCGGCCAGCCGCAGTCCTTCCTTGTGATCAAAAAAATAGGAGTTTGCGCCGAGGGCGGATACTTCGATATAGAGGTCATCCCGTTTCCCCGCATTCGGGAGGGCTGCTCCCCCGGAGGGTTTCTCACCAGCGCATGCCGCGGAAAGGAGCGCCGCTCCCCCGAAGCCGTATTTGAGGAAATCCGTTCTTCTCATCTGCCCTCTCTCCCCGAAAGTCCGTTTCCGGTCAGCGAACCCCGCCGATGGTCATTTCTTGAACATCAACTGGTCAATCACTCCCACCGTCTGCTTGTCATACGACTGCACCTGGTAACGCACTCCCGCGGCAAACCCGCTCATGTCTTCCAGGGGGCGCTCGACAGTGATTTCGGTGAGCGGTGATACCTCACCCACGTTGCTCAAACCAACCTGCCGTCCGCTCCGGTCAAGGTACACGGCCTGGAGATACCCACCGTAGAAAACGCCGAACTTGGCCCTGACCATGCCATCCGCAACCTGCAGCGGCTGGGCCACCACGCCACCGGAAGAAACCCGGGTAACGCCGGAGCACCGGCAGGAAGCCCAGGAAAGGTCCATCGTGGCTGTTTCGCCGGGATTCAGCCGGGTCAGGGGTCCCATGACTTCCAGTTCCATCATCGCCGTCTCAGGCTTGTACTCGTATACGGTGTCCTGATTATTGGTACGAATCGTTCCGGCTCCCGTGGTCCAGATCTCGAAATGGCTGCCGCCATCCGGATACTGAGCGCCCTTTTTCACCGGGAACATCATCACAAACGCCATTCCGCGGTCCTCATCGAACCATACCGCCCAACCATCACGAACTTTCACACCGACTTTCCCGACTTTCTGTGCATACCGGGCCTGGAACATGCCGTTTTCACCGTCCTGCCACTGGGGACTTTCCTTATCCCCGTAAATAACGTGCCAGTCTCCCTTGTTCGCGGGTACATATACCGTGGCGTTACGGTCAACCGGAACGGTGGCGAGGTGCCAGAGCCCCCAGGTCACGGGACGATTCACCACGTTGGTCATGGAGAGGTTCAGCCTGACGATGGAGCTGTGCGGTTCCAGCCGGTAGGAGTGCGCGAACTGCAGCCCGGTCCGCCCCTCCCCATCATCCCTCGGGCTGGTTACCGTGATGAGGCTGTCGGTTGACACCGCCTCATACGGAGAACCGTCGAGCACATTATCCGGGGGTCCGGGCCATTCATTCTGACCACTCCAGCCCTGCGGGGCGGGCCAGACCTTGGCGCCGCCCGGATTGGTAAATTTCTGTCCCCAACCATACCCCTGATCTGTCACAACCTGCCCTCTTGCGGTCGCATCATGCCAGAGGAACTGGTATCCCCGGAGCTCGTACCCCATGATCTTGCCTCCGAGTTCGGGAACAACATCCATGCGGGCATACGCGTTATCGAGGGTCAGGGAATTCCACCCACGAAAACCGGTTTCGGCAAGCACCACCGACTCCGGCGCAGCGGCATCCTGATCATTCTGCTTCGAACACGCCGGCAATGCCACGACGGCAACAACGAGCAATGCCCTGGAAAGAGTGTCTAACCGCATACTTTTACCTTTCCGAATATATGTTTCTGATTCATTCCGATGTCAAGGATAACCTATTCAGAGCACATCCAATATAATGACCGTCTTTACCGCGTTCAAGATAAATTGTAATATCGCACCGGGCTGATTTTCCGTATGCCGCCTCTTTGCATGCTTTTTGGGCTGGTCTATCCCGCCGGTTCATCCGGAAACGTCAGAATAATGGTGCACCATACATGCCGCAGAGTACCGGCACAGTATCCGCCAAACAGACAATGCGCCCGGCTCTCCCGTCTCTCAACCTCGTTTCACATTACCGCACTCGATCGACCTTCCCTCCCCGGAGTAAACGGCATTCACGGCTCCCGGACTTCGCATTGTTTTGCCTCAAAAGCGGTTCGTAAGTATCCGTGGGTACATGACCTGTGGCGAAATATGCGAAAAGCAGTGTCAGGAGTCAGTATACCGGAAACATGGCCAACCGCAGCCATGCCCCCCTTTCTCTACCCCATTCGTACCAGGGGCGGCATGAATGGGGGCCCCGGGGCCTTGCGCCATCTTCCCCCGTGCAGAGGGCAGGAAAAACACCACTCATGCACGTGAGTCCTGCTGGTGCCGCTTCGGTTCTTTGCTGACTCAATTCGATACCCGATAAAAAAATCCCCGGGCCAGTCGGAGTCCGGGGAATTCGTGTACCACGATTACACTCTGTTGTCCACCATTTATCTCAAGTACAGCATTTTCCGGGTTTCGGAACGGTCTCCGGCGATGATACGGCAGAAGTATGCACCGCTGGAAACACCCCGCCCCGCGGCATCACGCGCATCCCAGTGGAGGGCATGCGTTCCGGCTGCAAATCGTCCATCAGCCAGCGTGGCGATCCGCCTTCCGACCATGTCGAAAATCTCCGCCCGGACGCTGCTTTCCCGGGATAGGGAAAACCGGATGGCGGTGCTGGGATTGAACGGATTGGGCACATTCTGCTCCATCCGAAGCGCAACGGGGAAAAAAGTCTCATCGAGAGTCACCCGGATGGCAGCAGTGTTGCCGGAACGGTCAGCGGCGGATATTTCCAGAACCGAACCCGGCTGGATTCCCGGAGTGTTCATATCAGCCAAAACGGTGCTCCCGGAATCGTCGAGACGGAAGGGGACAGCGATACCCCCGCACATCAGCCGTATCGAGTCCGGGTCGAACCCGCTCCCTTCGTCGATGACGGAAATGTCGAGCATTTCGTCATCGTTTCTTTCCACCCGGATAACCGGAGACTGGCGATCGTACCCCAGCGCGTACGTTCCGCCCGATGTGACTTCTGCCCACACAGTCTCCTCATCGTGCACACCGCCAACGTATTGTGGACCACCCTCCGTCAGACGGTACACTCCCGCTCCCCGGGAATCGCCGTCCAGCATGAAAGCAACGCGCATGGGAACGGAAGGCCGGAGCGTGGAAGGACCGATGGCATACCAGCGGTTCGTCAGATGAACCTCTCCCCACGCGGCTTTGGCCACAGCGGCATCACCGGCGCCGGGAATGACCGTAACCAGTGCCGGCTTCTCCAGCGCTCCTCCGGGAATGGAGAGGGCGAATTCACCAATAGCCAGCTTGCCGCCCACCTTGTCAATTCGGCCATAGGCGAAGCCGCTTGCTGCTGTAACCTCCTTACCATCCTTTGCCCGGCCGCCGACCCGGATTTCGCCGGTTCCCTTTTCCCCAAGACTGAGAGACAGCGGAAGGAGATACCGGCCGTGGTAGTATCCCGCTGTTATCACCCCCAGTTCCACCGCGGTTGAATCTCCGGTGGCTTTCACGGCAAGTTCGGGTGTGGACGACAGTTCAATCGTGCTCCGGACAAATATGTCCATGTAGTCTTCCTGCATGGGATTGCGGAAGATGTCCACCAGGAAAGCGTTTCTGATGACCGCGCCGGTGACAATGACCGTGGTCTGCATCGTTGCTGTGCGCTTCTCCGGGTCAGTCACGGTAAATGTAAGGGTGTTCTGACCTTCCCAGCTTTCGGAGGGGGCGCTGATGTATACGGTGCGGGAGATCGGATCGATTCCCGCCGTAACGCTGTCTCCGCCGGATACGCTCCAGGTGAGCAAATGATCCGGAGTATCGGCATCGAAACAGTAGCTGTCCAGATTACGGTACACACCGGTTCCCGCCCGGAGGTAGACCACATCCAACCCACCGGCCACCGGGGTCCCGTCGGCGGGTGCGCTGAAGACGAGAACGGTGTCCTGGGCCGTGCCCCCCAGGGGATTCCGCACCCCAAAGGCAACCCGCTCCCATCCGGACCAGCCCGCGGCCCCGGAGAAGGTTACGGGACGGGTCCTGAATCCGTCCGGTGTTCCCGGAGTCACCGATGAATTCAGGTTCCCGCTCCAGGTCCAGTTCAACTCCGGGCGGGGATAGACGGCATCCTGAACATAGTCGTCCAGATCGAGCTCCGCGCTCCCCCCCGTAACAAATCCCACCTTGGCGGGAAGATCGAGCACGGGACGGTTGATGGCAACGGCGGTGACGATGCAGATGTCGTCGGCAAATTTCCCGCCCGGGTCGGTGACCGTGAAAAAGAGCCGGTTCATTCCGAACAGTTCCGGATCGATCCCGCGCAGATACACCAAGTGAGTAACCGGATTGATGGTAACGGTTACCGAACTGTCCGCCGAGGCCTGACGTCCCCAGGTCCATTGCATCTGGCCGTCAACATTGTCAACGTCGTAATAATAATCATCCAGGTCGATCCACTGCGCCTGCGCCCCGGCTACGATGGTGGTATCCGGGATGCCCGCCACGATGGGAGTACCGTCGGCGGGACCGATAAACACGGGGAACTGGGTGGTGGCCTGGTTGCCGTCGGGATCATAGGCGGTGACGGTCACCCGGTCCCAGCCCGGAGCGTCATCGAGGTCATAGAAAGTCACCCGCCCGGTGTTGGGATTGACATATACGCTGTCAACGTTGTCCAGATTGGAAAAGACAAAGGTCAGGAGCGACGGCGGATCGTCCGGGTCGGATACATGATTCCAGATCACCAGGGATGAATCCGCACGGTTCTGCGGAAACCCGACTTTACCGATTTTTGCCCAGACCGGGGGCTCTTTGGCCGGGGTCAGGGTCACGATCAGGGAATCGGTGGCGGAGAGTCCGCCGGGATCGGTAACCGTGAAACGCACTGTCTCGCTTCCGAGGAAGCCGGAGACACCGGAGAAGGTGACCTGCATACCGCGCTTCACTATCTGGAGGTGCGTTGCCGGAGACCAGTCGAGCGTGAGCGGATCACCGTCAACATCCGAGGCATACTGGCCGAAATCGAGAATATGGGAGCCATTCCGGGTAATGGAGATATCTGGCAGATTCTGGAGCGTCGGGGGATCGTTGACCGGCAGGACAATCACCGGCACGGAAAGGGAATCTCCGACGCCATACGCATCATATACCGAAATACGAAGTTGTTCGGATCCGGAAAAATTGAAAATCCCTTTCAAGAAAAGACTATCGGATGCAACCGAGGTGGTCAATCTCCCACCTAAAGGCCGAAAAAACCATTTGAGTGAACTATAGGGATCGTCAGCATCATGAACAATTTCCGGAAGATAGAGCACGGATTCGCGTCTATCCTCATGGATTGTCAACGTATCGGGAATGGCTTCCAGGAGCAGTTGCGGCGGAGAGTCCACAGTAACCCGCAGGGTATCGGAGGCTGTTATCCCCTTCCCGTTGCTCACCGTGAAAACAATGTCTTCAAATCCCCGGAAACCTGCCGGAGCGGTGAAAGTCACCACATGGGTCACCGGATCTATGTTCACGCCGATGCTTTTGTTTCCGGAAGCCGACCAAGTCAGCATAGAATCGGGAATGGATGAAACCCCCACATGCTCATCCAGATCCAACGTACTGATCGACGTTCCGCTGGCAATCATGACGTCGGGGAGCGGGGGATTGATTTCCATACCCGTGACGGTGATATAGCAGGTCTGGAACGAGCGAAAAGAGTAATTTTCATTCGCCCCGATAACGGAATACCGGGCAAATCGGCCAGTATAATGGTCATCGTCCAGAAGTATCGGAATAGAATCTCCCGGTGCGTTCGCTACCAACTGAAACGTGCAGGCAACGCCATATCTGAGGTTTGAATAGGGCCTACCCTTACCGATATCGGGAGGTGAAACGAGGACATAATCGAGCTGCCAACCCGGAATGCCGTTGTCATTCGCGGTTAGACTATCACCATGGGTATAGTTTCCAACGGGATCAAAGGGTTCCGGATTCTGGGCATAGGTCATGTATTCCCCAATCCGGAACGGTCTCATGCTCAGATTTTTGTTTTGTCCCTGTTTCACCGGGGAGAAGTACTTATTATCAACCGTAAAATAGATATCCAGACCGGTAACTTTTTCCTGTGGCCCGTTACGGAGGAACACGTCGACCGTGATGGTATCGCCGAGTGAAGCATAAATCATATTCGTGCCGCCGGTCTCAGTTCCAGTACCGGACTGATACAGGTACATGCGGATATTTCCCTGCTGCATGCCTTGTGGTTTGGCGGGAGATGTCTCCGGAAAGAACCCGTGGAGGAGGAAAATCAGTGTAATGGGTACAAAAAGCCGGTTAATATTCATTCCCGCTACCTTCAAGAAAACTGGTGAATATTTCTCTTAAAAAAGTGTGTGTGACGGGGAGACTCCCAGCAAGTACTCTTTTTTAGCAATTTCTGTGCCTCATCCTTTTTGGGGCTGTATTTTATTTCCCGGCAAAGCATTGTGTTCCCACCATCACTGACTGTATCATCCCATGGGGCAAATTTTACAGTTCAAAGGCAAGATTTTCTCACCGAAACAGGGAAGGCCCGTACAAGACGGGCCTTCCCTGTTGGTGTATTGTGTGCGGATTACTTCATGAGCAGCATCCGTTTGGTGGCGGAGAAGGAGCCAGCGGTGATCTTGTAGAGATACACCCCGGTGGACACCCGCTTGCCATTGTCATCCGTCGCATCCCAGACCACCGAGTAATTCCCGCTGGTCATGTTCGCGTTCACGAGAGTCTTGACGGACCGGCCGAGGATATCGTACACCTTGACGGTGACGAGGCCGCTGGTCGGGACCGAGAAGCCAATCATGGTGCTCGGATTGAACGGATTCGGGAAATTCTGCTTCAGGGAGAACAGAGCGGGAGCCGCGTTTGTATCGGTTCCGGTCGAATTGTCCTTGATCACACTTTCCCCGGTGAAGTTGCTGTTCACGAAAGTGGCTTCGGTGATATCAACCATGTCGGCCAGGAACTCGCCGTCACGATTGGCGGTGAAGGAAATCTCTGCCAGGATGCCGTCACCGGCGAAGGCAGCGGTTCCGTATACCGTGTTGGTGAATGCGACCGTCCCAGTCCCGACAGACGGGAAGGAGTAAGTCTGGTCCTCAAGGAAGCCGCCCTTGACGATGCCCTCGAAAGTAAGCGCACTCGGGTCGTAGCTGAGATTGAGGAAATAACCCTTCACATCCTCGGCGTTTCTCGCGACAACCTGAATGGTGAAGCGCTGTCCTGCTTGCACTTTCGAAGGTACGCCCATGAACTCGACGAGCGCGTTCATGTTGGATGCCACATGCTGAACGACCGGCTTCTGATAGACCGGCTGAGCGCCCTTATTGTCGGACCCGGTGTAGTTGGCGGTCGCCATGGTGAGGTCTTCTACCTTGACGATGCCATCTTCATTGATGTCCGCCCACTTGTAATTGTAGACACCGTCGTCCCAGCGGGTGCTGTCTGCGGTATCGAGGTACGCATCGCTGATCCGGGTGATATCGGAAGAATTGATCACATTATTCGGCCAGGCCGCGCCCGTCGAATCGACATAACCAACCGCATCGCCGCCCAGAAGCTTGCCAAAGCTGACGAACAGCGTATCCAGACCGGGGTAGATCGAAACCGGCTGGAGTTTCGCCAGGTAGCGGTTGTACCTGACCACGAGGTCCCATTCACCGGTCGGAACTTTGAAGAGGCGGAACTTGCCGTCCTTATCCAGTTTGAACTGAACGCCGGCGGCGGAGACATCGCTGAGTTTGTAAGTGCTGTCGGCAATGGCTCCATCGTTCCGGTTGTAGAAGGCGGTATCCGAGCAGGCCACGTAGGATCCGCGTTTCCGCAGGTCAAAATTGACCGTCATATCGGAAGTGGTGCGGCCTTCGAACTGCACGATACCCTCGATGATGCCCCGCGGCTGAATGTTCACCGTGCTGGAGGACATGCTGATGTAAAGCGGGTTGCCGTCGTTGGAGAACACGGTGGTCCATCCACGGGCCGGCTCATTGACATAGTACACAGCCGAAGAAGCGCCGATGGCGTTCTCGGTCCCCTTGCTCACCACCTTGAAATTGCACAGTTCGCTCCCGAGATCCCAGTCAGCGGGATTGATCGGGTTGGAACTGTTGTAGATGGTGGCATGGAGGATCCAGCGGTTGTTGACCGCATCATCGATCAGCTCGTTGGCAATGAGGGAACCCAGCGTGCCCGGGGTGGTATCCGTAAACGGAGCGCCCGAATTCACCAGTTCGAAATGATCCTTCTCCACCGCGATATAGACGTCGACGAGGTCCACATCGTGGTTTTCGTCGGCGGCCCGCACCGAGAAGGTGATGGTATCTCCCTGGGCCACTATCGGTTTGACCGGAGTGAGCATCAGGTTCTTCTGGGAAGCGCTTTCATCGGCGTTCACGATATTCACCGGACCGGGAGCCCGATAGAGCGTGATGTTCCAGCCGGTGAAGTTGTTGGAAACCACCGCGGCGCCAATCGCTGCGATTGCGGCAGCTGGGTCACCAACCGTCGAGGTGATATCAGACGGGTCGCTGATTTCGATGACATTATTGGGAGCAGCGCCAAATACCGCCGGTCCCGGATAGACGACATCGAACTCAGTACCGGCAGCAGGCTCCGCAATCACACGGCCAACCTTGTTATTGGCCTGATTGAGAAGATAATCTCCCGGATCGACATTCGCCATGGCGGCAGTGGTGACCCGAACTTTGTAATAAGAGCTGTCGTCCACCGCGATATAGGGCCACCAGGTTCCATCGGAGAGGGAATTGTAGGTAGCCGGCGAGGTGACGCCGTTCGCGCCGCTATTCATGCTGTAGATGTACCGGCCATACGCGGGACCATTGATGGAGTTGATGATAACAGCTTGAGTGACATTATACACAGCACCGGGGCTGACTTGTGCCGCGCCGGTGATGAAATCCTGACCAGTGTAGCTGACGGTGATATAATCGTCCGCACCAGCGCCCGCAGCCTCGTTTTTGTTGATCACGAGACCAGTAGCACCATTGAGAGCGGTGACATAGGAACCAGTGGCGAAATTCGCCAGATCTGCTGCGCCGGCTTTTGGTCCAACGTTTAGGATAACAGTCTTGTCCTTCTGGGAGGGAAGGCGCAAGGTTACCGGGTACTCTCCCTTGGCGGGATAAGGTGATTCAGCCAGCCAGGAGCCGTCCGTGCTCGCCACATCCGGATTGACCCAGCCATTGTTGTCGGTTAGCGCATAGGTCTTTCCGGCAGTGGCGGACCACATCTGGTGCATCTTGGCGGTCGTCGGATGGAGGACGCCGTCTATGGCTTGGTCATCCTTGACCAGGAACACGCCGACCTGAGCCTGAGTGCCCAAATCAACGGCGTCGTAGCGAAGACGGAAGGTTTCGTCGGAATTCACCGTGATTCCGTTGTACGGCGGATCAATGAGCCGCGTGAACGGAACGCGGGCGAAGTTGATTTCATGCGGATTCGTGAAGCCGCCGAGCACGAAGACTCGCGTGGTGCCGGAGCTGCCTTCGTCCATCACCGCATAGATGTGATAATTCACCGTGCCCGTGCTTGACTCCTGATCTTCCGGACGCCAGCCGGTCTGAGCGAAATCAGCCGCCAGATCCCAGGCATAGTACGACAGGTTCTTGGCTTCGGGATCTTCCTGAAGATTTGCCACGATACGATGCGGCCCACGGGCGGCATTTCCGCTGTTTGAGGCATCGGTGCGGAGCGTAGCGCCCGCGTTATGGGTGTAATCCGCAGTTCCATTCTGAGCATCGTCATAATCGATATAAAATTCGATGGTGGCGGAGTCGTCAATATCCACGTCGCCGCCGACACCGGTCTTGCCCCAGCTCAACATGACCACGTCGGTCTGGGAAGCATCGATGGTAACATCAGCGCCATTGAGAAGATCGGTACCCTTGTTGTACTCGGTAAGGGCGTCAATGGTCATATTGGGGGAATGCTTGACGGTCACGAGGTCAGTCGTGCCATCCGAACCCTTGGCCACGGTGATATCCTGGTTAGTCCCATCGTTCGCGACGACGTAGATGTAATACGGATTGGCCGGAATGAAGGGCTGCCCGGTGGGAGCGATATCCCAGGGAACCTTGGCATACCCGTTGGTATCCTCATCCACATCGTCGAAAAGCGTGGTATCGGCAAGAGCGGTCGCCCCGGTGAGCCCGGTGACTACCAGATTCGGCGCTTCGCCGGTCGTCGTAATCTCGGCCGAAGTCAGGCTGCCCGAGTTGGAATAGAAGAACCTGATGCTGGCGTTGTCGTCATAATCGTCGACACTCGCGAAAATATCCAGGTTCTTCCGCGGATCCGGTCCGCCGGCCACACCGTTATAGCCAAAATAGCGACCACTGTCCAGCGTGACGCTGTTGTTATCCGCAGCTTCGGTATAGACGCCATCGCCGTCATAATCCCAACCCACGGTCTTGACATAGGGCCAGTGACGGACGACGACGCTTCCGGACCGTGCCAGAATGTTCCGGCCGGTGACCGAAGAGGTGACATAGAAGAACCAGGTGCCTTCGGGAACATTCGAAGTGGCCAAGCCGGTGGTCGCGGCATCGGCTTCGGGAATGTATCCCTTGTAGGCGATGGGATCGTAGACCAGCACCGGAATCACGCCGGTCAGGGACGACCACACATATTCCAGCGTGGAGTCTTGCGCTGCCCACACATAATACTTCACTTCCGCGTCGGCGGTCGCGTTGTTGTTGACGCCGTCGAGCGTGACACCGAGATTGTTGGTGGCGAAACCAAAATACCCGGTGTTGTCCGTGGGAAGTAATCCCGTCGCTCCGTCATACACCAAATCGGGAAGGGCGGTGGCGAACACGGAGGTGCTGGCCGGGTGCTTCTGCCCATGGGTGGAAGTAGTGTCGTTGTTCGCCTTCATGTAATCGGAGAACGTGACCGCGGTGGAATACAACTGCTGACGGTCCGTGGCATAGGTGATGGTTGCACCGGAACCGTTCGCCACGTTATCGAGGGTCGAAGCGACATCGGAAACGCTCACGATGACCTCGTCAGACGCGGCAAAAGCTCCCGGAGCCACCAGCGCGTCCAACGCGTCCGCGGCGGCGAAATCCGGACCGGAGTAAACGACATACAGCGAATCGTTCCCCGCGGAATTATATATCGCCGAAACGACACCGGCTTTAGAACTAGATGGCGCAACACCCCACTGAGTTACTCCGTCAGTAGCGATGGCCGGGGCAGCAACAACATCGCCCGTGAAACCGATATTCGGACCAAGGGTGCTGTTAAGATGCGTGTACGCAACATCTCCAGCGCCGGCGCCAACGATCGATGCGGCAGCACCGACATCGACCCCGAAACCGATAACCGGAGCCAGAGTGCTGCCGGCATACGTAAGGGAAACGTTTCCGTCAGCATTACCCGTGATGGTAATCTCGCCTGTTCCCGCATTATACGTCACCGTTGCGGCGTTGGGTTCACCAGCTTGAATACTGAGTTCCAAAGCCGCCGCCAGAGTAGCTCCCGTATACGTGTTGGCGGGGATGGTATACGTAAAGGGGTCTCCTGCTACTAAAGCGCCTCCGGCGTCAGGGTCAATAGCCGCAAACGCGAGCACAATTTCATTATTCGTGGCGTCAATCACCACGTTGTCGGTGGCAACGGCGGATTTGGCAATAGTGATTACACCAGTCCCGTTGTTCCAGTCAACGGTTGCCATGGGAGCGGACACCTGGATAACAGCCTCCATTGCAGCAGCCAACTGAGCGCCGGTGTAGACCGCGGGGGGTACGGTGAAATCAGTGACCACTCCACCCGTTCCAGCCGGAGCTACTGCCCCAAACGCAAGCCTGATGATATCATTCGTCCCGAGGATCACCGTGTTGAACGTGCTTGCCGTAGCGGAAACATACGTCCCCACCGCGAAACCGGTGAGGTCGGCGACCTCCATGAGAGCCATTCGGTCGGTCTCATAGCCGGTGCTCGCCGCATCGGTCGCGGCGACAAATCCATCGGCGACATCGTACCCGGATTCCGGATAGAGCAGGACGGTGTCGATATTTTCCGGGTTGCCGAAATTGCCGGCATTGTTATACACCACTCTGATCACATCGTCCGCGCCGTCGTTCAGTGCGGCAACGACGCCCAGGCCGGTGGCCTGGCCCTTGACGTAATCGCCGACCGCGATGGCTTCACTGACAATTTCGCCATTGGCGATGGACAGGTCAGCGACCTTGAAATTCTGACCCGCGGGATTTCCGAACGTGACGTAGTAGTCATCGCTCGCCACGGCGGGATTCAGATCGGTCGTGATGGGGAAGGAAATATAGAACGATTCATTATTATTCGGATAGGCGGGCGGATGAAGATCGGTCCCGTCACCGGTGAAATAGACGAAATAGAGCTGATTCTGCTGCGCATTGGTTCCGAAATAGCGAATTTTGGTGGTTTCACCAGCGGCATCCGTATACACCACGGAGATATCTTCGCTCAGGATGGTGTCACCATCGGGATCGGCGAGGTACGCCCCGGTCGGGAGGTACAAAGTGAACACGCCCGCATCCGCGTGATAGTCATTCAGGTCAATCTTGACCTGCTGGAAATACGCGTTGTCATTGTCGGCAACCCCGCCGCCATTGACATAGGCGCCCTTGGGAACGTTCGAGGGAACGACGGTGACCGTCGCGGCCGCGAGCGCCTGACCCGCCAACGCGATACTGAGGAGCAGAATCGCCAGTATCAGCAGTTTCGATCTCATCTTTTATTCTCCTTTACAGAACATTTTCGCCAAACATCAAATCCTGCAACAGGTACTGCGTACTACACCCTTTTCGTTTGTACTCCGACCAGTATAATGAGCCTTTACCACGGTACCGCACGTGCTGCAAAGTACAATAGCGCGTTACATCGGCGCTCCCATGCGAACCTCTCCTTCCATGGATGGGGTGATTGCAGGCAGGCGGGTGTCCATACCCGCCCGGTTCTTTTTATTGGTATGCAGTTTTTGTCAGAGCTTGTACCTGATTACACTTATGCTATCGGATATCCCAAGGGAAAACTTTAGAGATATTTTCCCGGCCCCAAACAATGCACAATCAATGCCAAAACTCCGGCATACCATACGCCCGGCGAGCAAGGCATCAGCCATCGCGTTTTCTCCCAGTTTGTTACAGATAGTCAGGCGCCGGATGGGGAAAATAAATCCCGGACACCGGTACAGAAAAACCCATCCCGTCCTTATGATGCCCGGCGAAAAGTTCCACTCCCTGGGGAAAGTTCTTCCAGAAAGTCCGCCTTTCCGCCGGGCTTTCGGGGCAGCCGGAAGGGAGTACTTGGTTCGGTTTTTGGGCTGGGTGAAACAGGGAAGCCGTTGTCCAGGAGGATAAGCGGTGAAGACCCGGCAGTTGCATTCAGTGTAAAAAACACGCCCGAAAGTTCCCGGCGGCGTGAAAAACAAAGGGTGTAGACTCAATTGTACCGCTGATCAAGCTGCCCGGGAGAGGGTTTTTATATGTGGCCAAACTGTCTCCCAGCGGTTTGATTTGACATAGGTC
>JAWLHT010000097.1:0-16371 GCA_041690195.1 Candidatus Latescibacterota bacterium
GGATATTGGAGATGATCACATTGCGCAGCGCCCCGACCCGGG
The DNA here is from genome assembly GCA_041690195.1 of Candidatus Latescibacterota bacterium. Classification (GTDB taxonomy): domain Bacteria; phylum Latescibacterota; class Latescibacteria; order Latescibacterales; family Latescibacteraceae; genus JAWLHT01. The sequence continues at coordinate 43 of JAWLHT010000097.1, forward strand.
TCACCGGACGGTCGTCCCGGTACGGGCGGGCGCGGTCTCCCAGCCTGATGCAGATTGCGCCGCCCACATTCCGCATGACGATATTGGAAATCACCACGCCGTCCAGGATGCCGCCGTCCACGGTCATCAGGTCGATTCCCGCGGCGAAAGAGTCCCGGATAGTGCAATCGGAGAAGGTGATGTTTTCGAATCCGCCGTTGGACTCGGTGCCAATCTTCAGGGCCTGGGCGTACGTGCGGAGGGTGCAGCCGGTAACCGTAATGTCGCGGCAGAACCGGTCCGACGTGCTCTTCAGCACAATGCAGTCATCTCCGGAATCGATGTCACACCCCGTAATCCGCACCCGGGAGCAGCAGTCGATATCGAAACCGTCCTTCCCCCAGTTGCGGGTATCGTCGGTATACCGTGTCCGCACTCGCACTCCGTCCGCCAGAACGTCCTCGCAGGCCAGGAAACGGCACGCCCAGGTTGAGGAGTTGCGGATGGTGACATCGCGCAGGGTAACCTCCGAGCATTCGGAAAGGTGGATGATGTACACCCCGGTTTCCTTGTCGGAAACCCGAAGTATGGCGTCGCGATTGCCGTCAATGACGCCCTGGCCGATGATGGCGGCGTTCCGGACCCGTTCGCCGTAGATCAGGGCGCGGTCCCGCGTTTTCTGGGAAACAAAGGCGGGCAGGCGGCTCGGATAGTCCGCCAGGTCCGGGCTCCCGAGGAGGACCGCCCCGTTGTCGAGATGGATCGTGACATTGTCCCGGAGATCGACCGTCCCGGAAAGATACGTCCCCGCCGGGAAGAATACCGTGCCGCCGCCCGAACGGGCGCAGTCATCCACCGCCCGGCGAATCGCGGCGGTGTCGAGGGTGGCGCCGTCGCCTTTCGCCCCGAAGTCGCGGACATTCCGGAATCCGTCAGCCGCCTCCGCCCCGGCGGGGAGCGCCGCCAGAAGCAGCAGCGCGGAAAGCAGGATGCCGGGCAGACAGCGGAATGTTCCGGCAGGAGTGAAAGCCGGGACGTTACGGCGGGTGTTCGGGTGCGGAGGATGGGCCGGAGCGGAATCCGGGCTGGACGATGTGCGCGAGAGGGGGCGTACGGTTCGGAAGAGCAGGCGCATGGTTGGATCCCTGTGAACGGGTGATTGCCGCTGGTGCGTCTCGGACTGATGGGGGTTATGCCTTCCTTCCCACCAGTTCCATGCCGAGGATGTATTTGGACGGCCCCGCGGGTTCGAGGGGGAACCGCTCACGGAGCCACTGGGCGATATCCCGGAGCGCGCTGTCCTCCCATCCGAGAGATTCCACCTCCAGCTCGAGAACGGAAGCCGAGCCCCGAGGACCGGTGAACGTTACATCGTCGAGGGCCATTTCGAACCGGGGAATGCCGATTCGGGAGAGGGTAATGATGCGGCGGTTGTTGGCTACGGTGAGCGCGGGCTCCAGGGTGAGGTCGCCGAATCGTTTCCGGAGTTCCTCCACGGGGGGGACCGGCGGACGGACGCCTCCGGATATGCCGGAGACAGTGACATCGGTCTGCGCTTCCACTTCCACCCGGCGGTAGAAGTCGCCGCCGCCCGGCGCTTGGGCCTTGAAGGCGAGCACTGCGTCCCGGCGGCTCTCCCGCAGACGGAACACGACCTTCGAGCGCAGGAGCAGGCGGTCCGGCGTGTCGAAGTAGGTGTCACGATGAGCGTGCACCCCGGTATCGCGGAGTTGGAAGCCCGCCACCTCGGGAAGGGCCCGGATGCGGTCGAAGACTTCACGGAGGGGGACAGTGAATTTTATTTCGGATTCGATAGGCATCTATATAATATTGTCCACAAGAACAGAAAACTGTGTTATAGGCTGCTATGGAGCTGGGCGCCGCTCATTCGGCCCTGTGCATCAGCGCCCGGACCAGTTCCCGGAAGCGCTCTCCACGCTCTTCGTAATTGTTGAACATGTCGTATGACGCGCACCCCGGGGAGAGCAGGACGACATCGCCGGGGCGTGCCCGCCCGGCGCAGGCGGCGAATGCTTCCTCGAAGGAACCGTAGATCGTGGAATCAACCCCGGCCCCGGCAAGGGAATCCCGGATCAGGGGCGCGGTCACTCCGATGAGGGCAGCCCAGCGGATCTTTCCGGAGACCGCCCGGGCCATGCCATCGAAGGATACTCCCTTGTCGTATCCCCCGAGAATGGGGATGACGCTCCGTTCGAAGGCGGTGATCCCCACGGTGGCCGCTTCCGGGGTGGTGGCTTTGGAATCGTTGTAGTACTTCACGCCGCTGATTTCGCCCACCAGTTCGAGCCGGTGCGTCACCCCCCGGAATCCGGCCAGCCCTTCGGCAACGGCTTTCACCGGAACACCGAGCGCATGTGCACAGGCGACGGCGGCCAGGGCGTTTTCAATATTGTGCCCGCCCGGAACGAGGAGCCGTGCCGTATCGAATATGCGCTCGACTGCGCCGTTTACACGGCGGACGATCCAACCATCGGCATAAGTGAATCCGTCACCATCAAGTATGTTTCCGAACCACTGGATTTCGCCCCGCGTCCGGGATTGCATCGCCCGTGATGCGGGATTGCCGGCGTTGAGCACCGTGATGTCCTCCGGACCCTGGTGATCGAGGAGCCGTCCTTTGGCATCGGCGTACGCCTCGAATGTGCCGTGACGGTCCAGATGGTTGGGCATGACATTGAGGACTGCGGCGACTCGGGGGCTCCAGCCGAGTTCATCCAGCCATTCGATCTGGAAGGAGGAAAGTTCCAGCACCACCCGGTCTTCCGGAGAGATAGCCGTCAATTCGGCCAGGAGCGACCCTCCGATATTCCCGCCGATGCGGTGGGGAAGACCGGAAGCGGCGAGAATGGCTCCGAGCATGGAAACCGTGGTGGTTTTCCCGTTGGAACCGGTAACGCCACAAACCGGCGCGGGGCATCGCTCCACGAAGAGCCCGATCTCGGTGCGGAGGGGGACTCCGGCTTCACTGGCCGCCCGGATATAGGACGAGGTCCGGGGAACTGCGGGGCTGACCACTACCATATCGGTGTGGGTAAAATCCTCTCTGTCGTGACGGCCCAGGACAAAACGGATGTCGCGGTTCCGGAGGGAATCCAGGGATCGGGTAAGATCCAGCTCAGTTTTCATATCGGTGACGGTGACCCGGGCGCCGAGATCGTGGAGGAACGCGGCCGCGCCGATGCCGCCGCCGAAACTGCCGAGGCCCATCACGGTGACCCGTCTGCCCCGGAACCATGCATCAGTGTATTTCATGAATGAATCCTGTACTTCGTTTTCAGGCTGTTGTGGCGACAGTTCCGGCCGCATTTTTCGCTTGCATCCGCCGTACCGGCCTCGTTGTTTTTTTCTCAGGCACTCAGGCACTCAGGCACTCAGGCACTCAGGCACTCAGATTATGAGCGGGTCGAACCGCATCTTCATCACGGTCAGTAGCAGATCTTTCAGATCGTTCTCGTCGAACCCCAGCACTTCAAGTGATTCACCCGCCAACTCCGGAACTTTTTCCCAGGAAGGACCCCGATAGTTTGCCGCCAGAGCGAACACATCCGCCACATGGATGACCGCGGTTTTCCTGGCATGGTAGGATTTCGAGTCGAAAGAGTGGTGGCGGGACACCGATTCGGTAATGTTTTCGGGCATGTTCCATGCTTCGAGGGTCCAACCGCCGACCTCGCCGTGGTCAACACCGAAAATGCTGCGTTCGGCCAGGTGCAGGGGAATGCCGTTATCCGTTGCGAGTTTACGGGCTTGAACACATCGTTCGGGGAAGAACAGGGACAGGATTACCGCTCCAAAATCGTGCAGGAGTCCGACCACCGCGATTTCCTCGACCTTGTAGAAGCTGGCCTCGGTTGCAATGAAGCGGGCGATCTGGGCAGTGCGCACGGAGTGATTGAAGAGGCGGCGATCCGTGGTGCACATCCGGGTGAGAATGGATGAGCCGATGGCGATCATCTTGATCGCGTTCCAGCCGAGCAGCACGATGGTATGGTGAATGCTCTCCACCTTGTTCCGGAGGCCGTAGAAGCCGGAGTTGACGATTTTGAGAAGGCGCGCGGTAAGCTCCGGGTCCTGCTCGATCACCGCCGCCAGTTCATGGATTGTGGCGTTCGGATTGGCGGTGATGGCCAGGATCGGAGCGGCGGTGTCACGGACATTGGCGAAGTTCGGTTTGGAAGCGAGCAGCTTTTTTAGGGTTGCCCGATCGATGGGTGTTTCATCCACGATTCGCCTCCAGGTTGATCAGGACATCCCGGATCCAGGTCTTCATGCGCAGCATGAGCGGAATATTTTCAACATAGCTGAATCTCAGGTCAATGTTGTTCAGTGTTTCGTTCAGCCAGTTTCCCCGGCTTTCCCTGGATTCCACAGTGACTTCCGCGATGCTGAGCGCCCGCAGGATTTCTATTCTTGGAACGGTGAGAATGGTACCGGCCTCGAAAAGAACCACGTCGTTCACGATCAGGTCTGTCGCCAGAATGTCACCATTCACGACAATATCCATACTGATGGTCGGCACGGCCAGTATCTCCTTGATCCAAGCGTGTCCTTGTACGCGTTCCGGGAAAATATAGAATTTATATCCGACGCAACACAAAAAAATGGTCCCATTCCGGGAACCGGCTGAATAATCCCGTGACGGCCGTTCGGAAATCGTGATTCGGTACGGAGGCGATCCAGAATGAGTCAAGGCAATACTGACAGCGGACACGCCTTGGGGAATTCGGCGGATACGCCCTCACCGGAAGGGGATCGCCCGGACGGATATCAGATGCTTTCGCCGTGGCCGATGCCGAAGTAGCGGATTCCCCGCTCCATTAACTCGCCGGGATCGAAAAGATTGCGGCCGTCGAACACCGCCGGGGTGGAAAGGAGGGACCGGATACGCTCCCAGTCCGGGCTGCGGTACTCCTTCCATTCGGTCATGACCACCAGGGCGTCCGCTCCGGTAAGCGCGTCGTAGGAGTCCGCGTGATAGGTAACCGCCACTGTCCCCAGCGCCTTTTCCGCGGTGGCCCGGGCCACGGGGTCATGCAGGGAGAGCGTGGCGCCCTCGCCCCGGAGGGTGCGTACCACCTCGATGGCCGGAGCGTCGCGTACATCATCCGTCTCCGGTTTGAAGGCGAGCCCCCACACGGCGATTTTTTTTCCGCGCACGCTGCCCCCGAAAAATCGGATCACCTTGTCGGCGATGACCCGCTTCTGGTGGATGTTCACCTCGTGCACGGCGTGGGCGATGCGCATTTCCAGTCCGGCTTCGGCCCCGGTCCGGATGAGAGCGGAGATGTCCTTGGGAAAGCACGACCCGCCGTACCCCGCTCCGGCGTATAGGAAGTACTTGCCGATTCGCCGGTCGCTGGCGATACCCTGCCGCACCAGCTCGATGTCCGCGCCGACCTTCTCCGCCAGCAGGGACAGCTCGTTCATGAGCGAGATGCGGGTGGCGAGCATGGTGTTGGACGCGTACTTGGTGAGTTCGGAGGAAGGAATGGACATGGTGATCACCCGGTCGTCCGTGCGCAGGAAGGGCGCGTAGAGACGGTGCATGATTTCCCGGGCGCGGTCCTTCTCCACTCCGACCACCACCCGGTCCGGGCTCATGAAGTCGGAGATCGCACTGCCTTCCTTGAGAAACTCGGGGTTGTTGGCCAGGTCCGCCAGGGCTGCGGAACCGCGCTTGCGGATTTCCTCCCGGACGATTTCTCCGACCCGGGCCGTGGTTCCCACCGGGACGGTGGACTTGGTTACCACCACGGTGTAGCCTTCGGCATGGCGGCCGATCTCTTCCGCGGCCAGGAACACCTGTCCGAGGTCCGCCGCGCCATCCTCGCCCATGGGCGTTCCCACACAGATGAATATCACGTCCGCCGCGGGTACGGCTTCCTGGTACGAGGTGGTGAATGAGAGGCGTCCGGCCGAGCTGTTGTGTTCGACCAGACGGCCGAGCCCGGGCTCGTAGATGGGGATTTCGCCCCGGTTCAGCATGGCGGTCTTATCTTCGCTGGCGTCGAGACAGACGACCGGGTTGCCCATTTCGGCGAAACACGCTCCGGTGACCAGTCCGACATATCCGGCGCCAATGACGGTAATCTTCATGTGAGCAGTCCTTTCCCGGGAGGTGGCGGTACGGAGATATACGGGGAATCGGAGCATATCCGGACGGCAACCATAATTGATGCAATAATATACACAAATAATTGCATGAAGGCAAAAGGAATGGGGGCTCCGCCGGGGATCTCATTGTCGTAAACATAAACCAGTAGCTGTGACCCGAAAAGCAGCGGGGGGCGCTCTCTGGAAGGCCCCCCGGCTTTCATATTTCCATCCGCGATCTCCGGCATCGGGATACTACAGCCGTGTGCCGGCGCGGACGGTCCATGGTCAGTCCTTTGGAGTGTCCTGCGGCTCTTCGGTGTCCCCGGTTTTGCTCATGTTGAAGGCAAACAGGGCAACAATCGCCACAAACGCCACCAGGACGCCCAATTCAACCGGATCGAGTCCGAACATGTGATTCCCCTTTTTCCAAGGAGGTGTAATCCCTTTCCGGGTTTTCACCCGGATGACAATGATTCGTGTCGTCAGGGGTGCGCCCCGTTGGAATCACACGCGGAGATGGTGCGCGGTTATGGGGGGGACGGAGGAGTGGCCATTCAGGGAAGTGATGGCTGGAACACGGCGTTCCAGGGCATAGGCGGTCGCGGCATGAAAAGCCCGGGATGCTCCGGAGGTTCCCCCCGGCCATGCGGAGAAGGGATTCCTTTCCTTATGGCCCCCCATGAGGCAGGCCGCGGAATCGGAGGCTTCGGACGAAATCCCGTAACAGGGGATTCCGGTGACGGCAAGCCCTCCCGTGTACAACGCCTCAGGAGGAATTACTCCCCAGCAGAGCGCCAGCAGTACGGTGAGAAGACAGGCCATCCCCCGCCAGGGCTTGGTCTCGATGTGGAAAGTGGAACGCATGGTTGTTCGTCTTGATGCCGGAACTGGTGGATCACTGTCCCGGGGCGCGTCCGGAAACGGGCCGCGCGGCGGGGGTTCGGATGCATTACCGTGTGTTTCCGCTTATACTTCCCAAATTCCGGAGAGTTCCCGCGGATTCGGGGTGGATCAAGTGACCAGCCGATCCTGTTCCCGGAGCACGTAATCTCGCACCTTGAGCAGCTTGCGCTCCACATAGTCTTCGATTACTTCCGGGAGCCCGCGCTCCCGCACCATGGAACGGAACGAATCGGTGAGATGGCCGATAAGGTCGTCGAGGGTGAGAAACTTCTCCGTGTCGGTTGCATCGAGAATGCGACAGAAGGAGTCCACTCCCAGAAGTTCCTTTCGGATCACCGTAAGATTCTCCAGGAAAACATAATTGCTCATCTGGTCGCTGTCGTGCAGACGGGTGTACTCGTCAATGAGGAGGTCGATATCATCTTTCAGGTCATCGAGTTCGACCCGCAGCATCCGCAGGTAGTACCGTTTGCTATCCCGCATGGAAATCCTCCTTCCGCCGGAGATTGCAATTGCACGCATAGATGAAAAATACATGAATCAGAACGGAGCCGCAAGCGGAGGAACACGGTATTTGATCGAAGGCTATAGGCCCGCCGGAACTGAGCCGTCCATCCCACACAGGCCGTGGTACGGGCAGACCGAACAACGATCCGAGGGCCGCGGGTCGAAATCCCCTTCGTCCATGGATTCGATGATCCGGGAGAGGGTTCCCGCCGTTTCTTCTACCAGTTCCCGGTCACAGGGAATCTCACGGGAGACGCCGGTGGAGAGAAAGTGAATGATCAGCCGTTCCGGAACGGTGTGCCATGCCCGGTGGAGCGCCAGCGCATAGACTCCCACCTGGAAACGGTACTGTTCCACCGCCGCTTCATACGGCCCGGGTTTTGCCGTTTTGTAGTCCACGATGGTCCACCGTTCACCGGTGCGGACGGCCAGATCGATGGTGCCTCGAATAAGGACATCGTCGAGAATGAAGCCGAACCGCTCTTCGGCGCGGCGCTCCACGGCTGCGGATAGTTCCCTGCGGAGCGGGGAGCCGGAGAATCTGCGGAAGGATTCCTTCAGACGGTCACGGTCGAAAACGGGGATATCCCTCGGCGCGAGTGCGTCCACACTGGCGATGAGACGGTCCGGGCTCTGATAGTCCCAGAGTTCCAGGGCATGATGCGCAAGCTGGCCATACCGGGCGCCGAATCCCCCGGAGGGATCGTCGGCAAACGCCAGGTCCAGCCGGTGTATATGCCTGAACCGGTAGAGCGCCGGGCAGGCCAGATAATCCTCGGCCTGGGTCGGGCTGACCGTGTCGGGCTTGCCGGAAATGCGTAACGGCGGATACCACAAATGACTCATATCCGGAGTTCCGGGCCCGGATGCAACCATATTGCTTTCGAGCGCGGCCTGCCACCGGCTGAGGGGACTCTCCCTTCCGGCTGTTTCGGCATCGTCGATCACCTGCCAGGAACTGAATTCCGGCGAGATTTCCGGTTCGCCCTCGCGGGGCATGCCGAGGGCCTCGCAGAGCCAGCCCATCCAGTTATCCTTCTCGAACCGGGGATCGGGTGTTTTGGAAGGCCGTCCGCCAGTGATGACCAGGCGGTTCACCGCACGGGTGCAGGCGACATAGAAAAGACGCTTGCTTTCGGCCACCGCCTTGCGCTTTTCCACTTCGGCGGCGAGTCCCAGGGCGAGGGTTTTCACCGTGCGCCCAGAAGCACTCTGGAGGAGAAAGCCGGGGCCAAGTTCGTCGTGCAGCAGCCAGGCCGGAGACTCGTTCCGGGGCTTTCCGGAAGCATCGGCGAGGAAAACCACCGGATATTCCATGCCCTTGGATTTGTGAATGGTGATTATGGTGAGGGCGTCTTCCCGTGTTTCAATAGAGGGAGCGCGGTCGGCGCTCAGATCTCCGCTCCGGAGCAATCGGGCGAATTCTCCCACCGAGCCGCCGTTTTCCTCGAACATATCCGCCGACCGGAGCAGGAGGTCAAGTATGGCGAGCGATTCCTCGCCCCGAATGGGGTCGGCGAGCAGGGTGAGGGTGTACCCGGTTTCATTGAAAGCCTGCTCCAGAAGTTCGCGGATGGTCCCCCGGTCACGGGTGACCAGGAGAGATCGGAGAATGCCGCGGGTGCTCTCCGCGGTGGCGTTCCCCCACTCCGGACCGGCAAAGTCCTCCCGGAGGAACACTTCCGGGAGCGAGCCGTGCTTGCCCGCGGTTCGCCGCAGTGCGTAGAGAAAATCCGCATCCATCCGGAAGAAGGGAGAAAGGAGTACGGCGGTGAACAGCACCTGATCGGCGGGGTCGCAAAGCCATCCGAGGAGATTCCCGATATCGTGCGCTTCCGGGCCGCTGAACGGGTTGCCCCCGGCCAGATTGACGAAGGGAATACCCGCCCGGAGGAATGCTTCCTCATAACGCCTCGCCTGGGTGCCTTTGCGGAGCAGGAGGGCCATTTCACCGTAGGACTGGCCCTGTTCGTGGAACTCGAGCGCCCGCTGTGCGATGTAGGCCGCCTCCCGGACCCGGCAGGCGTCGGCGCCGGTGATGTCGAATACGGTGATATCCACGTCCGGCCCACCCGGGGAATCCTTGCGGTTTGCCCGCATTTCGGCGTACTGGGCTTCAAAGGGATGTTCGGGCGCGCCGGTTCCGAGTATTTTCCCGAAAGCGTGATTGACAAAGGCGATGATCGAAGGGCTGGAGCGATAGTTGATCCGCAGCGCCTTGAAATCGGCAACCCGGGCGGCGAAACGGTTGAAAACGGTGACATCGGCGCCCCGGAAGCGATAGATGGACTGTTTTGGGTCGCCTACGGTGAAAAGACACGAATCGGAATCGCCCGTGATCATGTTGAGAATGTCAAGCTGGAGATCGTCGGTGTCCTGGAATTCGTCAACGAGGATATGCCGGAATGACCCGGCGACCTTCCGGCAGACCGCCGGATGGTTGCGCAGAAGCCGCCATGTCTCGATGAGGGAATCATCGTTGTCAAGGCAGGAACGGGATTTCTTCAATTCAAGGAAAAACTGCTCGAACCGGGAGAACTCTTCCAGCAGGTATGCCGCCGCGGGCGCGGAAACCCCGCGTTCGTGGCGCCGCCAGGTTTCCGCCAGTTCGAGGAATGCGAAGCACTCCTTCAGGCCGCCCCGGACCGAACCCAGTTCCCGGCCCCGGGCCGCCCAGAGCTTGGGGGAGCCCTTGCGGGCCGACTCGCGGGTGATGTCCCGGATGCGCTCGAAGGCCGGGCAATCCGCCGCGTTCTCCTCGAAGACCCGGGCTATTTCATCAAGCTCGAAGAGGAAGGCCTCCAGGCAGAGGGAGAGAGTGTCCTCGCCGGGCCGCACGGCGTGAAAATCGTGGAGGACGGAGCGGTATTTCCGGATTTTACGGAGAATGAATGTCCGGTACTGCTCTTCCATTTCCACCGGGTCGGGGAGACCGTGACGGTCGAGGTAGGTGATGACATGGGCCCGGCGTTCGAGGAGTTCCATCATGACCCGCCGCAGGGTGCGCATGCCGAGCGCCCGGATGAGGACTCCGTAGCGTTCCGGCTCTTCATCCATGCGCATGTCGAGAAAGAGTCGCCATGCCTCGATTTTCAGCCCGGCCAGGGTGGTCTCGTCCAGAACCTGGAAGAGGGGGTCGATTCCCGCTTCCAGAGGATACGCGCGCAGGATCGAATTGCAGAAGGAATGAATGGTGGAAATGGGCGCGATGTGTATCCGTTCGGCCAGCCCGGACCAGAGTTCCGCGTGCTCGGGATAGCGCTGCACCAGTTCGGGAACGCGGCGGGCAATACGGGCCTTCATCTGGTCCGCCGCCTTATTGGTGAACGTGATGGCCACGATTTCCTGCAGCGGCACCCCCCGGGTCATCACCTGGTGCAGATAGCGTCCCACCAGGAGACTGGTCTTGCCCGAACCTGCTCCGGCGGAAACCACTACTTCCGCTCCCGTGGAGGTCGCGGCCACCTTCTGGTCGTTATCGAGTTCACGAATCGGCATCGGCGTCCTCCTCCCCCCCGGCTTCCCGTCCTCCCCGGCAGAGGGCCCGGAAGTCGCAGTATCCGTTCCGTGCGCACTCCCCGGCGGGGAATATTCCCTCCCGGATTCCCGCGACAGCATCGACCGCCCGGTCGCCGGCCAGGCGAATGTACTCCACCCAGGATTCTCCCACAAGCGGCTTTCGTTTGAGGGTGTACCCGGAGAACTCCAGGTCCTTCAGGCTGTAAAATACGCCGTCGTGCAGCGCGCAGCCGGGCAGAATCCGTTCGGAAGCCGCTTTCAGGTAAAGCGCGATCTGGAGATCCCTCCCGGATTCCAGGTCCCGCAGGGATGCGTTCCGCTCCCCGGTTTTGTAGTCAATGATCCGCAGGAGGGGGATTTCCAGGGCACGGTCCACGTCCACCCTGTCTATCCGGCCACCCAGGAGAAAGCCGGTCTCCCCCTCGCCAAGGGCCAGCGGGGCGAACCCCGACCCTCCACGTGAGCGCCCGAAATCAACTTCGAGATACTCCGGACGGAACCCGGAATGTCGGAAATACTCCGCTTCCCGTTCCAGGAAAGTATCCATCCAGGAGAAGATGAATCGCTTCTCCGCAAGCATGGCCACCGGATGGAGTGCGGAGAATGTTTCCGCATGCTCCTGAAATACCTGTTCGCAGGCGGTCCGCATTTCCCACCGACAGGCGTCCATATCCCCGGAGCCGAATCCCGGCGCGCCCCGGATGATGCGTCCGCGATAGAAGCGGGCCAGGATATCGTGGATGATCGTGCCGCGCTCGGCGGGGTCCATTTCACCCCGGACATCCCGCGCCACCTCAAGCCGGAGCATCCGGGAGAGGAAGAACCGCACCGGGCAGGAAACATAGGTTTCCAGCTCGGTAACGCTGAACACCCGCCATGCGCCCCATTCACTCCGGACGGCTTCGAGGGACGCGGGCTCAAGAAGCCGGAGTCCCCGGTCTTCCGCGAGGTCCGCTGAAACGCGAACCGCCCGCCGGATGCGTTCGGCCAGGGCGGGGTCCCGCTTCTCGACATGCGACAGCAGTCCCGCGGCATTTCCGGAATTGTTTTTCATTGCCCGCAGGAGGATTTCAGCCCGTCCGGCCGGTGTGGAACATCCACCTTCCCAGGCTGCGCCGGCGATCCCGTGGTGGAAGGTGGTGCGGAGCCAGGAAGCGTTCCGGTCCCGGATTTCACGGAGGTACGGGGACAGGGTGGAGTCACGGCCTTCGTCGTCTATTCCCGGAAAGGTGAAAAAGAGAGTGCGGGCTCCCTGCATGACGGCGTGGAAGAGGAGCGGATCTTCCAGCTCTGCGTGGGTGCGTTTGAGAACGGAGTACCCGGGGTCATGGAGGGAGAATCCCCCGGTGCGTCCGGGGAAAGCCGTGTTGTCCAGTCCGGTGAAGAACACCACCGGCCGCGAGGCGAAACGGGCGTGATTGATGTCCGCCACCAGCACACCCCGGCCGGGAGCGGGGGCGTCCGGTATCGTCGCCTCGCCGAAAAACCTTCGCAGGAGACGGACGAAATCGGCGGCCTGCATAATGCGCCGCAACGGGGTGTAAAAGTGAACGAACTCGTCCAGAAGCTCCTGCATCCGGGTCCAGACGGCGACTTCAGCGGATGCTCGAAGCGGGTCCCCCCCGCCGTTCAGCCGGCTGCGCACTCCCAGGATGTCCAGCATTTTCCGAACGCTCAGGACGAAATCCTCGGGGGAGCCGACTTCCACCATGCAGTTCCAGGACCGGCCGTCGGGGACCGGAGCTTCTTCCGGGAAGTCCGGGCTGCGGGTATAAGCGGACTGCCGCACTTCGCGCAGGAGATTCTCGTCGTCCGGCTGGAGCGACGCCTCGATGGCCGCGAGCGCCAGCCGCACCACGGGGTGGGTGATCAGCGGCCGGGGAACTCCCCCTTCCACGGGAACGCCGTTCCTGCGCAGCGCTGTGTGCAGCGGCGAACCGAACCCCGGACGGCGCCTGACGGCCACCATGATTTCTCCCGGATCGTGAATCCCGGCGGCGAGCAGTCCGCGGATGGTTCCCGCCACCCAGTCGGCCTCGGATTCCACACTGCGGAAGGTGTGTATCTGTACTCGTTCGGGATCCACCTCCCCGGAGGGGTCGCCGCCCCGGAATCCTCTGGCGACCGGGCCGGTTCCGGGGAGAGACCGGCCGGGAATCGAAACCACTCGGGCGCCCAGTTCCCTGAACCGCTCCAGCAGACGTCCCGGAAGGACGAACAGGTTCGGGCGGGCGGGATCGTACAGCAGCGTTACCGCGCACCGACGGGAGCCGGCAATCACCCGTTCCACAAGCTGCCGCTGATAATCGGTGAGATCATAGAATCCGTGGAGGATGAACATACCCTCCAGTGAAGGGCCGAACCGGTCCAGGGCCGGACTATCCAGCGCCAGACGTATCCATCCCTCGTGGTCGGTCATCCCGAGCCTTTTAAGATGAACGTCATAGGCATCGCCGAACCGTTGCAGATCGCGGTCGGAGGCGATCTGGCTTCCGGTGCTCCGGGCGTCCTCCAGCCAGGGAACGAGCAGATCCGCGAATCCCGGGTAGGCTGCCAGACCGGCGAACCGGGACGATCCGCCGATGCGGCGTTCCGCAAGCTCAGCCACCAGCGCCCGCCGCAGGTGCGATCCTATGGTTTCGGGAACCGGTCCGGTCCGGGAGAGAACGGCTCGGGCCAATCCTTCCAGTGTAAGCACCCGGTGTCCGGTGAACGCATTGCCCAAAGTCCGGGTCAGTGCCCGCTCCAGATGGGTCACCGAACGGGCGTCCGGCACCACGGCGCAGACCGGGCCGCATCGAAGGGGCGTTCGCCCCAAAAGGGCTTCGAGATTGGCGTTCGGGTCGGGTCCGGTGAATACGGTGATCGGCATGGTTTCGGTTTGTCTTTGGGGGAAACAGCATACGTTTAGCGTCCAATATACGTGAATATCCGTGGGATCGTAAAGGAGAAAACGCTTTGCCGTCTCGGTCGTTGAGACGGGTGGGCGGACGTTTTCGCGATATGTGCCGGAAGATGCCGGAGTTGGAACGGTGCATTTTCTCTTCTGCTTCAGTACCGCACCCCGATTCCCCTTGACCTTCACCGGGCGGTTGCCTATCCTTATGTCTGACCATACGGACGAAACGAAACCGGCATCCCGCACGGGATCTCCGGACCATACATGCAGAGGGGAATATGGAAAGGAAAGCACTGAGAGCGCAGGTGGCCGCCAAGCTTGATGGAATGGTGGAGGACGCCGCGGAAACCCTGATGGATCTCATCCGGTTCCCGTCGGTCTGCGGCGAGGAAATGGACGCAGTGCGTTACATGAACGAGCGGATGGAAGCAGCCGGGCTCGCCCCGAAAATCGTCCCGCTCGACCCCGCCATCAAGTCCCATCCCGAGTACACACACTATACGACGGAACCCTCCTGGGAAGGGCGTGGCAACCTGGTGACCGATTATGGCGGCGAAGCGGGCGGCCGGAGCCTTGCGCTGAACGCCCATCTCGACATCGTTCCCGCCGGAGCCTGGGCCGAAGGGTACGACCCGAAGCGGGAGGACGACCTCATCATTGGGCGCGGCGCCTGCGACGACAAGGGCGGGGTGGTGGCCGGATACCTGGCCATGCGCGCCCTGAAGGAATGCGGCATCCGCACCGCCGGGCGGCTTTCCTGCCATCATGTCATCGACGAGGAGACCGGCGGCAATGGCACCCTGTCTCTCCTGGCGGGAGGGTATACCGCCGACGCCGCTATCGTGGGGGAGTGCACCGACAACGTTATCTGTCCCGCCAACCGGGGCGCGGTGTGGTTCCAGCTCACCACCACCGGAGTTTCCACCCACATGGGCGAGATCGACAATGGCGTTTCCGCCATCGAGAAAGCCAACCAGGCCATCGCCATCCTGAAGGAATACGAGAAGTATCTCATCGAGAATTTCATGGATCACCACTATTTCCGCGGCCTGAAGCACCGTCCCATCCAGCTCTGCGTGGGCATGATCAAGGCCGGGGTCTGGCCGAGCATGGTTCCGGACCGTTGCGAGGTCGAGGGCGGCATGGGCTTCCTCCCCAACAAGGACCTTTTCGAGGTTGAGGAGGAAATGCGCCAGTGGATTCTGGAACGGGGAGACGAGTGGCTCCGGGAGCATTTCGAACTGCGCTACGACAAGCTCCACAACGCCGCCTACGAGGTCCCCCG
The DNA here is from genome assembly GCA_041690195.1 of Candidatus Latescibacterota bacterium. Classification (GTDB taxonomy): domain Bacteria; phylum Latescibacterota; class Latescibacteria; order Latescibacterales; family Latescibacteraceae; genus JAWLHT01. The sequence continues at coordinate 15,252 of JAWLHT010000097.1, forward strand.
GGACCATCCCTTCGTGCTCGCCATGCAGGGCGTGGCCCCCGACGCCGGGGTGAGCGACGAACTGCGGGGATGGACAGTGTCCTGCGACGCCCGTCTCTTCGGACGGGTGGCCGGAATGCCCGCGGTCTGCGCCGGGCCCGGAAAGCTCCAGCACGCCCATTCCGCCACGGAACGGGTCAGCCTCCCCGAACTCGTCAAGACCGCGAAACTGTACGCTTTCACCGCGATGGACTGGTGCGGGGTGGAAGAATAGGGGAAAACAGCCCAAAGCCCAGGGACCAAAGGCGCCGCGAAGCACCGGACACGGAAGCCTGAAGTGAAGCGCACCGCCTTCTTGTGTGCCATGCGGAACAAGATGATTTTTTAACCACGAAAGGCACGAAAAGCACGAACAATACCGGGGAAAGAAACCAAAAAATCTTGGTTCGTGACGTTCGTGCTTTTCGTGGTTAAATAAATCTTTTTTTTCCTTCTCATACGAATTTCCGATCATGTGAGTAAGTATGGTCATACGAGGCACGGTTGCGTGAGTCGTCGGGGAAGCGTTTCATACTCACTTGACGCAAACTTCGTATCAGATGACCCGTTAGTGATATTTGAACATGGTGAGAACCGGGAGATCGCGATGGAACACTCCACCGTCCACACCGGCCTCCGTGGGGAGGATCTCGCCTGCCGCTATCTTGAGCGGAAAGGGTTCCGCATCCTTTCGCGCAACTATCGCGGCGGGAAGTGCGAGTTGGACATCATCGCGGAAACCGGCGACACTGTGGTCTTCTGCGAGGTGAAGACCGCGTTGAGTGATGCGTTCGGTCCGCCTTCGGGATGGATTACCCGGAAGAAGATCCGTCACATCGCCCGTGCGGCCAGAGAGTATGTCATTTCCCACCGGATCGAGGGGCGATGCCTGCGGTTCGATGTGATTACCATTGAGGTCCGGGACGGCCGTCCCGAGATCACGCATATCGAGAACGCGTTTTTCGCTCCGGCCGACGTATAACCCCTCACCCCGCTACCCCATTGTCGTAAAGATAAGGGAAAGCCACTGGCACACATGAGTATAAAAACATGATCAGTGGAGACTCCGGCCGGTAACTCACCCCCTTACTCCCCCTCTCTC
>JAWLHT010000098.1:0-16349 GCA_041690195.1 Candidatus Latescibacterota bacterium
TAACTCACCCCTCGTTCCCCTCTCTCGCAAGAGAGGGGATGACTCGTTATCGGCCGTCTCGGTGCTTCCTGTGGCTCAATTCCCCCTCTCTCTGGAGAGAGGGGGCCAGGGGGTGAGTTACCGACCAAAGTCTCCATTGACTACCTTTGGTATTCATGCGTACCTGTGATTTTCTCTTATCTTTACGACAATACCCCTCGTTCCCCTTCTGTCACCCCAACCCTGGAATCCAGGGCTGGGGTGCAAGAAGGAGGCCGGGGGGTGAGATGCTTTTTTCCGGGCAGGGCGGAAAGTTTTCCACCCGCTCACCCCTGACTGCTTCTTATTAGGGTAATGAGATCGAGCGATTCTCCCGAATCCATAAACAGTGAATTCCCGTTCGCCTTTCCGCCGATGGTATACATGCCGAAAATTGAATTCAGACACGTCCGCAAGTCATTTGATGGGAATGCGGTGCTCCGCGATGTCACCCTGGAGGTGCGTGAGGGGGAGTCCCTTGCCATCATCGGCCGTTCCGGCTCCGGAAAGAGCGTGATGCTCAAGCACATGGTCGGCCTGGTGCGGCCGGATGCGGGACAGGTTCTTGTGGACCGTGAGGACATCACCGTGATGCGGGAACGAGATCTCTTTCGGGTGCGCCGAAAATTCGGGTTTCTCTTCCAGAGTGCAGCGCTCCTCGATTCACTCACGGTTGGAGAAAACGTGGGACTGGCGCTCCGTGAGCTCAGCGCCTGTCCTCCGGAGGAAGTCGCCCGGGTTGTCCGGGAGAAGCTTGCCATGGTCGGACTTTCCGGCGTGGAAGGAGTCATGCCCGCCGATCTATCCGGAGGAATGCGGAAACGGGTGGGCTTGGCCCGGGCCATTGCTCTGGAACCCGAGATCGTCCTGTATGACGAACCAACCACCGGCCTCGATCCGGTGATGTCCGACGCCATCAATGAACTCATCGTCCGTCTCCGCGATAATTTGTCCATCACCTCCGTTGTGGTTACCCACGATATGGTAAGCGTCCGCAAGGTGGCGGACCGTGTGGCCATGCTCTTCGAGGGAAACATCATTTTTTCCGGAACGGTCGAGGATCTCGACTCCTGTCCCGACCCTGTGGTCCGCCAGTTCGTGGAGGGCCGGGCCGAAGGGCCGATCCGGCCGGTTACGGAGCGGTAACGGTTTATGGGCGCCTCCCGCCGCAGAAGTCGCTTGGCAACACCTTTCAAACCGATTATCTTACCCCCGCTTGCCTGAATATATGGAACGGTACTCCGGGCAGTTGTCCCGGAGATTCGGATAACCGTACGTTTTCTTTCGCCCGCTTGCCGGGCGTGGAATGACTGTACTGACGCGATGATCTTGAGAGGAGAGAATGATGCCGGATAGAATGGCAGCGAGTTTGGCGGTTGCCGCCGTTCTCGCGATGACACCCGCATCGGCGGGAGCGGAAGCCGGTCAGGGCTGGAACAGTCATTCCATGAGCCGCCCCCGCCCGGCGGTGGTTACGCCTCCCGGACAGTCGCTTCCAGTCCCCGCGCCCGGGGATGCCGTGGTCCTCTTCGACGGAACGGATCTCTCGAACTGGAAGCGCAGCGACGGTGGTCCGGCCAAATGGCGTGTCCGGGATGGATACATGGAAACCGTGGGCGGCAGCGGCCCCGTTATCACCCGTCAGGCTTTCGGCGATGTCCAGCTTCACCTGGAGTGGGCAACTCCCGCACCGGCTGTGGGGAAGGGACAGGGACGGGGCAACAGCGGGGTATACCTGATGGGACTGTACGAAATTCAGGTGCTCGACTCCTACCAGAGCGATACATACGCCGATGGGCAGGCGGCGGCGATATACGGCCAGGCTCCTCCGCTGTTCAATGCCTCGCGTTGTCCCGGGGAATGGCAGACCTATGACATTTATTTCCGCCGGCCCCGCTTCGATACGTCGGGCGCACTGCTCCAGCCGGCGCGGGTGACCGTGATCCACAATGGCATCCTGGTGCAGAACAACATGGATTTCAACGGTCCAACGGCGTGGCTCCAGCAGCAGCCCTACAAAGCTCACGCCGACAAGCTGCCGCTGACCCTGCAGGACCATTCCAACCCCGTCCGGTTTCGAAACATCTGGGTGCGGGAACTCCCGGAACGGGAGGCGCCCTCCGCGGCTGCGCAGCCAGCGCTCAAGGCGGTTGCTTTCTCCGCCGGCATGCTTGACCGCTATACGGGAGCATACAAATTTCCGGGCGGCGGCGACAAAACAACAATCACCCGGGAGGGGAACGGCCTCCTTTTGCAGATCGGACCCGCCCGCATTCCCCTCGTTCCGCTTTCCGAAACGGAGTTTGCCCTCAAGGGTGTGGACTCGAAGGCGGTGTTCACCATTGACGACGCGGGAGTCCGGACGGGCTATGTGCTGCATATCGGGGGCGATCAGATAACTCTTTCGCGATGATCCGGGAAATCCGCTGTTTCGCGGATGGGCCGGAGCGGTTCTGTTTTCTATGCCCGGGAGTCCGGCCCCTGTTCCGGGCTCCGGGCGGTTGTTCAGCCTGCCGGACACGGCAGTTTTCCTTGGGAGCAGTATGAAACACGTTCTCCGGATGCTCCGGTATATCTTGCAATACAAAGGGCTCTTTTCACTTTCCGTGTTTTTCTCCATTCTTTATGCCACCATGAACGCGGGCAGCATCTACCTGCTCGGTCCCTTTCTCGAAACGCTTTTCGGGGCTTCCAAAGCAGAACAAACGGTTCAGCCCGATGGGTTTCTGGCCGGAATTAAGTTTTCTATCGAAAACTGGGTAGACCGGCTGCTCGATCCTTCCGATCCCCACACCGCGCTCACCAGGCTCTGCTTTCTGATCGTCGGGGCAATCTTTCTGAAAAACCTCTTTTCATATCTCCAGGGCTATATCATGGCCTTCGTGGAACAGGGGGTGATACGTGATCTGCGGCGCGATGTCTATGCCGCCTATCACCGTCTGCCCCTCCGCTTTTTCCAAAAGCGTAAAACCGGGGACATGATCAGCCGGGTCATCAATGATTGCGGCACGGTAAACGACAATTTCAACAATGCGTTTATCGAACTCATCAAGGAGCCCATTAATATCGCAATTCTCCTCAGTGTCATGCTCCTTCTGAGCTGGAGACTCACCGTCTTCACTTTTCTGGTGGCTCCCCCGAGCCTCTATGTAATCATGTCCATCGGTAAGCGGCTCCGCCGCCGCACAACACGCACCCAGGACCGGGTGGCCGAACTCACCTCCGTACTGGAGGAAACCATTTCCAACATCCGGGTGGTCAAGGCGTTTGCCATGGAACAGTTCGAAGTGGCACGGTTCGGAGCGGTGAACCAGTCCTATTTCCGGGCGCTTATCAGGCTGTTTCAGATTCGTCGGCTTTCCTCGCCGGTCACCGAATTTCTTGGGGTGAGCATGGTGGTTCTGGTCCTCTGGATCGGCGGTTCTCTGGTTCTGGAAGGCCAGGGAAATCTTATGCCGGAAGACTTCATTCTGTTCATCGGTTTCATGTTCATGCTCATGCAGGCCGGGAAACGCCTCAGTGAAGTGAATGTGAAGCTCCAGGTCGGCATTGCCGCAGCCGCGCGGGTATTCGAAATCATTGACCGCAAAAGCGAAGTCGCCGATCTTCCCAGTCCCGCACCTGTGCAGCGTGTACGTGAGGGAATCCGGTTCCGGGATGTGTGGTACGAGTACGAGCCGGGAGCGCCCGTGCTCCTGGGAATCAATCTAAACGTTTCCCAGGGGGAAACCCTGGCCATCGTAGGACCTTCCGGCGGAGGCAAGTCCACACTGGTTGATCTGCTGCCCCGATTCTTCGATCCCACCCGGGGGACGGTTGAACTGGATGGCCGTGATCTGCGGGAGTACCGGCTCGAAGACCTGCGGAGACTTTTCGGGATTGTCACCCAGGAAACCATGCTTTTCCATGATACAATCCGGGCCAACATCGGATACGGCCGTCCGGATATTCCCCTCGAACAAATCATCGAAGCAGCCAAGTCCGCCAACGCCCATAAATTCATCACCGAATTCGAGCACGGCTACGATACCGTTATCGGCGACCGCGGGACCAAGCTTTCCGGCGGACAGCGCCAGCGTCTGGCCATCGCCCGGGCCATCCTCAAGAATCCGCCAATCCTCCTCTTCGACGAAGCCACCTCCGCGCTGGATTCCGAATCGGAAGCCGAGGTTCAGTCCGCCATAGAACGGCTCATGGAGGGGCGGACGTCATTTGTCATCGCACACCGGCTTTCCACTGTTCAGAAGGCTACACGGATCGTTGTGATTGACCGGGGAACCATCGTGGAGGCCGGGTCTCATCAGGAACTGTACGCGCTGGGAGAAACATACCGGAGAATGTATGATCTTCAATTCCTGGGGAGATCCACCGGTCATTGAACCACGAGTAAATCTGCTACGGATATGGATAAGTACTCAAAAAAATTCATGTTTATGTAATAATATGCTTGACAAGCCGGGGTCCGTGCATCTAATTTCCGAAAAGGATAGGAGAGATTTTCTTCTTTAGTCCGAATGGAAACGAGCGCGCACCGAAACACATGTCGTCCGCAAGGTTTCCATCGGATTGCGGACTTTTTGTTTCACTGCAACCCCGGGAGATTTTGCCTATGTCCAATGGTAAGGTGAAGTGGTTTAATGAGGTCAAAGGGTACGGGTTTATTACTCTGGATGAGGGAGACGACGTCTTTGTGCACTATTCGGCAATCAAGGGCGACGGGTTCCGGACACTCACCCAGGGCGAGGGTGTGGAGTTTGACGTAACCGACGGCCCCAAAGGGCCGCAGGCGGTCAATGTCATGCGCAAGGGAACGGGTGCCGCTCTTTGACATACAGATGATCGATATTGCGTCAGGTGGTATGTTTTTTCGTGTCCGTCCGCAGTTGTGTTCAGTGCGGTATTTGTTGCAAATTTTCCATGAGAGGTTGAGTATGGCAGCTGGTAAAGTAAAGTGGTTCAACGAGGTAAAAGGGTATGGATTCGTGACCATGGAAGACGGCAAAGATGTCTTCGTGCATTATTCTGCCATCAAGGGCAACGGTTTCCGTACACTCGCCGAGAATGAAGATGTTGAGTTTGAAGTCAACGACGGGCCGAAAGGTCCCCAGGCAGTGAACGTGGTGCGGAAAGCCAGTCCCGTCTGAGATATTTTTCGGCATGCTCATGAAAAAAGCCTCCTTCAGGAGGCTTTTTTCATGGAAAAGCGGGGTGCCATCTTCTGGGGGGAAACGCGGAGGCTCCGGTCTGATATTATCGTTGGATCGAATCGGGAAGAATGAGCCCATCCCGGCCTTCACCCTCCCCGCTCATTGTCGCAAACATACGGGAAAACCACTGACACGCATGAATACCAAAAAAGAATACGGTTATCGGGTTAAGCCAGCAAAGAACCGAAGCAGCACAAGCAAGACTCACGTGCATGAGTAGTGTCTTTTCCTGCCCCCTGCAAGGGGGAAGGTGGCCGCAAGGGCGGAAGGGGGTTTTGGCTGCGCCCGCCATGATTTGGCCCTGTTTTCTGACTCAACCCGATAACCGTTAAAGAGAATCAGTGGAGGCATTGGCCGGTAACTCACCCCCTGGTTTCCTTCTGTCACCCCAGCCCTGTTCCGCAAGGCAGTGGAACCCTCCTCTCTTGAGATCTGGCCCCGTGCAAGCCGGGCCTGCACGGGTTCAAGAACTCCCTCGCCGGAACATCATCGTTCGATCAGGAGCGCGACCACTTCGAAAGGCTGGAGCTTCAGTGCGCCCGTAACGATGGATTTACGGTCCTGAAGCGGTCCGCTCAACCACACGTTTCGCTTTTCACTCCCCCGGAAGACCAGATTGGCGGTGTCCGGCCGTTCGCCGGGATTATAGAGACGGACCAGCATGGCGCGGCCGTTCTCCGCCGGTTCTATGGAGCTGATGATGGTGGAGCCGGATTTCAGTTCGAAGGGCGCAACAAATTCCGGGCGGTCCGGAGGGGTCGGCGCCGCGACGAGGGGCTGGCTCCGCTCCATCCCGAACCGCGCGGCCCCGGCGGCGTCAAAGGCCGCGTGGGGACGCAGGGCATACCGGAAGGTGGTCTTGCCCTCCTGGGTGGCGCGGTAATTGGTGTGCCAGTAATTGTTCATGACATAGGAATAGAGGGTGGTGGATTTGGGCGTCTCCCGCAGCCAGGGGCGCGCGGGGTCCAGGTGCCATTCCTCGGCGTGCATGCCGCCGATTTCCAGAAGGGGCGCATCGAGCGTGGCCCAGGTCACCCCCTCCCGGGAGTTGGAGACATCGGCCCAGCGCTGGACGGGGAAGACGTTCCGGTTGCCCCCGGCGAGCTGGTCCTCGTCGGGACGGATGACGCACCATGCGCCTTCCACCCGCACCGTGCCTTCCGGGACATCGAAGGGGAACGCCAGGTGGATGCTGTTTTTGGCGTATACCTTGTCCCGGTCGATGGTCGTGGTGAGGGAGACGTAGTCGAGCCCCTCGGTCAGACGGATTTCCCGGGTGAGCTTCGTTGCCCCGGGCGCTTCGGAGACAACGGTCAGGGTAGCGACCAGGGGGCCGCTGTCCGTGATGGTGATGACCGGTTTGCCATTCCGTTGAGCGCCCTTGGGGTCTATCTCGGGGAGATAGGCGTAGTCGTTCAGCCCCGGCCCGTTTTTGATGTCCGCCAGGTTGCGCCCGGTATCGCGGGGAACGAGTGAGGATACCGCCCCGGTGGCCTCGTCCACGACGACCGAGAGCAGGCTGTGTTCCATGCGGGCGCCCCCGGCGCGGACCGAACCCCGGGAGAAGGCTTCCCCGGCGGTGACGGTGTAGCGTTTCGAGCCCAGCGCCGGGACATTATCAGCCAGGAAAGCCAGTTCCCCCGACGCCAGACGCTGGGAGGGAACCGGTGTGCCGGCCGCCTCGGTCACCCGGTCTCCGGGCAGTCGCCAGGAGGCGGGAAGCACGACCAAGTCCCGGCGGGCCCAGGAATTGGTGTTAAAGACCTCAACCGCCTGGACCGCACCCTCGGCTGAAGCTCCGGCCGCCTCGGCCAGCAGCCTCCCGGACTCCCGGTCGGCGTCGAGGGCGAATTTCTGCTTGATGGCCCACTGGCCGAGGGCGAACTCGCTTTCCGGGGCGGAGATACTGGAGTGCGCCCCCCAGGTGTGCTCGGTGTAGAGGATGACATCGCGCCATGCCGTGGAGAACCGTTCCGCGGGGCAGGTTTCGGGATTGCGCAGGGTCCAGAGAGTTTGGGCCTGTGTCAGGCGTTCGGCGGCGGTGCGGTTCAGCGCGGTTTCCCGGGGCGTGGACCCGGCGCCGTCCTCCCAGTAGGGGGTAAAATCGCCTTTGAGCCGTGGCAGGGTCTTGCCGTAGCGCCGTTCGAACTCCCGGAACATTTCCCCGGTGGTGGCGATGACCAGTTTGGGCCACACGTGCTCCGCATTCCATTCCCGGACGAATTCAGGCATGTCCGGGTCCGGGGGACCGTTGTCCGCCCCGACTGTGTACCGGAGTTGGGCCATGTCGTAGGGGTAGCCCCCCGAGGCGAGTTCCCCCAGATAGTCGAGGATCGGCTTCCCGCCGTTGTCCCCGAGGCGTCCGGCCAGCCATTCGTGGAACCAGGAGTAACCCCGGCTGGGAATCCAGACCAGCACCTCTTCCTTTCCGGAAGGCGAAACCCACCAGAAGGGTTTGTCGCCCCAGGTCTCGATGGTGTAGCCGATGCGGTCGCCGAGGTGGGGCAGCATGGGCATGAAGTTCGGCCCGGGATTGAAGTAGCGCACGCCGGATTGGGCCAGCGCGGGAACCATGCCCCATGAGTATCCCGGGACATCGGTGATCATGGCCGATTCGATGGTGAAGCCGTATTCCTTCGAGAGCCGGCGGGCGCACTCGGTGAACCGAAAGAGTTCCTCCGGGCGGGCCAACCCGGTGAGCATGCTGCCGTAAAGAGCGTCCAGGCCGACCCATCCCTTCCGTACCGCCTCAACGAATTCCGCTTTCTTTTCCGGTGACGCCGTGCGGAGATAGCTGTCCACCGCCCAGAGTACCTCGGCGTTCCACTTGAAGCGCGCCCCCTCCGGGTAGTTTGCGGTGGAGCGGGCCAGTTCGACCGCTTTTTCCAGATTCTCCCACTGGGTGCGCCCCACCGCGGTCTGGAGTTCGGTGTAGCCGATGTCCACGTGCGAATGGGGGAGGAAATACACCGTCCATGGACGGACTGGGGCGACCCGGACGATGCGTTCGGCCAGCACCCGGCCGCCGTCGCGGACCTCCACCCGGACATCCCTCTCTTCCTTTACCTCCGGGAGGGGGATTTCCACGGTCTGCTCTCCCGGGAGCAGGGGCGCGGCATCCGCCTTCTGCCCGTCGATGAAAAGAGCGAGGCCGGGAGATTTTACCGTGTTGAGCACGGTCAGGAGCAGGGGCTGGACAAGGCCGGCTTTCGACCGGGTCAGCACCTGACGGGTTTCCGCCTTCCAGATGGCCGTTTCCGGTACATCCGCCAGGGCGAACCGTTTCGGGGAAAGCATCGCCAGACGGTCATACACCATCCAACTCCCCTGTGCGTTTTCGATGGTGAGGACGTTGACTCCCGCCCGGAATGCGTCGGCGGGTATGCTCATGGTGAAACGGCAGGGTTTCCCGGCCGAGGGCTTGCCGCTGATGGAGTCGTCCGACCCCCCTTTGGGAAGCTGGAGTGCGAACCGGTAGGTCCCGTTGAGCGCGAAATCCAGACGGGGTGGCGAGCCGGGGTGGGTGTCCACCAGGTCGAGCGCGAGGGTGAACGTCTCTCCGGAGGGCGGTTCCGCCAGCCCGAAGAAGACGGTGAAGGTATGTGAACTGCTTCCCCCCCAGGCGTCGGCGGGCCCGGGATGGGCGTAGGGCCAGTCCCGTACGGCGGAGGATCGTCCCACGGTGAATACCACCGGGTCTTCGACTTTGGCGTACCCGTCGGGGGCGAGAGCCATGTCGCGGGTGTCCCGGTCAGCCCAGCCGATTTCCCACAGGACAGCATCTGTTGCCCATATGGCGCCGGGGCAGGAAAAAATCGCGATGAACAGCGCGAGCAGCGGCGCAGCCGAACCGCATCGTTTCCATCTCATGCAGTTTACTCCGGGTTTTGGACGGAAAGCAACCGGACTGTGGAAAGCCGGATTGGGTTTTCTGTAAGATCGATAATCGAAATTAACGCAGCTTCCTCCGGAAATACAAGCGGTGAATTCGACAGGGACTCGGGTCCGTTTCGTTCGGAGCCGGGTGGGAAGAGATTCGCCTTGTTACCGCAGTTGCCGTGAGCTATCTTCACCGGAGCAGCATAAGCGGTGCGGGAAGTTTGCCTCCGGAATTCCGTGACGCCTGTGCGGGAAAGCCCATGCATCAGCCGTGAGATGCGAAACCAGGGGGAGTTTTCATGACCGGCCGTCCCATCGTTTTTCTCCACAGCACCGTGGCTACCCATCACTCCTACTTCGCGGTGCTTCTCCGGCTGCTCGGAGGTTCCGCCGATGTGGTCCTCGCGGTAAACGGCCGTCTCCTGCGGAATCTGGAGCCGGTAATCCGCGACCACCCCGGATATCTCCGGGTCGTGGAAATACCCCCCGGTTGCTTTTTGTCTCCCGAAGCATCGGAGGCGCTCCGGAACGTTCAGGGCGCGGTATTCGATGAGCCCTTTTCCCTGCGGGAGATGGCCGGAATGCTCCGGTTTACCCTGCGACGGAATCGGCCATCCTTCCTGCTCACCGTGCACAACGCTAATTCCTGGTTCTTTCCGCAGGCCGTTTTCTCACCTTCCGGGCTGGCCGCGGTTTTCCTGCGGCGGCTGATCATGGGACAGACACGCCGCTGTATCGTGATGGGGGGGAACATCCGGGATCATCTCCGGGAACAGAGGGTAGCTCAGGATATTCTGGCCATACCTTTCGGATCTCCGGCTTCGGGGCAAATGGATGCGGATTCGGGATTGGCCGGTCTGGAGAACGGGCGGAAGCGGAAGGTTCGGTTTGTGATTCCGGGGATGGTGAGTGAACGGAGAGACTACGACACCGCCATGGCGGCATTTGGGCGGGAGGAACTGCGGGAGAAAGCAGTCCTCGTTCTCCTCGGGATGCCTTCGGGCGAGTTCGGACAGCGAATCATGGACGCCGCGCGGGATCTGGAGAGGAGAGGGTTCGAAATCGTTCGGTTCGACTCCTTCGTTACAGAGGAGCGGTTTGCGGAGGAGATGTGCGCGGCGGATGCAGTTCTCGCGCCGTTCCCTGTCCGGTATGTTACCATTGACGGTCAGGTTGAATGCTATGGCCGCACCAAGGAAACCGGGGTAGCCCCCCTGGCGCTCACCGCCGCCAAACCGCTCGTTGTTCCGGCGGAGTACACTCCTCCACCGGAAATAGCCACGCAGGTCATCCCGTACAAGTCCGGGGAGGACTTGGCCGCGCTCATGGTCCGCGCCGTCCGCGATCCCGATTTGTCGGAGACGTACACTCGTGCCGCCCGTCAAAATCGAGCGGAGTTCGATCTCACCCGAGCGCGGAGAGATCTTTTCGCGGCGCTTGGAATCGGCGCGGCCGGTGAGTAACACCTGAATTTGGAATAACGGACAGGATGCGCAGGGTACATGTTTTAACGCCCCGCCCTCTTCAATCCATAGGCGTTACCATAAGCAGTTCTCTATGAACGAATGGTTGTAGTGACCGGCTTGGAAACCTAACTCACCCCTCGTGACGTTCCTGGTCCGGCCCGGCTCACCGCTCCCGGTCGAACCACCGTCGGATGCCGGCCATACCCGCTGCGAGCATGGTGAGATCAAGGGAATGCATCACCAGCCGTAACCCGCGGGGGAGCCACTCTTCCAGGAGTGACTCGGGGCCGTGGATGCCGAAAACTTTGCCGTGAGCGCCCGCGGCGTCGCAGACACGACCAATGGCCCCGCGTACTGTCGGAGACAGGAGGTCACCCGGAACCCCCAGGGAAACCGACAGATCGAGCGGGCCGATGAGGAGCGCGTCAATACCTTCCACTGCCGCGATTTCTCCGGCTGACTCAACCCCCGGAACAGTCTCGATCTGGGCAATGGTGAGGATTTTCCGGTTGGCTCCGGCCATGTGACCGGAGGCGTCATCGAGCCATTGAAAGCCGGTGTGTCCGCCGATGGACCCGAGCCCCCGCTTTCCAAGCGGCGGGTACTTGGCCCAGGAGGCGAATGCCCGGGCTTGTTCCACGCTTTCCACCATGGGGACCATCACGCCGTCCGCACCGCAGTCCAATGCCCGGGAAACGTTGTCCCGGCTCAGTTCGGGCACGCGTACAAAACATCCGACTCCCGCGCACCGGGCCGCGCACGATACCGCGGAAAGGGTTTCGAAGGAGTGGGGACCGTGCTCCATGTCCAGCATGAGATAGTCCAGCCCGGCTTCCCGGGCGAGCAGTGCGACTGCGGGGTGGGGTATCAGGCTGATCATTGTTCCGATCACCCGATCTCCGGCGAGGAGTTTTTCGGCAGGCATGTGATTCCTTTCCATTACCGGGAAATGTGTGATACCAAGTACGATTCAAGGTGTGACGAAAGCACTCATACAAAAAATGAGAACCAAACGTGGAAAAAGAGGCTCGGCAAGAAATTGTCTGAATGGGGATGCGGGGGATAAAGACAGGATGAAAAACGGATAAAAAGAATCGCTCAACCGCCGGTTGTGTATTTCATCCTATGCGTATCCCATGTATCCCGGGGTCCCCGGGCGAATCGGTACGATTCGGCTGGGGTGGTTCCGCGCATCCCCATTCAGACAGTCTTTTCCCGGCTTACTTCATGTGTTGATCGCGTTTTCGTATGAGAGATGCGTTCCACAGTATACGCTGAAGTTCCGAATAGGTGAAGAAAAAACTCTTCCCGGTCCGTGTGCGTTGTTTCGGCAACATCACGGCTGCGATTCCCTGTGGGTAACAGTCTACCTACCATGTGAAAAAGCGTTAAAGTTGGAACATATTTGAATGAACGGTGTTCCAAGCGGTACTATGAAAGACAAACAAGAATTACGCGCCCAACTGGCTATGCAGAGTGAATCGGAAAAGGTGGACCTGATAATCCATCTGATGGAGCGGGAAGAGCAGTTGATTGAACAGATTGCCCAGTTGGCCGCGCGAGTGTTGGAACTGGAAGCCCGAGTGGGAATGAACAGTTCCAACAGCTCGAAGCCACCGTCCAGTGATGGGTACGGCAAGCCTCAGCCGAAAAGTCTTCGGCAGAAGAGCGGCCGGAAGCCTGGGGGCCAGAAGGGTCATCCGGGAACGACGTTGCGTCAGGTTGTCCATCCCGACGAGGTTACGGTCCATGTTCTGGAGCGGTGCGTCTGTGGTCAGGGTTTGCATGATGCCCCCATCGATCAGGTGGAACGCCGTCAGGTGTTCGATCTTCCCGAGAAGCTGGTGCGGGTGACCGAGCATCGGATTGCCTCCAAGCGGTGTCCACGCTGTCGGCGGATGAATCAGGCGATTGCTCCTCCGGAAGCGCCGGGACCGGTACAGTACGGCCCCCGGATTCGGAGCATGGTGGTGTATCTGCGCGATGTGCAACTGCTGCCGTACGAACGGTTGACCGACCTGTGCCGGGACGTGCTGGGCGTGGGGATATGCCCGCGCAGCGTGGAGACGGCGCAGCAGCGGGTATATGCGGCGCTGGAACCCTTCGAGCAGGCCGTCCGCGGTCAGTTGGGGGATGCCGAAAGCCTGCACGTCGATGAGACCGGCATCCGGGTGGAGGGAAAACTCCAGTGGATGCATACGGTCTCCACTGCGGAATTGACCCTGTACCAGGCGCACCCCAAACGGGGGAGCGAGGCAATGGAGGACAATGCAATCCTCCCCGGATTTACGGGCACGGTGATTCACGATTGCTTTCATCCCTATTTCCGCTTTGGCCAGAAGCACGCGTTGTGCGGAGCGCATCTGCTGCGCGAACTGCACGGCGTCTGCGACAACGAGAACCACCGCTGGGCGCAGGGAATGGTGAGTCTTTTTGAGATGATGTCCCAGTCGTGCGCCGCCGCCGAGGGTTCTATGCTCTCTTCCGAACTGGCGGACTGGTTCGAACAGACCTATGATGAAATCCTCCGGTGCGGACAGTCCGAGTTGACCCCGCCTCATAAGAAACCGGGAGCACGGGGCCGGTCAAAGAAGACCCGGGCCGCCAACCTGCATGAACGTCTCGCGAAACACCGCGATGCGGTCCTGCGATTCCTGCGTGACCCATCCGTGCCGTTCACCAATAACCAGGCCGAGCGGGATATTCGCATGGTGAAACTCCGACAGAAAACGTCCGGCTGCGAACGTACTCCCAAAGGTGCGCTCATCTTTGCCCGCATCCGGAGCTATGTCTCCACTTCGCGCAAGCAAGGGAAGAACCTCTTTCAAAACATTGTTGATGCGGTCACCGGAAATCCCTGGATTCCTCATCCCCTCGCTTCTCTTCCTTGACCTCGTAGATAGTTACCCCTGTGGTCCAATAATCCGCTGCGGCGCATTTCTTTCTCATTCATCTTGCAATTGATGTCCCCGATTCGCTATTTTGAGGAATTCAGTGGTTGCCCCTTTACTGTTTCTTTCAATTTCCACGGAGTGAAGTGATGAAACCTGACATATGGATGGACGGGCGGTTCGTTCCCTGGGACGAAGCCTCGATTCACCCGCTCTGCCACAGTCTCCAGCGCGGAGCGACCCTTTTCGAAAGCATAGACTGTAACGAGACCGTGGACGGGCGCGCGGCCATTTTCCGGCTTCCGGAGCACATCCGCCGCTTCGAGGTATCGGCGGAGATCATCGGCATGAAACTCCCCTACACCGGGGAGGAGATCAGCCGGGTCATCGTGGAGACGGTCGCCCGGAGCGGGCTCAAGAACTGCACCATCCGTCCCCTCGCCATATATGCGGATCCCATCCTCGACCTCTATCCGGGCGACGCGAAGGTGAGCATGATTATCGGGCTTGGAACCTTTCACGCCTCCACGGGAGTCTACCGTCTGCAGGTGAGCAACTGGCGGAAAATTGATGCCTCCTCCATGCCGGTGAAAGCCAAGGTCTCCGGCAATTACATCACCCCCATGCTGGCCAAAAGCGAGGCGCTGGCCGCGGGATTCAACGACGCCATTCTCCTCGACCGCGAGGGGTTTGTGGCGGAGGCGACCACGGCGAACATTTTCATCGTGGAAAAAGGCCGCCTGGTGACCGCGCCCGAGGAAACCATCCTCCTCGGGGTGACCCGCGACAGTATCATGGCGCTTTCCCATGAGTTGGGCGTTGAATTCGTCCAGGAGAAGTTCGGTCCCGACCGTCTGCTCGCCGCCGACGAGGTCATCCTGTGCTCCTCCGGGAACGAAGTGAAGCCGGTGATCAAGGTGAATGACCGGGTCATCGGCAACGGCGGGGCGGGTCCGGTTACGGAACGGCTGCGGGCCTATTACGCCGATGTCATTGTCGGAAAGGTCCCCGCCTTCACCAAGTGGCTGACCTACGTGTGAGATAAAAATGAAGGATCCAGGAGCCGGAATGCAAAAAAGAGAACACAGAGTGCGCAGGCAGGATAGCGGCATTTCTCCCGATTCCTGAACTCTGTTTCCCGACTCCTTTATTTTGGCAGGAGCTTCCATGAACACCCGTCCGTCCTTCCGTTTCGACCGCGTACTCCTTCCGGGCGTGATACTTGTCGCCGCGCTGGCCCATATTGCCGCGCTCGGCAACTCCCTGGTCGGAGATTCGTGGGTATTCGTGTATCCGCGTACGCTCGGGGAAACGCTGGCCTATTTCCATACCTCCATTATTCCCCCGGACGGGCAGGCGTTCTGGTTGCGGCCGCTCCCCATGCTCACCTTCTGGCTCGAAAACCTGCTCTATTCCGGGACGGCATGGCTGCCGCATCTGACCAACATCCTCTTCCATGTCCTGAACGTGTTCCTGCTCTGGCGGGTGGTGACGTTCATGATCGCACCGTACGGGAAGGAACGAACGGAGGGCGGGCTCGCCGCTGCCGCGGCCTGCCTATTCTACGGTATCCATCCATTGACCGTCGGTTCGGTGGGATGGGTCGCCGCGCGGTTCGATGTGGTCTGCGTCACCTTCGGGCTGGCGGGTCTTCTGGACTGGATGCGGTGGGATGCCGGACGGGGCGGAACCCGCTCCCTTCTGGCCGGTTCCGCGCTTCTCACCGGGGCGCTGCTCTCCAAGGAGCAGGGCGTGGTGTTTTTCATGGCCGCTTTTCTCCTGACCGCGCTCCGGGCGGTTCGGGGCCCTGTGGAAGAGCGCCGGGACGCCCGGGCCGGACTCGTCATCCCGGCGGGGATCGCGGTTGTATATTTCGTGTACCGGATCACCATATTCGGCGGAGTCGGCGGGTATGTCACCGCACGGAACGGTCTGAGTCTCCTGGTGCCCCTGAACTATCTCGCCGCTGTGCTGTATCCCTGGCCGAACGTGGTCCGCGGTTGGGTGCTCTCCTGGCCGTTCTGGGCTTCGACGGGGGTACTGCTCGCGCTCGGAGGGCTGCTCTGGGCGCGTCCGCCGCGGGGAAGGGGCGTCTTCCGCGGGAAATACGCCCTGGCCGTCGCGACGCTGCTTTTCCTGGCGCTTGCCACCACCATGCCCAATGCCGGCATGACCCTCCAGGTGGTTGTAGGGCACGCCGAGTCCCGTTTCGCGCTCATCCCCGTGGCCGCTTTCGCCCTGTTGATCGGACTGGCGGTTTCCCTGCTCCGGGGAGAGGTTGCGCTCCGGGCTGTCATCGGCGTTCTGCTGATCTGGGGAGTCGCCGCTGCCTGGCGCACCACGGTCCAGATCCAGGCTTGGCACGGAGCCGGAAAAGTTGCGCAGCTCATCGTTTCGGAAACGGTGCAGCTCGTCCCCGACCCCGCTCCCCGAAGCTCGCTCATCCTGCTGGATATCCCCCGCAATACCGACCAGTACGCCTATATCTTCGGTATCGGGCTGGATTACGCCCTCCGGGCCGCCTATGGCCGCGATGACGTCCGGTTCGTGCGGTTCCCCACCCGTGAGGACCTGCGCCGCGCCAACCCCGATCGTGACGCCGTGGTGCAGTTCGTGCGCAGCACCGGGCACATGGAGCGTCTTCGGGCGGTCCGCGGCCAGTCCGGGGAGGAGGCCGCCTCCAGCGCAGAGGCCGGGCAGCGGCAATAAGGACATTTCTCGCAGAGACGCGGAGAAAAAATGAAAGAGAAATAAAGAGAGAGAAGATGGTCTCACGCAAAGACACAAAGAAAGGGTGTAGACTCAATTGTACCGATGGAGTAAACGTGGGAGGAAAAAAAGAGGACTCCAAAATCTGTCGTGGAGGTCTAAGGTGTGCAAGCACTTAG